>JBCDCO010000152.1:0-14036 GCA_039181635.1 Cyanobacteria bacterium P01_G01_bin.19 | reverse complement strand
GTATCTCTAAAGCTACTCTTTACAAGTATTTGCGGTTTCGAGGTGTAGAAATTAGTCCCTATAAAAAGCACTGACTTAGTTAATTTGTATTGCGCCACATAATTCTAAAGATTTTACGCCATTTAATTCTAAAAGTTACAAACTAGTGCCGCTTCGAGACCGAAAGTAAGGCGTTTAGTTCGCCGCAACTAATCCTTTAGGGCGGAAGTCACAAAGGCGTGTAGTTCGCCGCATGTAGTCAGAAGTCACAAAGGGGTACCCCCCGCATGTAGTCAGAAGTATTTAACTGTAAGGTTTTGAAGATGTATAAATAGTAACTCTATTTATGCCCTTGTCTACTAGATATTTAAGCCTAATTGCTATGTATTCATACTATTCTTGACAGATGAGTACTAAAATTGCTGGTTAAAATTAATGTTTTAGTTAAAGAAAATTTTAGATAGAAGAGAAAATAATAAGCTGAAAACTTTGTATACGATCGCCCATCATCTACCAATTTTCTGCTCCATAAACACTTATTTTTGTCAGAATCCCAATTGGTCAGTTTGCTGCTTGTTCCTGAGGAGATTCAATGACGCGCATGGGAATAATCTCCACTCGAAGGCTAATAGGCTGCAGAATATTTTGGGTTAATAATCTTCTCAACTCATCAATGTCGATCTGAGAAATGGAGTCGAGGGGTGCAGCAACCTGGATATCGATGTGTAAAAATCCCTTTTGAGGAGTCACGCCAATTAACTCAATATCAGCATCGGCAAAAGTAGTTGTTTCCTCCACGATTAAATCGGCAATCTGAGAACTGACATTCTTTTCAATAATCAGCTCTCGCATTGATAAAGTTAAAGGTATACCAAGGGCAAACATGACAATAGTAGACATAGCTAGCCCTTTCTTTGCTCGGTCTAAATTGCCATAGGATTGAAATAAAAATACCAGACTGCCAAAAAAGATGATGCAAATGAGGTTGGTAGAAAATAATAAGGACGCCCCTGTAGCGATTTCTTGCTCTCCCAAACCCAAACCAATGCCAATCACGCTTAAAGGAGGCACTAATGCCACGGCGATCGCCACGCCAGGAATAGCATCGGCAATACTGCGACGAGTTTGAGTAAAAGCACCTGCTAACCCTGCTGCCATAGCAATACCAAAATCTAATAAAGTAGGATTAGTTCGAGATAATATTTCCGAGTCTACGGTTTCCAAACCAATAATCGAAGCCGTCAGCCAAGAAGCAGCGATGGTTAAAATCACTCCTTTTAGCAAGGTAAAACTAGAACGACGTAGCAGTTTACGATTTCCCATTGCCACGGAGAAAGCCATACCGACGATTGGTCCCATAAGTGGCGCAATAATCATCGCGCCGATAATAATTGCTACGCTGTTGGCTAGCAGTCCTAAAGTAGAAATAATTGCCGACAAAGTCAGCATAAAGTGAAAATTAAAGGTAGGAACAGACAAACGCCACAGGCTGCGATTGAGACTGGCTACTGGAGTGGCTTTCTCTTTAACCCATTTCCAATCTCCATTGTCTTGACGCCAAAGCTTTTTGAGATAAAATTTGCGAACAATTATCCGTACTAGATACTTGAGGCGGATAATATGCCTCGGTGTAGCAGTGAATATGGGAATCATGACTGTGGTTTACTTGGAGGTAACGGGACGTTCGCCATCGATATCTAATGTACCTACGACGTCATACTTGTTAGCCATAATCGGACGAGTACCATCATCTTCAAAGGTATCGACTACTTCAACATCTTTGGTGTCTACAGGACGCTTGCCGTCTATCTCGATCGCCAGATCGGTATCTAGATTGCTAGAGCTTACAGGACGGCTTGTGCGATCGCTTTCGCTGTCGTTATGGCGATCGGTAATCAAAAAATCTGGACTTTCGCCAATCGGGCGAGTACCATCATCTTCAAATGTATCGGCTACTTTCATTTTGCTACTTTCGATGGGGCGAGTACCATCTAACTCAAAGGTTTTATTATCGCTCATTTTTAAAATCTCACAGTTACTCAAATTAACTACAACATTATCTTTAAGATATTTAAAGCGAATCTGACTAAAGTATTAATTTATCGCTGCTTTGAAGACTACGGAACTTGTCATCAATAAAAAACGCGGCTAATCTAATAGCCACGCCAGAAAAAAATATTGTACAGATTTTTGTACAGACAAGGCATGCCTGTCTTGGTGCGCGTACATGCGGCTAAAGCCTTTGTCTTGCGCCTTACGTCGAACAGGGCGAAGCCCAAACGTCTGCGAAGCAGACTTAAGACGCTATTGCGTCTGTGGGTCGCACCGCTTGTCTCTATCCCACTACGGCGATCGCACCAGCGGTAGCAGAGGCGATCGCGCTAATCAAGGCAGTAATAAACAACCACCAGGAAGCAGCAGCAGCAGCTTTACGAGTTTCTTCAACTTGTCTAGAAGCCTGTTTCTTCGCATCTTCTAAACGCATTGCTGCCTCGGTTTGAATCCGTTCGGCACGTTGCAATGCTCGATCGCGAGTTCTTTCTACCTGAGTGATGATACGATCGGCATCAGCTTTGGAGATATCTTTACGAGAACTCATAACTGCAACTAGCGTGTTGCGATCGATATTGGAGAAACGATCTTTTAGGGCAGTAAAGCCAGCTTGAGGATCGTCGAACAAGACATGGATGTCTCTGCGGATGCCTTCATAAGCCAGTTCGGGTCGGTCTAAGCTATTGAGATAGGCTCTTACTTTAGCCAAAATGCGATCGATAACGGATTGCACCTTACTCTGTACCATCTGTAGTTGAGCCATGACGCTATCTCGAACTTCCAAGATTCGATCAACTACACGGTCTACATCTGCTTCGGAAATATCGTTTCTTTGAGTCAATAGGGCTTTGAGAGTCGAGCGATCGAAGCTTGCCAGCCTATCTTTGAGACTTTCAGCACCCGCACGAGGATCGTTGAGCAGTAGCTCTACATCTCGCTTAATACCAGTAGGACTCAATTCTGCCTTGTCGGTAGCACGTAGATATTCCGCTACAGAACTTTGGAAATCCTTGGCTTTTTCTTGAGTGCGAATTGCCGCACGACGGGGAGCTTTGGCAATACTTTTGAGGGTAGATTGAACGTCGTTAATTACTCGCTCGATGTCTTCTTCGCTCAAGTCGCGACGCTGCGCCAATAGCTGTACCAAAGTATCTCGATCCATCGCTGCTAAACGCTGGCGAATGGCTTTAGAACCCATTTTAGGATCTTCAAGCAAGAGAGACAGATCTCTTTGAATACCTCTGGGGTTGAGTTCTGGTTTGCCAGTACGACGGAGGTAGCTGGCAATTTCCGAACTGGCGCGATCGTACTGTTCTTGAGCCTTTCCAGCCAGTTTTTGGGGTGCGTGAGTCACGCTCATCCAGGTACTCTCGATGCTATCGATCGCGTCTTCAATCTGAGATTCGTTGAGGTCTTGACGTTGAGACAATAACTGTACCAAGGTGTCGCGATCAAAGCTGGCTAGCCTCGCTCGGAGTGCAGAACTTCCCGCTTGAGGATCGTCGAGCAACAGCTTTAATTCTCGCTTGATGCCATCGGGGTTTAATTCGCCTTTACCTGTATCTTTCAGGTAAGACTGAACCTGTACCCACTGTCTTTCGGCAACTGCTTTTGCCTTGCTCACATTTTGACGGTTGGCTTCTAAGACGCGATCGCGCGCTAATTCTAATTCCCCTGCGATCGCCGAGATCTCAAACTCATCCATGTCGCCGCGCAACTCTAGCATTCTTTCTAAAGTAGGGCGGTCTAGAACTGCCAAACGAGTGTTTATTTGCTCGTAGCTAGCGTCAAAGTCTTCTAGGATTGGCTCGAACTCTAGCTGAATTTTTTCAGGTGCAAAACTTTCTTTGCTGACGGTAGTTAAATATCTTTCTACCTCCACCATCAATTCAATACTTTTCTCTCTAGCTTGAGCTGCTTCGGCTGTAGCAATGACTTCCAAACGAATTGCATCAAGCAGGTTGGCAATGGTGCGAATCTGCGCTTGGGATAGTAAACCCTTTTGCTTCAAGGTTTGACTAAAGTCGGCACGATTAACCTTTCTTAGTTCGGTAGCCACTGCTTGAGGATCGGCAGCAGGATCGTAAATTAAATCGCGAAATTCACTATCTAAGTTGCTTTGCTTTAGCTGCCAAGGATAGGCATTAATCAAATAGTGCTTGATGTCTTTTTGAACTGTAGTATCAGGAGTATCTTTGATACCTACCTGAGAAGCTACCTTATCGGTTGTCTCCCCTAACTGTTCGCCTGCAGATTTTAGCTGCGCGACAATTTTATCGACATCAAAGTCTGATAAATCTGAACGTCCCATTACAATATTTGCCAAACTGCTCGCTCCAAAGGAGGTAACAGCCTTCATCATGGGATTATAACCATTAGAACTATTGCTTTGCTTGACTTTGCTAACTAAAGAGTTTAACTCTCTACCAAATTCTGTGCCCACAAGCTGATCTTTGGTCGCCGTTTTTAAATAATTAGCAAAATCAGTAATGGGATTGCTGGAGGGAGTTAACTTACTAGCAGTCTTGTGCCAAACTAGCTCTAGTTTAGCGGCAATACGTTCGGCATCCTGTTGAGAAATATCAGAGCGATCGCTAATTAGGTCGATAAAAGTATGGCGATCGATGTTTTTAACGCTGTCACTATCGACAATTGCCTGTAGGTTTTCGTCGTCCAATAGATCTTCAAAATCCCGAGTAATCTTTTCTAGATCTAGTGTCGCGGGCTTGATGGAATGAAGTAAGTCCTCTACGTTTTCACGCATGGATACGGGGTCGATCGCCGCACCTAATTCTCTACGTACTGCAGCCGCTGCAGCTTCAGCAGTATTGACTACCTGTTTACTAGCTGCACCAGCACCAACAACTGCAGTGGCAGTACCAAATAGAGCCTGCATTCCCGCAGTGGCAGTACTGACTACCGAACCCAGTAAAGAACCAAAGGTTTTGGAGCTAAAAAACATCATCAAGGCAAAGAAAGTCGCCCAAATGACTAAACCTACGATCGCTCCTGAAAGTGGCGCGACAAATAAGCCCAACTTTACAGCCAGTAAACTAGCAGCGAACAAAGCTAGAGTCACACTTACTAGCGTACCTAAGCCTACCGCCATACCTATCTTTTTAATAGTGTGCCCCAGACTGCCAGAATCGTCGTCGTGGCTAGAACTAGAGCTGCCCCCTGCTAAAGAAATACCCGCAGCTACTCCTAAATTGGCAAATAGAAATTGAAAAGCAAAGGCTAAAACCACCCCTGCGATCAAAGCGGCAAAGAACTGAGGACCGTTGAACATAAAAGAAGCGTCCTGTACTGCTTCCAAGTCTGGTTCAGTTTCTACAAGTACCTGTGCCAATGGCATTATATTGTTGTGAAACACTTTTTTTTCCTTTTATATAGTTAGCTTTTCTGAAATAGAAACAAGTTTGTCTGCATTTTCTACAAACTCGATCTATGAATTAAACAGAGAAAATGAATGTTTGAATAATTCCGCTTTTGGAGGTTATCTGAAAAATGCAATAAGCCGCTTCTTGTCTCTCTGTATGCCCCTATTTTTAGGGCTATGGCAGATGTACATAGCTTATAATCACCTCCCAAACATCCTCTTGGTAAAAGCTTTTAGTAAAATTTTTACTTCCCTTCAAGCTAATCTATATCTGCCTATAGATCTTCTTTCTAGAGATAGGTAATATTTTTTGTGCGGTATATTTCTCCAGAGGGATTAAATAACAGTAAAAGTTTTATTAGCATAAATAACAACTGTAAAATAATTTGAGGTTACTTAATATGAGTACTGAAGATAGAGTAGAAGCAACTGCAAAGAACATCGAAGGTAAAGCTCAAGAAGCAATGGGCAATGTTACTGGAGACAAGAAAGACCAAGCAGAAGGTCAAGCAAAACAGGCAGAAGCATCCGCACAACATGCAGTTGAAGATGGTAAAGATGCGATCAAAGATGCAGTTGACTAGTACCTATTACTAGTGTTTTTTGCCTAAATTGAGAGGCAAAAGACAAAGCATCTCTGGGTCTTCAGATAAACTAGCCGCTACTTTATTTGAGCCTACAGTTTTTAATCTTTTAGAAAATCAACTATAAATATACCGCCAAGTAAACCTGTGATCAGCATTGCAGGTTTATTTTTGCTTGGTCGTGGGTGTAAATATCGATACCATTAGCAAATATGATTAATAATATGAGCTGATAATATAGTCGCTATAGAGTTCTATAAGCTTCATAATGCATTCAAAGAATCTTTCAGATGAGGCTTTAGAAAAGACCCTTTTTGTATCCATAAGAGAAGGCTTAGGTGCCGCAGTCATGAGCGGTGCAGGCATACAGCAACTAACTCCTCTAGCAATTTTCCTGGGAGGAACAGCCACCCAGATTGCTGTACTAGAAAGTCTTCCTGTTGCCCTCGGAGCATTCATGCAGCTTGCTGGAATAAAATTGGCGGAAACCCTGCAATCGCGAATGAGCATCATGACAATTCTGGTTTATGTGCAAGCAGCAGTCTGGATTCCTATTGCATTCACCTCATTACTTCTGCCACCTGAGTGGGGAACAGTAACTATGCTTATTTTGCTGGTTGCAGGAACCCACAGCATTGGTCAGGTTATTGCTCCAATATGGCTTAGTCTACTCGGCGATTTGGTGCCAACGGCAAGAAGGGGCAAGTTTTTCGGACGTAGAAACAAGGTTTATGGATATTGTTTCCTTGTAACCACGATTTACGCTGGTGTAATCCTGGAAATAGGCTCGCGTCTTCAAGCAGTTGCATTCTCCTTTGCCGTGGTATTCATGAGTGCAGCTATTCTGAGGCTAACCTCGGCATACTGGTTGAGCAAATATCAAGACCCACCGATGCTAGTGAATAATTCTTCACAGCTTGGAATAAAGCGGTTTTTAAAAAGACTTTTCCAGAGTAACTTCGGACGCTATACCGTATATCTTACCCTCTTCAATTTTAGTCTTTACGTCGCATTTCCCTTTTTTAGTCTCTACCTACTTAAGGAGTTACAAGTACCATATTTGATGTTTGCAATTCTGACTGGAATCTCTATGGGGTCGCAGTTTATCTGTATGGAATGGTGGGGAAAATTGGGCGATCGCTTTGGCAACAAGAAACTGCTGACAATTTCCAGTATTGGGATTGCCGTCCTCCCCGCATTTTGGGTTGTAAGTGAATCATGGGCATATCTTGTGCTACTGCATATATTTACTGGGGCTACTTATGCTGGATTTCAAATTTCAGTCAATAATTTTCTCCTCGACTCTCTTCCAGCAAAGCGACGACCCCGATTTATCGCCTATCAAGGAACGTGTTCGGCAATGGGAGTACTGGCAGGATCTCTCGTAGGCTCTCAATTATTAGACTATGCAACCCATTCAGAATATCTTATCGGTTTGGGAATTGAACCTTTTTCGCTTCTCTTTTTAATAACATCCGTGGTTCGTCTGGGAGTTGCGGTTGCAGGGATTGGCTGGTTTAAAGAAGTAAGAAGAGAGGTATCAAACCGTTCGATATCCCAGTACTTCTATCAAAAAGTTGCTGGACGCGCTCTCATCGAACCGAAAGTCTATTTCTTCGAGCGTAGAAAAACGAGTCGGGACACACAAGACCCAAAAAAATAGTGATCGACCCTTGCTACCCACTATATTCTACGCTCCTGGTTTAAAATAATCCCACAAGCGATCACCTGAATCAGCTCGCACTAAAGCCACTACCACATCGGGTAAAGCAGCCAAACTGGGATAGATTAAATAACGCGACTCCCAACGGGGATTGAATTTGTCTTTAAAACCATACAAGCCTTGAAAATTATAAAAACGATTGAGGTGCTGATAAAGATAGTCTAAACCAGCTTCCAGACGGGGTGCTTGACGCGCTTCTTTTAGTCCTGCTAGGGCTGAAAGTCCTAAGTTAAAACCATCGTAGTTGAGTTCTTTGTAGTGCTGAAACAAAGAAACAAACAAAAATTCCATCACTCCATGTTCCGTATCTGCTAACTTCCGCATCAGGTCGATAGTAATTTCGTTTAACTGATATTCAGGAACAATATTGGCAAAAGCAATAATTTCCCCTCCGCTTCCTTCTACTGTTGCTATTTCACAACTCCGCAGATAATCATAATCAAACCAACCAAGAGAAAATTGTTTCTCCGAACCCTGCATTTGGCTTAACCAGCGATCGCTAATTACTTGGAGTTTATCTAGTAATTCATCCTCAATAGGAGGTTGATAAAACTCAACCTTGTATCCTAATTTAGTAAAGCGATTGAGAGCATTTCTGATGTTTCTGCCTGGTTTACCTTGAGTAGTAAAGGTTTTCAAATCGACGATTCCCTCTTCGCCAATTTTGACAGCCTTAAAGCCCAAAGCTTTATATAAGTCCAAAGTTTCAGGCAAAGTCTGATAGAAAGCAGGATACCAATCATTGCGATCGCAAAACTCTTGATAGCCAATGATTGCATCTTTAAGATCTTCTGGTGCGCCGATGGGATCGCCTAACGCGATCGCACCTCTACCTTTGGGGACATAGGCAATTACAGTTTTACCCGAAGGAGAAAAATAATAACTTTTATCGGGTAACAAGCAAAAATGGGCTAAGGAAGAATGTCCGTATTGTTTAATTAAATTTAAAGCCTGTTCTCTTTCCTCATCCGTACCTCCAACTCTGAGCAACACGGGACGAAATAACATCCATACTGCATAGAGAATCGTACTAGCAGCCACGATATACAGCGAAGTAATAAAAAAGCTACCAAAGCGAGTTGTAGCGGTCAATCCTGCATTATCAATAGTAAAGAAGATCGCCAAAGTTTGGTTAATTGCTGGGAGTAAATCGAACTGGGTTTGATACTGTTTTTCCATTAAGTAAAAACCCGCCGTACCATAAGCCAGGGTAAATAATAATGCACCGATGAGAACCCTTACCCCTTGTGCGATCGAAGGACGATCCGACCGCGCCGTAAAGTTCTGACGCAGTCCAATCAATAACCCCAATAGTATAAATGCGGGAATAGTTTCCTCAATATCTAAACCCTTGATTAGATTAGAAGCAACAGAAATAATTAACAATGCAACTGTCAGCCACCAGGCTACCTTCTTTCGTCGTAGTAACCTAGAAGCCAGGGTAAGCAAAATAAAGCCACTCACCGCAGCAAAAATATGACTACCTGCTCGCACTTCAAAAGGATAGATATCTTGCAAAATAGCCAGGCGACTGGGTAAACCAGGAGTAACGGCAGAATATAAATTGATTACGCCGACAAACCCAGTTAATAACGCAACGATCCACAAACCCAATTGAGTCTTTGACGTTTTCATGTTTTTAGTAGTGAATGGCGAGAATGCGATCGCAAAATTGAAACTGTTTTAACTACAGCTTTTTATTAATAAAGAGTGGAGTTTATTGTTAATACAGAACTTTACTTCTAAAGTATTAACGATAGCAAAAATAACTTACATGTTTCCAATGACAGGGATTTTAGCTTATCTCGAACATTATCAAACTTTTTCTTATTAACGATAAATAGCCTTTTGCACTAATATAGCCGCATGGTGCTTTCAGTATTAACGATCTCGATAACAATGATTAAAGAAATCCATCAGGAATTAATGAAAAATGTGAGAGGGGCGGAAAGAAATCCTGGTGAATTTCGTCAAACTCAAAATAAGCATCTTGCGTATCGTCGGGAGTAAAAACTCTAACTCGGAGTTTTTTGGTTTCATAGACAAGCTGCATAACTGAAAAGTCTGAATCTTTGTCCGTTTTCACGTTGTCCCCTTGTGGGATATTTTAAATTCTAAGCGATCTCCTGCTTTATCTAGAAGACCAAGCAGAAAAATAGTTAAAATATTGACAAATGATTATTCGCGAAGCAATTAAACAAGACATATCTGCAATCGCCAAAGTCCATGTAGATACTTGGCGAACTACTTATAAAGGCATCTTTTCTGATGAGTTTTTGGACAATATGTCTTACCAGAAACGCGAACAAGGATGGCATCGAGTTTTTAGAGAAGCTTTACATAATAATTTTACTTATGTAGCTGAAAATGATTCACGCCAAATTATCGGTTTTGCTAATGCTGGATCGGAAAGAGAAGATAATCCAGTATATAAAGGTGAGTTGTACGCTATTTATATTTTAGAGAATTTTCAACAGCTAGGTATTGGTAAAAAATTAGTTGGCAAAGTTGTAGAAAAATTTGAGGAAATGCAAATTAACTCTATGCTGGTTTGGGTCTTAAAAGATAATCCTGCCTACTTCTTTTATGAAAAGCTTGGTGGAACAAAAGTCAAAGAAAAAGAAATTGAGAGAAAAGAGAACAAATTAATTGAAATTGCCTACGGCTGGACAAATATTTCAAGTTTATAATCAAAGATCTCATTCAACTCCTCTTTACTTGGTTTATATCCTTTGTTTGCTTATTGAGAATTAATTTAATATCTGATGTTTGGACGAAGTATATTTAAGAAAACGCAGCTAGGTTTGTTGTCGAATATAATGTAAACATTAATAAAATGAATATTTTTTTAGAAACCCAACGACTCACTCTACGCAACCTAGCTGAAGACGATCTCGATAACTTAGTCGAGTTGGATAGCGATCCAGAAGTGATGCTCTATATCAATGGAGGAATTGCCGTTAGTCGTCGGGCGATCGCCAATAATTTTTTACCTTATGTTCAAAGCTATAATTTACAGCCAGATTACGGCTTTTGGGGGATCATAACAAAATCTAGTCAAACATTTATTGGTTGGATATTTTTACGTCCTGAAGTAGATTTTGAATTATTACGACAGTTAAATCTTGCCGAATCAGACGCGACAGAAATGGGCTATCGCATTCAGCGATCGCACTGGAATCAAGGTTATACAACAGAAGCAGCCAAGGCATTAATTCACAAAAGCTTCAGCGAGTCTGACATAGCCAAAATATCGGCTTGGGCTTTGAAAGAAAACCAAGCTTCAACCAAAGTAATGGAAAAAGCTGGCTTAAAATTACAACAAGAATATGTAGTTACAGAAAAGATGTTACCACCTAGCTTATTAGAAAATAATTTAGTCCAAAATATATTGAATCGTCCGTTTGTAAAATATCAATTAATTCGTTGAACATTACTATCTCTACTCGGGATTCCATGTCGATTAATTCAGAATCAGCAGATTATTTACAGGGGCAAACGATAAAATTACGCCGTCGAGTGCAGCTACTGGTTAGCTATCATGCTGGTACTAGCCCTGGATTAGTATTTATACATGGTGGTTTGGGCAATCGGTATAACTGGCGATCGCAATACGAATATTTTCTCAGTCAAGATAAAGAAGTATTGGCTTACGACTTGGGGGGACATGGGGAATCTACACCCTACAATCGCTATTCTCTAGGTAGACATCGTCGAGATTTAACCCGTTTATTACGACGCTACAGAATGAGACAGCCAATTCTTTGCTGTCATAGTTATGGTGTGCCATTAGGTTTAGAATGGGCAAGAAGAAATAAGACTAGTGGCTTGGTTTTAATCGCAGGAGGGACACACGACCTCGATCCTTGGTGGGAAATTCCCTTAATGAAGTTTTTGGCTTGGGGTGGCAGACATCTCTATCATTTACCCAAAATACGTAGATTGACCAATCGTTTAGCCAGCGATCGCCATGAGCATCCAAGAATACAACGTTTTTTTGCAGAAAGTCCTGTCCCCACCAAATCTCATCCCTATGAAGCATTAGAAATTTTTTGGGGTTATAACTTTTGGCATCGCCATCGAGAATTCAAACCCCAAGTACCAGTATTAGTAATTACTGGAGGACAAGATCCTAGCTTCACTCAAGAGATGGGAGAAAAACTAGCAAGTAATTTTTCTTTGGGCAAACATTTACACTTACCAGAAGCAGGACATTTATTAATTGCCGAATATCCTCAAGTTGTTAATGAGGCGATCGCCGATATGTTATGTGAACTTTAATCAATTGTCTAGTATCATTTTGATTTTTGATTGGAATACAAAAGCGATCGCCAAAAGATAAAGGGTTGGCAAAGCCAAACCCTCTTTTGTGTCGTTCTTGTTAATTGAATATAAATAACTATATTTATGATTCGGCAGCAGGAATAATATCTACTTCCATAGTCACCGTATCGACTCCAACTATTTCTTCAGCTAGAGGCATAATGCTTTCATATTCTTTTTCACTGGGTACTGTGCCGACGATCGCGACATTACCATCTTCTGCATCGATAGTTAATTTTGCGCGGGGAATATTAGCCTCTAATTTGGCTCTGACTTCGCTTTCAATGTCAGAATCATTTCTTTCTTGCTGGTCGCCAGCAATATCATTGCGTTGCTCTCTAGCACGAATATCGGAAGTTAGCTGATCTTGGCGAATCTCGCTGTTGGCATCTTCTAAAGTTTCTTCTACCTGAGCTGGCTCTTCTACTACCGCGCCGTCTTCAATTTCAGTGGGAGCATCGGCACTAGTACGAGCTACATCGCAACCAACCGCACCAAATAGCAAAGTACCGCCTACTAAAAAACCTACTAACTTATTCATTTTTTTCTCCGTTTTATTATTATTAATTGTTTTGTTTAACCAACAGTAGCTACCGAGCCACCATCAACTCGATAGTTTGCGCCAACCACAAAGCTGGAATGTTGGGAACAAAGAAAAGCAATTACTGCCGCCACCTCTTGAGCTTTACCACGACGATGCAATTCCAGGTAGGGGCGTTTTTCATCAAGAAAAGTATCGATCGCGCGATCAAATGACATTCCTTTCTCTTCAGCCCGTTTTTCCATCATGGCGTCTGTCATTGGGGTAGCAATATAGGCTGGAGACACTGAGTTAACCAAAATTCCGTCTTTGGCGTATGCTCTTGATAAATTCTTAGTTAAATTGAGGACTCCTGCTTTAGCCGCGCAGTAGGGCATTTCATCCGTGTATGGTTGTACGGCATCTTCTGAACCGATCAAAACAATTCTTCCCCAGCCTTCCTTTTGCATGGCAGGAATAAAAGCACGACAAACTCTTACTGCAGACATAAAGTCTACATCGATAGTTTCATACCAATCTTCGTCAGTCAGTTCGAGAAATTCTTTGGTCGCGCCAGTTATACCAGCACAGTTGACCAGGATATGAACCGTACCAAATTTATCTATGATTTGCTTTTTAGCGGCTTCAACCTCCTCTAAATTTCTCAAATCGGCAGTAACAGGTATAGCTTCGCCTATTTTACTGACTTCTTCGGCAGCAGCCTTTAACTCGTCTGTAGTTTTGTCAATTAGAGCAATTTTGACTCCTTCGGCAGCGAGCAGCTTGGCTGTTGCCTTGCCCATACCAGAGTCTCCACCAGTGATGACGGCTACCTTATTTTTTATTCCAAAATCCATGCTTTTCCTTTGCGTTATACTAATATATTTATCGTTGAATTACGTCGCCTTCTGCCTCAATATCTAGTTCTTCACGACGTACTGTTTCCTTTGCTTCAACAGTGTCTGTTTCCACTTCCTTGCGTACGCTAACTTCTTCGCGCACAAAGGCTTGTTTTTCAATGTCGGCAGTTTCTCCATAAACTTCCATGCGGGCTACTTCGCCACCTGCGAAATCGGTCGTACCTGGTGTTACTGCAGTTTTGTCGGTTGCATCTATGCGTTCGACAACAATACGTTCTTTTTCAATTGGCACTGCTACTTCTGCAGTATCTGTCTCAACACGCTTGCCTACTGCCACTGCACCAGTTCTTTCCCGCTGCTTGTTAACCATCAGTCTTTCTTCGTAAAGTCTGATTTTACTCGCATCGTCGATGTATGTTCTGGTTCTAATATCTTCGTCTACATCAGCAACTGTGGTGGGCGTAGTTCCAGGCATATCATAGATGTCAAACTCTTCTACACCGTGCTGGCGCATGATAGTTGCAGCTCGATCCATTTCATAGCCAGTTCCAGTTACCATAACCAAAAAACTGCCTTTTTCAACGCGATCGCTGTATATTTTTGCTTTCTCTTCGGG
>JBCDCO010000151.1:0-14036 GCA_039181635.1 Cyanobacteria bacterium P01_G01_bin.19 | reverse complement strand
GCGATCGCCATTAATAAATTCCCTCGTATCCGCGACTGGATATTCTCTTCGGCTATACCAAACTCTGTTCCTGCAAACATCGGATCGAGAATTGTGTCGTAAGCCTCCATTGCATCTTTAATAGCTAGCTGCTGGCTTTTCATCCCCAGATTATTAACCAAATCTACCGCATCGCTAATGGAATGATCGGAACTATAGGGAGATGGCATTAATACCCCTAACACATTTTCCGCGCCCAATGCTTCAGATGCGATCGCAGCTACCAAAGCCGAGTCTATTCCACCACTTAAGCCTAAGATAGCCTTTGTAAAACCGCACTTCCTGGCATAGTCTTTAACTCCCAACACCAAAGCATTATATATCTCTTCATTACTATCAATCCCTCCCTGATTAAGAGTTGCTAGGGGGGATCTCAGTCTATCTCTATTTTCCTCTAATTCTTCCAATTCAACGACAACTAAATCGCGATCGAAACCTTTAGCGCGATCAACTATTTCTCCAGCACTATTAAACACCACGCTGTTACCATCAAAAATTAAGTCGTCGTTTCCGCCAACCTGATTGACATATATAATCGGCTTACTATAAGAAGTCGCCGCATGATGTAACATTGCTTCTCTTAGTTTGTGTTTCCCTACCGAATAAGGAGAAGCCGATAGGTTAACTATGACATCAACTCCTAACTGCGCTAATTCTTCTATGGGGTTAACTTCATAGCTGCGTTTTCCCCAAAATTGCTCGTCATTCCACAAGTCTTCGCAGATACTTACACCGATCTTTAGATTATCTAGAGTAAAGTGATTGGCTTCGTATCCTGGTTCAAAATAACGATCTTCATCAAAGACATCGTAAGTAGGCAATAGACGCTTATGGAAAATCTGTTTTATTTCTCCTCCATCTATTAATGCCATGCTGTTGTATAGAGGTTTTTGTCCTTTAGAATGGGCATGAGGATTGGTTTCGACTGTACCCACCAAGACTGCAATGTTGTCAGGAATTTTAGCCGCGATCGCTTTTATTTTCTTGTCCATTAACTCGATGAAGCCTGGATAGAGTAATAAGTCTCTGGGAGGATAACCACAGAGTGATAATTCTGGGGTTAATAGTATTCTTGCGTTTTGATTGGCTGCGCTATTGGCTGCATCGATTATTTGTTGGGCGTTATTGGTTATATCGCCGATAGTGGAGTTTAGTTGGGCTAGGGCTATTTTCATTTTGGTTTCTCACGCAGAGGCGCAGAGGCGCTAAGGGTTTATCGGTGAATATTGAATTTATTAATAAAAGTTGGAAAAGGGGAAAGAAAGCGAAGTATGTATTAATGGTTAGATACTTATAACTATTATGTGTTTTTTACACTTCTCTTTTTCTTGGTTGTTCTCAATCTCTGCGTCTCTGCGCCTTTGCGAGAAATCAGAAATAAGAAATAACTTTCTCCGTTACTGGAGTTAATTCAAATACAGGATCGTCACTGTCAGTTTTATAGCTTTTTCTAACTATATTATCTTCACCAAAGCGATCGTAGCTATTCATTGACCATTCTTTTGAGAGCTGTCGCCATCGAGTAATTAAAACTCCTTATAATGAACAGTAATTAAGTTTATCTACAGTGCTAACAAATGGGGATCGAGCAACAAGAATACCGCCAACGCCAGCAGGAAATTATGTCCAAAATTGGCGGAGGGACAGCAATTTTTCGTAGTGCGCCACTGGCAACCATGCACAACGATGTAGAGTATACTTATCGCCAAGAAAGCAGCTTTTATTACCTGACGGGTTTTAACGAACCCGAAGCCGTGGCGGTATTCGCCCCCCATCATGAAGAACACAAGTATATTTTGTTTGTTCGACCCAAAGATCCAGCCAAAGAAACCTGGACTGGCTATCGTTGTGGAGTTGATGCCGCCAAAGAAATTTACGGTGCGGATGAAGCTTATCCTATTGAAGAACTAAACGAAAAGCTACCTCAATATTTAGTTAATGCCGATCGCATTTATTATCACTTAGGTAATGATGAGAGTTTTAACAACACGATAATCTCTCATTGGCAGAGACTAATGCGAGGCTATCAAAAACGGGGTCAGGCACCTTTGGCAATTGAAGATACTCGCCCTCTAACATTTCCCATGCGGTTGGTTAAAAGCCCAGGTGAAATCGCTATGATGCGTCAGGCTACTAAAATATCAGCGATGGCACACAATCGCGCCCGTGAAGTTGCTCGCCCAGGAATGTATGAGTATCAGGTACAGGCGGAAATCGAGCATATTTTCCGTAAGGAAGGAGGTATTGGCATTGCCTATCCTTCAATTGTCGCTTCGGGTGAAAATGCCTGTATTCTTCACTATATTGAGAACGATCGCCAGATGCAGGATAACGAACTGCTGCTGATCGATGCGGGCTGTTCTTATGGCTACTACAACGGCGATATTACCCGCACTTTCCCTGTGGGCGGCAAGTTTACCTCCGAGCAAAAGGCTTTATATGAAATCGTCTTAGAAGCTCAATTAAAAGCGATCGCTGAAGTAGAACCAGGGAAACCTTATAATGAGTTTCACGACATGGCGGTGTGTGTTTTGGTTCAGGGTTTGCTCGATTTGGGACTACTTAAAGGCGATTTGGAAGAGATTATCAAAGAAGAGAAATACAAGCCTTTTTATATGCACCGCACGGGACACTGGTTGGGTTTGGATGTCCATGATGTTGGTACCTACAAACACAACAAATCAACCTGGCAAAATCTCCAGCCAGGACATATTGTCACTGTAGAACCAGGAATTTATATTTCACCCTCGATTAAACCCGCCGAAGGACAGCCAGAAATTCCCGATAATTGGAAAGGTATTGGTATTAGGATTGAAGACGATCTGTTGGTGACTGAGTCTGGACACGATATTTTAACGGCTGATGTGCCAAAATCGGTTGCTGCAATGGAGAGATAGAAACCGTACCAAATCCTGTTTTGAAACAACACTTTAATATTGTGTAAGTCAGTAGTCAGTAGTCAGTAGTCAGAGGGTTTTAAGCTCGGTTCTCAGTTTCTCTCTAAAGCATACTTTAATAATCGGATTTAGTATCAACCAGGTTTTCAATAATTATTTGCAAGCAAAAAAGCGATCGCTCTTTAAAAAAAGCGATCGCCTTAAATTATCTTGGTTTAATCTATCAAAAAGCTTTAAGCTTATGGCTTACAACTGGGGCGAAGCCCCTTCATACCCCAAGACCTTTATTTGGATGCAACTTCAGCTACTTCGGTGGAGTTGAAGCTTTTCTCTAGCAACATGATTTTTTTCGCTTGAATAGACAAAGCGGATTTATCTAGAGCATTAGTGATTAAAGCATCAGTAGAGAATAAACCAGCGCCGTTTACAGTGAAAAACAAGAAACAAGCTGCGTAAATTGCAGATAGCTCTAAGTAAGGAATACTTAAACCAGCAACCAAAATATGGTGGTACATTGCTACACACATGGTAGCAAATAGACCGAGTGCAGCAGGTCTAGTTAATAAACCAATGATTAACAGAGGCGCACCAATAAGCTCGGTGAAAGCAGCAATATAACTAAAGAACACGGGGAAGGGTAAACCAATGTAAGCAACGTAAGCTTCTGCGAAACTTTCAATGTTGGCTAATTTGTCTATACCATTGTGAATCATCATGATTCCGACAACTGCTCTCAAGATTGCCCAAGAGGTTTGCTGCCAAAAATTAGGGATAGTATTAGGACGAAAAATTCCAGTGATTAAAGGGTTAGCTGCCATTTTATTGCAAGAATGTATGTATAAAGAATAAAAAGTTACGAAATCTAAACAATATGAGACCAAATTATATGTGTGAGTTCGGCGTCGCCAAAATATTTTGACAACTTAACCTTGGGCGATCTACCAAACAATTATGGACATAAGACTTAATATTTTAGAGATCGTATACTTAAAATTTAGCGTACTTTGTATAAGAAAAGTTAACTTTTTTTAAAAAAATGAAAATTTGTATCGAAAGTACGATTTTTCTCTAGAACTCAATTTGCTCTATTTTCCATAATCTAGCCTTAATCCCCCACAAAGCCTTAAACTGAGGTTTGCAGATAATTTAAGATGTTTTTTAGATTGTGCGAAAAATAATAATTGCGGGAAATTGGAAAATGCACAAAAATCAGGCTGAGTCCCTGAAATTTGTGGAAAAATTTAAATCAGAGGTAGAAAATACTCTTGAGGAAAGAGAGATTGTTTTGTGCGCGCCGTTTACATCCCTAACCATCATGTCCAAGAATTTGCATGGTGGAAAAATAATGTTAGGAGCGCAAAATATTCACTGGGAAGCAGAAGGAGCATATACAGGAGAAATTTCTGGCGATATGCTGCAAGAAATTGGTGTTAGCTATGTAATTATCGGTCACAGCGAGCGAAGACAGTATTTTGGAGAAACAGACGAAACAGTCAATCTAAGAATTAAGGCTGCGCAAACAGCGGGATTTGTGCCAATTCTTTGCGTCGGCGAAACTAAAGAACAAAGAGATGCTGGTGAAACTGAGAGTATAATCATCAACCAGCTCGAGGCAGGTTTAGTAGGAGTAGATCAAAACAATTTGGTTATTGCATATGAACCGATCTGGGCAATTGGTACGGGAGACACCTGCGAATCTCAAGAAGCAAATCGGGTAATTGGCGTTATTCGATCGCAGCTAGACAATAAAAACGTTTCGATCCAGTATGGCGGTTCGGTTAAGCCCACCAATGTGGACGAAATTATGAATCAGCCAGAAATTGATGGGGCATTAGTTGGGGGAGCAAGTTTGGAACCCCAGAGTTTTGCTCGCATCGTCAACTATCAATAATCGACTGATAATTGTATGGATGAGACTGATTTGCTGCATCGGTTTTAAGGTTAAAACCTGGCAAAGATTTTAGCCGCGCTTGATCGATTCTTGGCGAATCACCGTATGTAGTTTCCATTCTTCAAGAGTGTCGGGATAGTCTAAACGATAGTGTCCTCCCCGACTCTCCATACGAAAGGCAGCACTTTTAAGGATCAAATAGCCAATATCAAGCAAGCTAAGGGTTTCTGCATAAAGCTTTAGCTGAACTTCTGCTTGAGGAGATTTAAACTTAATTTCTTGTTCGGGAGATAAACTTAATACATATTGGCTACAGGATAAATTCTGTAGCTGCGATCGCCATAATTCCACAGTTGCGATCGCTTTTTCCATGACCGATCCTTGGCGACAGATGCCCGCACTTTGCCAGACTAAATCTGGTAACTGGTTGCGAATTGAACTAACTAACTCCAAATCATCATCCCAATCGTCATCAACTTCGATAATTTGAGGCTGATGGCTCTTTTCTAAGGGAATAGATTTCAATTTGCTTAATTGAGCAGCATATACCACGCATTCTAAAAGAGAATTACTTGCCAGGCGATTCGCCCCATGAACCCCAGTGCTGGCTGTTTCTCCCACTGCATATAATCTAGGAATTGAGGTTTGATTCATCGTATCTACCCGAATTCCCCCCATCCAATAGTGAGCGGCTGGGGTAACGGGTATTGGTTTGGTAAAAAGATCGACATTCCAATGTTGACAAACTCGGATGATATTGGGAAAACGATAGCGAATTTTCTCCTCGGGGATTGGTCTTAAGTCCAAATATACTAACTCTTCTCCCGTCTTTTGTAGGTGAGTAAAAATAGCTCTACTCACCACATCTCTTGGGGCTAATTCCCCATCGGGATGATAATCAAACGCAAAACGAGTTCCCGTCTTGTCTACCAAATGCGCCCCTTCTCCTCTAACGGCTTCGCTAATTAAAAAGCGTGGCGCACCTGGAACGGTTAAGGCAGTGGGATGAAACTGAACGAACTCTGGATCTCTAATTACTGCCCCGCTACGCCAGGCGATCGCGACGCCATCCCCCGTACTCACTGCTGGATTAGTAGTTTGGGAGAATACCTGTCCTCCACCCCCCGTAGCCAGAATAACCGCAGAAGATTGAATCCATTTTATAGCTCCATGCTGCAAAATAGAGATCCCCTGACAATTGCCCGTTTGAGAACTGAGCCATAACTTTAGTGCAAAAGCTTGGGATAAAACGGTAATGTTATCTCGTTCTAATACCTGTTGAGCCAAAGTCGCCACAATTGCCCTGCCTGTGGTGTCGGCGGCATGAAGTACTCTCGGGCGAGAATGGGCGGCTTCTAGGGTCATTGACAGCTGATTCTGCTGACGATCAAAAGCAACACCCATCTTTACCAAGGATGCGATCGACTCGGCAGCGTTCTCTACCAAAAATTTGACTGCATGGCGATCGCACAAGCCCGCTCCTGCTTTTAATGTATCTGCCAAATGCCATTGAGGAGAGTCATCTGGACTGATCGCGGCAGCAATTCCGCCTTGCGCCCAATCGCTCGCACCTGTATTGAGTCGATCTTTGGTGATTAGGGCAACTTTTAAGTCAGGAGATAAACATAGCGCGCCATAAAGTCCTGCTGCACCCGAACCCACTACTACTACATCGAACTGAAGATAATTCAATTTTAAATACTTTGACACATCTTAATTGAAATTTATCATGCCATACAGAGACAAAAAAACCACGCTTGGTTAGCTAAATTAAATAACTAGCAAGCGCGGTCTTGTCTTAATCTGGGGCGTGCGATTGATTAAAGGGAAGAATGCTTTTGAGAGGATTTCAGCGAGATACAAGGAGAAAAATGTTCTGAGTAGCATCGCTACGGAGGTTATTTTTTGACGAAGTAGGTCGTTGAAAGGATGCGAGACCCCGCGTCGCCGACAGGCGCAAGGGAATGCTCGCATCACGAAAAAAGCTCTTTTTTTATAATTGATCGCACGCCCTAATTGTTGGTTTTTAATATAGTCCAGGATTATAGCGATCGCCACCAGCGTTCATAGAAGCTTCTACATCAGTAATAAAGAACTCATCTATATTCGCCTGCAGACGCTCGATCTGACTGTCACTTAAGCCAGGAATATTCAAGACGTCTTCTACTTCTGCATAAGGCGCATTTTGAATAATCTTACTCGCAAGACCAGGATAGAATCCAGGCAGTCTGCGAAATTCTCTAACATCGCTGTTGTTTAAGTCCAGCTTGCCTTTTACTAGTTCTTTGCGTTTAGCGTCAGCTGTGTTTATTCGCGCCAATAGCACAGGAGATTGGATATTGAACGTTTCCATCTCGGTTGCTTGGGCCGTTCCTACAAAACCCCAAGAACCAATAACCAAAAATAAGGCTACTATAATACCTACAAATTTCTTCATTTAAATTTAATTCCTCCTAGTCTGAAGATCTTTTTATCCGTAGAAAAGTTATGTTACCTTTCTACAAATATTAAGTTTTGTTTCCTATTCTTTTTTTTTAGAGGTTTTAATGCTTTGACAGCACGCAAACCCTTGCAACAAATGGCATAGATCTATATCATAATTGTTTCAACACATTTTTTGAACAATAAGTTTTGGCGTTAGGATTAATGACTCGACAAAACGGTTCGGTCATAGACATAATTGAGCTGTTTATGTAACAAAGCGAACTTTTGCTGCGGTCGTGGTGAGTAAAACAGTTGTTCTTATTTCACCTATTTTATTCGGTCGGAAATAGTTTCATGCCAAATATTAAAATCTTTCAGTCCGCTCAGAAGTATCTTTCAGAACATATTCTAATAAGCAAATAATCTATAATGAAATATGAGTAGCTACTATCGCAAACCCGCTAAGAAGAAACCTGTTTTGAAAGAATTTAAAATACTAATCAGCTCGATTATCTTATTTTGGGCGATCGAAATTGCCGACTACGCTATTTTTCAAGGTAGCTTAGACCAATATGGCATCAAGCCCCGCGACGTTTCAGCTTTATGGGGAATTGCACTGGCACCTTTGCTTCACGGTGGATTCGGTCATCTAATTGCCAACACTATTCCCTTTATCACTTTGGGATGGTTGACTATGTTACAAGAAACTAGTGACTTTTATGTAGTTTCTTTTATTAGTGCCTTAATTGGCGGTCTGGGGGTATGGATATTTGGCGCGCCTAATTCAGTTCATATCGGTGCAAGTATCCTCATTTATGGATATTTAGGATTTCTTTTGCTACGAGGCTATTTTCAAAAGAATTTCCCTTCAATTGGTCTGGCTGTGTTTGTGGCAATAGTCTACGGCGGACTTATTTGGGGAGTATTTCCCAGCCAAATGGGTGTTTCCTGGGAAGGACATTTATTCGGCTTCATCGGTGGCGCGATCGCCGCTAAAATGGTCGCTCAAGAAAAGAAAGGTTATTAATTTGGTAGCTGTAGCTATGTGTGCATAAGGTGTAGAGAGAGCAAAGATTTAATGAAGTTTGCCAGATTACAAAACACCTATGAAATAATAGATTAAGTGATAGCAGATGACTCTTCTTTTATCACTATCAACTCGGTAATATAGTTTGAAAGAAGCACTATCGCTAGATGTGCTTCTTTTTTTCTCTGTAGTTATTATCTAGTTGTTAGCTGCAGATAGAGCTGGTTGGGAATTAGTTTTAGTTTGTTCTACCAATAAGTTTCTAATCAATCTAGCCGCCATTTTTTGCGTCAGTCTCTCAGCTACCTGTTGACCCATTTTTTGGGTTTCTTGCTTGGTAATAATCTTAGCCACGATTGAAATCAAGCGAGTGGGATCGAACCCTGGAGTTTGCTGAAGAATACCAACAATGTTTCTGAGATGGGTCATGGTGTAAGAATCTTCTCTGAACTCGGCAGGAGTTTCCCTTACAGCTAAACCAATTTGCTGGCGAAAGGTGCTAGAAATATTGAATAAAGCTCTACGTCCAAGACTATCAATCACATTAACCAATTCGTCGGCAATTTTCTCCCGAATAAAAATACCGCGATCGCTATATAAGTAATCGAGAGCCTGATCCACCACCCCATCGAAGTCGTAATCTCGCGAATCTGTAGCGTTGTTGAGCAAATTTTCTAGACGATGCCAGCGAAAACCTTCTTCTTTAAACAATAGATCCTTCAAAGAAGCTCTTAATTCTGGTGCGGGATCGGTCAACAAACGTTTGGCAATATAGGGATAAGCTTTACTGAGTACCTTAAATTCAGGATCGATACCGATCGCAATACCTTCTAAAGTCACCATCGAACGAATGATTAGAGCGTAGTAAGCAGGTACGGTAAAGGGAAACTCATACATCATTGCCGACATCTGATCGGTAATGCTTTTAAAGTTTAGTTCGGCTACGCTCGCACCCAAAGCATTACCAAATACATTAGCCAATGCGGGGATGATTGGCTGCAGATTAGTGTCTGGAGTCAAGAAATCTAATTTTACATAGTCTTGGGATAAAGCCTCAAAATCGCGATTGACTAAGTGAACTACCGCTTCAATCAAGCCGTATCTTTGGTACGGTTTGATTCGACTCATCATGCCAAAATCTAGATAAGCCAATCTACCATCTTTCATGGCCAATAAGTTGCCAGGATGGGGATCGGCATGGAAGAAACCATGTTCCAATAATTGTCTTAGGGAACATTCAACTCCAACCTCTACTAAATGAGTGGCATCAATTCCCTGAGCCTCTACCGCTTCGATGTCGGTTAATTTTGTCCCAGTAATCCATTCCATAGTGAGGACGCGATTTCCCGTGTAGTCCCAGTAAATTTTGGGCACGTAAATCTCATCGATGTAGCCATAAAGGTCTTTGAACTTATCGGCATTGCGACCTTCTTGGTTGTAGTTGGTTTCTTCAAAAATACGCTCTGCCAACTCATCAATAATTGCTCTCAGGTTGGAACGCACAAAGTCAAAGTTATCCTGTACGAAGCCAGCTAACAACCTCATAATGTAAATATCGAGGCTAATTCGACTGTTTAAGCCAGGACGCTGTACTTTTACAGCTACCTCTTCTCCTGTTTTTAATCTACCTTTGTACACTTGCCCTAATGAAGCTGCCGCTATGGGTTCGGGAGAAAGTTCGGCATAAATTTCCTCTGGTCGTTTGCCCAATTCTTCTTCAATAAAGCGAAAAGCAACTTCATTGGGGAAAGAAGGAATTTTATCTTGTAGGGTAGTTAACTCTTCTAAATAAGTAGGGGGAACCACATCTGGTCTAGTGGAAAGAGCTTGACCGATTTTGATGTAGGCAGGACCAAGCTTGGTTAAAATTTTAATTAGCTGACTGGCTCTTTTCTTCTGTTTAGTGATCGAGTTTCCCGTAAAATTGTCCCACCATACTCCTAATGCAAAACTGGTAAAGGGAAAAATAATGGCAATCAGTCTGCCTAGTACGGCAAAGGGACGACTGCGATAGCGAGCATTATTAGTTTCTGGGTTGTAACGCCAGTCTGCATTTGGTTCATCGTATGCTAGATCGGTGTTTTCGTAGGTGTCGACCGCCTGGGATGGAATGCTAATAGTGTTGTATTGATTTAATGTCTGTTGAGGCATAATTTTGGACTGACGCTGACAACTTTTGTAAACTATTGTAACAAGAGATTGAGTTGAACTTCTCTGTCTTTAAGATTAATTGTTTTTTATTCTAAAAATTTTTTATCTTTACCAAGAAAATTGTTTGGCAGTTTCAAAGAAAAAGCGCACGTTGTCTTCGGGGGTGCCGACTAAAACACCGTGTCCTAAGTTGAGAATGTGACCAGTTTTGCCAGCCTGATGAATAGTGTCTTTGATGCGATCGCGAATTAGATCTTGAGAGCCATACAGTACTCCAGGATCGATATTCCCCTGTACTTTAATATCTTTACCCAGTTTGTGTCGGGCTTCTGCCATTTTCACCGTCCAATCTAGGCTAATAATATCGACTCCAGAGCGAGCCATTTGCTTTAATATGCCCGCGCTACCATTGATATAAAGAATCAACGGAGTATCGGAGTGGGTTTGTTTTATCTGACGCACCACCTGTTGCTGATAGGGTAGGGCAAAAGTTTCATAGTCCTGGGGGCACAGATAACCAGCCCAGGAATCAAATAGTTGAATGACTTGCGCCCCGCAGTCAATTTGATATCTAGCATATACGGCGATCGCATCGGCTATTTTGCTCAATAACTGATGCAAAACCGTCGGATCGGAAAATGCCATTTGCTTGATGACGGAATAAGTTTTAGAAGTTTTTCCTTCGATGACATAGGTAGCCAATGTCCACGGCGCCCCCACAAAGCCCAATACGGTTGATTTGTTGCCTACTTCTGCGCGTAGAGACTGAAGAATTGTTTTAATAAAGGGTAGAGATACTTCTGGATCGAGATCCTGTAAGTTATCAACCTGTTCTGCGGTACGAATTGTGGTCGGGAACAGAGGACCTTTACTTTCGCTAATTTCAAAATCGATGCCAATACCTGGTAAGGGAGTCAAAATATCGGAAAACATAATCACCCCATCGGGCTGAAAAGCTAGCCAGGGCTGTAAGGAAATTTCAATTGCCAAGTCGGGATTTTCCGATCGCTCGCGAAATCCTGGATATTGATCGCTCAAGTCTCGATATGCCTTCATGTATCTGCCTGCTTGACGCATCATCCAAACAGGAGGGCGAGAAACAGCTTTTCCCCTGGCAGCCTGCAATAATAATGGTTCTGGACTCAACTCTGTCATGAATTTAGCAACTAGTTGTTATTTTAAAATTAGCTTTTAGTTTTTAATTAATACCATCATTTGCTCTATTATTGTCTAGTTCAAACCGCCAACGCTGTTTGTCAAAATTGATATATCCAAGACACAAATTATTAATAAATATTGCTTACTTTATATCTAGACATACAAAAAAAGGCAAAAGCGCAGCAATGCGCTGCGGAGCTATGCCGTTAGGCTTATCGCGTCTTTGTCTAAAACAATAAATAAATCTAGTTAATTCACATATTCGTTCGGCTTCTGCTGGGAGTAAGTTTTAATATGTCTGAGTTTAATGGTGTAATGATGCAATATTTCCACTGGTATATCAAACCCGATGGTAACTTGTGGAATGAGTTGGCGGACAACGCTGCGGATTTGGCTAAAGCAGGAATTACCTCGGTTTGGCTTCCTCCTGCCTATAAAGGTATTGGTGGTGGCTACGATGTAGGCTATGGCGTGTACGATATGTTCGATCTGGGGGAATTCGATCAAAAAGGATCGGTAAGAACCAAATACGGTACCAAAGATGAATATATCAATGCGATTAAAACTGCTAAGGAAGCTGGTATTCGCATCTATGCCGATGTCGTTCTTAATCATAAAATGGGGGCAGATGCAGAAGAAGAAGTGGAAGCGACACCCATAAATCCCGATAATCGCCACGAGGCAATTGGAGAGTTGCAAACCGTTAAAGTCCCGACTCACTTTACTTTTCCTGGACGCAATGGCAAGTATTCTGACTTGGAATGGCACTGGTGGCATTTTGATGCGGTAGATTACAATGCTTTCGATCCAGAGAACGACGCCATTTATTTATTTAAAGATAAGCAGTTTGACGACCAAGTAGATCTAGAAAAGGGTTCGTTTGCCTATCTGATGGGTTGCGATCTCGATATGGAACATTCCGAAGTTAGAGATGAATTAAAATATTGGGGGGGATGGTATGTCGATACTACCAATGTTGATGGCTTTCGTTTCGATGCAGTCAAACACGTCAAAGCAGGGTTTTTCCCAGAATGGCTCAACCACGTCCGACGCCATGTAGGCAAGTCTTTGTTTGCTGTAGGGGAATATTGGTCGGGTAATATTGAAGCCTTGCATCACTTTATAGGTGCGACTGGCGGGGATGTAGCTTTATTTGATGCACCTTTACACTACAATTTCACCGAAGCTAGTAAAGCAGGGGAGGAATACGATCTATCTCAGATTTTTGAGAATACCCTGGTTAAAGACCAACCCGCACTAGCCGTAACCTTAGTTGAAAACCATGACTCCCAACCTCTACAGTCTCTAGAATCGGTAGTGGAAAGTTGGTTCAAACCTTTGGCTTATGCCTTGATTTTACTTCGCCGCGATGGTTATCCCTGTATCTTTTATGCCGATTATTATGGAGCGCATTACCAAGATACTGGGAACGATGGCAATGAATACGAGATTTTTATGGATTCTCACAAGTGGTTAATCGATAAATTCCTTGAAGTTCGTCAAGAATGTGCCTTTGGAGAGCAGTACGACTATTTTGACCATCCCAATTGTATTAGTTGGACTCGTATGGGCAATGAAGAACATCCTGGGGGAATGGCGGTTGTCATGAGTAATGGGTCAGACGCTAGTAAATGGATGGAAGTCGGTCAACCCAATCGAACTTACATCGATATTACCGAACATATAAAAGAACCAATTACTACTAACGATGAAGGCTGGGCAGAGTTTCGCTGTTTGGCTGGTTCGGTTTCAGTCTGGATTCCCCTTAATGAGTAGTCGTACAAAGCTAGATTATCCTGTTACAGAAGCTACTAGTGGACTTGGGCTTAAATAGAGTAACCATTTGCTTACCCTTAAACCTATACTGGTTCTTGCTTGCTATATGCCCTAAAGGACTAGTTGCGGCGCTTGCACCAAAGGTATATGCGAAGCGGCTACGTACATGCGGCGTTTATCCTCGAATGGGGAAACTAAACGCCTTTGTCGAAGGGGGATATCCTTGTATCTTAAAATTAAGGTATCAAATCCTGATACTTTAGAAAAAGTAGTAGACCGAGGTATCCTTGGTTGTTAAAAACCGTCCTAAAGCTGGGTCACTACAATTTCTCTCTCCTAAGCGTAAACTCAACAGCTTCAATAGCCTCAACGGGGGAAAGGCACGGCGCTAACGCGCCCAGTCGTAGACGCTCTGCCCTTTCATGGCTGTGCCGCATCTGACCCCCGCAACGGCTTTTCGCTAGGACAGTTAGCTAAAACAGATGTAATTGATGCTAAGGTACTAGCTCATTTTGCCGATAAACCCAATTTAATCAAGGTTTCAGAGCGATGGGGGTAGGGAGACTTGAACTCCCACGAAGTATTACCCTCAACGGATTTTAAATCCGCAGCGTCTACCAATTCCGCCATACCCCCTGGTATGTATATAAGATATGTGCTTCAGACAAAGACT
>JBCDCO010000150.1:0-14072 GCA_039181635.1 Cyanobacteria bacterium P01_G01_bin.19 | reverse complement strand
TTTTAAAAAATTAGGTTGTATATGTTGTTATGTGCAAGGAAATTTCCCCAATTGACTCAAAAACCTTGCACTTTAGGATTTTAATAACGCTTGAAAAGCTTTTTAATATTGCGTTTTAACTTATTCAGTAAACCCTAAGTAAAAACAGAACTTGTTACCGATAGTCAAACGTCTATTGAAAATAACTTCTTTCAACTAGCTGTGAGGTTTGATATTGTCAACAGCCGCTATGTAGAGATAAGCTGTGAAATACTGCTAAAAAATATTGATAGTAGTTAAAAGAGATAAGGGAAGTAGCAAAGTAAATAAATTATCTAAGCAATTTAGTTTTACTTTGCCATCCCGACTTAAAGTTACTTGGCTTATTTATAATGTACCAATTGAATATGAAGAAAGTATGTG
The DNA here is from genome assembly GCA_039181635.1 of Cyanobacteria bacterium P01_G01_bin.19. Lineage (GTDB taxonomy): Bacteria > Cyanobacteriota > Cyanobacteriia > Cyanobacteriales > Xenococcaceae > Waterburya. The sequence continues at coordinate 13,670 of JBCDCO010000150.1, read as the reverse complement.
CTGCTCCTTTCTGTTATGTAAAACTTTCATGAACTTTTTTATATCACAGGATTGAACTCGATTCTAGCTTGCCGTTCTTCTGCTGTACAAGGGTCTATCAATGCTCAATATATTTTTGCCTGATTCTGATGCGACAAAACGTTTGGGTTGTCTATTAGGAAAACATTTACCCCAAGGAAGCGTCATTTTGCTGTCTGGTAATTTGGGTGCGGGAAAGACTACTTTGGTTCAGGGAATTGGACAGGGATTAAATATCCGAGAACCGATAGTTAGTCCGACATTTACTCTAATCAACGAATATTTAGCCGACCGCTTTCCTCTATATCATTTAGATTTATACCGTTTAGAATCCAATCAAGTCGAAAGCATTTATCCTGAGATTTATTGGGAAGGGATAGAAGTCGAACCAGGCATTACAGCGATCGAGTGGTGGGATCGTCTGCCTATTACACCATCCAATTATCTAAAGATAGATCTGCGCACAAAACAGGATGGTAGAGAAGCTTCAATCGAACAGGTGGGAAAAGACAGCTTCGACCTTGGATTTATCGATGGTTTGACTGTGATTTAGATTGCTTTGGTGGACAAGTAAGAACAATGACATTAAAAAAGATGAGCGAGCAGATTGGCTTTCTCATCTTAGATAAAGATATTTCGACTATTAACTTGTCTATGTGATAAATTTTTATATCTTATATTTTGTATTCAGATCTAGTCTATGCCTAGCTGATTTCCGCGTTTATACTGCATATAAGCCGCAAAAAACAATCCTGATAGGGTAATGAAGATTAAACCTAATACAATTCCTAGCAATAAGGGTTCTATCACCGCGTTTCTCCTAAATAAAAATGTTTGACTAAGATATATCCTACGCTAAATCTGATATCTCTGTCATAATCGATTGGTTCGAGAACAAAATCGAGCGAGTCTGCCATTGATAAGAGGCGATCGCCATCATTAAGATAAAATGATATATCGCGACTATCACTTGCATACCTTGGCTATAAACTTTAAGCTATTTTATAAATCATAATAAATCTAATCAAACATTTATCAAACATTCAATACAAGCAGTGGATAACCAGTTAGTCCAACTTCCAACTTGGCGAAATCGCCTCTTAACAATTGCAATAGTTATATTGTTAATTTGCGGTTCTAGCGTTCTGGGTATCTATTGGCAAAACAGTTCGGATCCCTACACCAGAGCCGTACTCTCCCTCGAAGGAGATTACCAAAAAGGTCTCGCAATTTTTCAGATAAATTGTGCTGGATGTCACAGTCTAGGAGCAGATCTTAACGTGGGACCAAAGTTAGAAAATATTTCCAAAAGAAAATCTAAGCGAGAGTTGATCGAGCAGGTAGTTAGCGGCAAAACTCCACCCATGCCAAAATTTCAGCCGAGCGAGCAAGAAATGGCAGATCTACTGGGATACCTAAGCAAGATATGACACGAGCAAACTTAACCCGCAAATAGAAAAACATCGAAAGAACGCTAATTTTCGCCAAGGCGAAATCAAAATCTTTCCACACTCCCCAGAAAAACAGGTTCCACCCTAATTGCTAAGACACTTTTCGGTCTTAGAACCATGTATTCTCCTTGAATATTTTTAATCGGTACATTGATAAAGTCTTCAGAGTCTGACTTAGTCATAAGCTCAGTGCTGTACCATTTCTGAAATTCTTGGACGCTTTTGAACCTTACTTCTTCTCTATGTCCTCCTGTAATCAACAGGTGGATGGCGTATTCATCGGGCTTTCTAGGCATAGGAATTTGTTGAAAACATCTACTTATAGAGTTCCCAAAAACCGACCTCAAACGCCAGTTCAAATTAAAGAATTTATTTAGTTGCTCGACAACCTAGTTTCGAGTCATATGCCTACTCTTCTGGCTCGGTTGTTTTGCTAGGAGATGCATCATAAAGGGCGTCCAGTCGAGAACGAGCGTCATCGACTGAAACAGAACGCATCACCAATAAAGGCTCTTCAATTACTTGACCTCGATCGTCTAATAATTCTGGATGAACTTGCTTGCTTTGACGAGATCGATCGCTCGCAGAGTTGTTGTAATTGGGAGGATAAAGCTTTTGAGTTTCGGCACTCAAGGTAATCAGACTGCGAATTAGGTTGCTGACTGCCATTAGGGCAACGATCGTGAATGCCAAGATATAAACCAGATGCAACATATACTTTGATTTTTATTTGATAAATTCTTTTTTAAAATCTTCCAGCTCGAAACTAAAATTTCTTTAGAGTTACTTAAGATTGTGAGGAAATATTCCGATTGTTTTCTTTTGACTCGCGCCATTTTTGCGCTACGTTCCAGCATTCTGCTACTAACTGATGCCATGGAAGCAAAATTTTTGAATCAATGCCTGCAGAACCATCAGTTGCTTTAAATAACATTTGTGCTGTTTGAACTTCTTGCTGAGAACGAACAATCCTTGCTAATAATTTAGCCTGTTCGGCAGTCGAAAAAAAAGGCATCTTTTCCGATTCCAAAAGTTTTTGCGATCGCTCAAACCAATATTGAAAATCCTCTAGGAGCGGCTCTAATACCGTTTTGAGTAGTTCTTTCTCCGTAGGTTGCTCTATTGACATCTAAATTATGAAGTTAGCTTATTATCTCAGTACTTATATTAGCGTTTTTTACATAAGTTAATATACTATTCACCTATTTTAATAAATTTGTAGTTGATTATCCCCAACAAATTCATAACTCAAGTCAAAAGTCCTAGTAGAATATAACGATATAATAAGTGTCTTTTACGATAGCCGATGCCTGAAGCAGAACAAGCACAACAACCAATTAAACTACTTCGCACTAGTGAATCCGAATCATTACAGAAGATACGCCACACTACATCTCATGTTATGGCAATGGCAGTGCAAAAGCTATTTCCCAAAGCACAGGTAACGATTGGTCCTTGGACAGAAAACGGTTTTTATTACGATTTTGATAGTCCCGATGCCTTTACAGAGAAGGATCTCAAAAAAATCCGTAAGGAAATGATTAAGATTATCAATCGTAAATTGCCCGTACTGCGGGAAGAGGTTAGTCGAGAAGAAGCAAAAAGACGCATCGAAGCATTAAACGAACCTTACAAATTAGAAATATTAGACAGTATTCAAGAGCCAATTACCATTTATCACTTGGGAGAACAATGGTGGGATCTTTGTGCGGGACCTCATGTGGAAAATACTGGGGAGATAAATCCCAAGGCGATCGCTCTAGAGAGCGTAGCGGGAGCATACTGGCGCGGAGATGAGACCAAAGCTCAACTGCAGCGTATTTATGGCACTGCTTGGGAAACTCCCGAACAGCTAGAAGAGTACAAGCGGCGCAAGGAAGAAGCACTAAAAAGAGATCATCGCAAATTGGGCAAAGAATTGGGGCTATTTATTTTTGCCGATCCTGTAGGTGCTGGCTTACCTCTGTGGACGCCTAAAGGAACTATTTTGCGATCGCAGTTAGAAGACTACTTAAAAGGAGAACAAACCAAACGAGGTTATCTTCCTGTAGTGACACCTCATTTGGCGAAGACAGATTTGTTCAAAATTTCGGGACACTATCCTTACTACAAAGAAGACATGTTCCCTCTAATGGCAGATGAGTCAGAAACCGAGCCCGACAAAGGGTTTGTGATGAAGCCGATGAACTGCCCTTTCCATATCCAAATTTATAAAAGCGAGCTGCGTTCTTATAAAGAGTTACCGATGAGGCTGGCAGAATTTGGTACGGTGTATCGTTACGAACAGTCTGGAGAGTTGGGAGGCTTGACTAGGGTTCGTGGCTTTACCGTAGATGACTCTCATTTATTTGTTACTCCCGAACAGTTAGACGACGAATTTTTGAAGGTAGTAGACCTGATTTTGACTGTATTTAAGAGTTTGCAGTTAACTAAATTCAAGGCTCGCCTTAGCTTTCGCGATCCAGAGTCGGATAAATACATTGGTTCGGATGACGCCTGGGAAAAAGCTCAAAATGCAATCCGCAAAGCAGTCGAAAAAGTGGAGATGGATCATTTTGAAGGTATCGGAGAAGCGGCTTTTTATGGTCCCAAGCTAGACTTCATCTTTGAGGATGCCTTGGGTAGAGAATGGCAGCTAGGTACGGTACAGGTAGATTACAATCTGCCCGAACGTTTTGAATTAGAATACGTAGCAGAAGATGGTAGTCGCCAGCGTCCGATTATGCTGCACCGCGCGCCTTTCGGTTCTTTAGAGAGACTAATTGGTATTTTGATTGAGGAATATGCAGGAGATTTTCCTCTTTGGCTCGCTCCCGTACAGGTACGCCTGTTGCCTGTTAGAGACGCTCACTATGACTATGTAAAAGAAGTTGCAGCCAAAATGCGAGCCAAAGGAATCCGCGCTGAAGCTGAAACTAGCGGCGAGCGTTTGGGTAAAATGATTCGTAATGCGGAAAAACAAAAAATTCCCGTAATGTCCGTAGTGGGAGACAAGGAAGTTGCAGAAAACACTTTGAGTATCCGTACTCGTGCCTCTGGAGAATTAGGCGCGATCGCCACAGATGATGCGATCAGTAAATTAGCTGATGCGATCGCCAATCACACTAATTTTTAGGTTTGCAAAGCCATGGATGCTGTTTCTGCTGCTTAATAATTTCTACTAATATTTACATATGGAGAAATGGCATCCCGTACAAAGGGCTAAAATCGGAAAATTTGTAAAGAGTCTACCAATCCCTTACTTTTGCCTTAGACGGATATTTCGCAATGGTAGCTTACATAAAATAAACTCATGTTTATAATAATAAGAAATTATTAGACTGGCTGATTCTGCAAATAACTATTCTAAAATTAAACTTAATTAGTAAATTTAAGCACCATCAGATTCAGATAGTTTGAGTAAAACTTAGATAGCAGTAAAGGAAGGATTGCCATAGTGATTCAAAATCTAGAACAACACTACAAAGTATTGGGATTAGAACCAGGTGCATCTTTAGAAGAAGTCAATCAAGCATATAAAGACTTAGTATTTATTTGGCATCCCGATCGCCTTCCTCAAGAAAATGAAAGATTGATTCAAAAATCTGTAGAAAAGATTCAGCAAATCAATGCTGCTAGAGATTCGTTGCGCTCTTATCATCGCAAGCACCGACAGACTAAAACCTCTAGTAATAAAACCCAAGCTAGATCTGCATCTACAGCTTCTCCTCGTCGAGAATCCTATAGTAGAAGTAGCTCTTATCAAAATCGCGATCGCACTTACCAATCGAGAACCAGAGAATCGGCAGAGCGAAAATATCGCAGTCACAGCCAAAGTAGCTATCAGTCCTATTCTAGTCAGAGCAGCTCTAAGGAAAAAAGCGATCGACAAGCTTATACTCGCAGCAGTTATCAACAGGCAAGAACACATAAGCCAAGAGATCCTTGGGACTACCGAGCTTACTACTATTCGCCCAAGAATGCTGGAAACCAGAGCAACAGCAAGCAAGATGGCTATCAAGATTTTCGTGAATCTACCAAAAGCTATGGTTCCAATCGCCAAGCAGATAATAACTACAAAAGACCTTACAACAAAGATCTTAGAGGTGCAGACTTAAGCAGATCTAACTTCAAGGAAAAGGATTTTTCAGGCAGAGATTTATCTCAAGCTAACCTTTCTTATTCCGATCTCAGCGATGCTTTTTTGCACAAAATCGTCTTAGAAGAAGCAAATTTACAAGGAGCCAACTTAAAAGGAGCTAATCTACTCCAAGCCAACTTAAGAGGAGCTAATTTAAAAGAAGCTAATCTAATCGGTGCGGATCTCAGTGGTTCGGATTTGAGCGGGGCAAATCTTAGCGGGGCAAAAGTCGGTTTTAGCAATAAGCTAATGGTCAAAATAACGGCTGTTAAGCTCACTGGTGCAACCTTGCCCGATGGTTCGATTCATCCTTAGGTTCTCAAAAGTTACTAATCCCAACTGAAACATCGAATTCCTGTACGGTCATCTTTCATAGCTGCGGAAACTGTAGGAACTATGGTCCAGAAAAGACTGCATCTTCTATATCTTCCCGACTTAAAGAATACTTAAACGAGCGACTAAGATTATTTTGACTAGTATCTTCCGTATCGAAATATCTGACGGTTAGCTCTTCAGTTTCTAGGCAAATTTCCGCTTTCCATGCTGTGTTGCTTAAGTGCCAGCAGTGAATATTTTCTCCATCTCGATTGCATCCCTTTGCCCGCAACCATTCCTCAATGGTGGGTAAAGTATGATTATATAGTGGAGTATTTGCCTCGGGTAAACTCATAGAAACTTTTATAATATTAATATTCTGGGGATTAAGCTATATCAACTATAGAATATCTAGGAAATTAGATCTAATCCTCTATATTTTTCGGCAATAACCAACAACCAACTTAAAAATGGATACAAAAGCTTTTAAACGCTCTTTACAGCAGTCAGAAAATTATCACCGTCGTAGCTTTGGACATGCGGAAGAAGTTGCTGGAACAATGAGCAGCGAATATCAAAGCGATTTAATTCAAGCTATTCGCGATCGCAATTATTGCTATGTTCGAGGCGATGTCACCATTTATTTAGCAGAGTCTTTTGGTTTTTGTTGGGGTGTAGAAAGAGCCGTTGCGATGGCTTATGAAGCTCGCAGGCATTTTCCGACTGAAAAGATTTGGATTACCAACGAAATTATTCACAATCCTTCAGTCAATCAGCGTTTGCGGGAGATGAATGTTGGCTTTATTGAAGTTATTGACGAGCAGAAAAATTTTGATGTTGTTAACGCTGGCGATGTGGTAATTTTGCCTGCTTTTGGTGCTAGCGTGCAAGAAATGCAGCTACTCAACGATAAAGGATGCAAAATAGTGGATACTACCTGTCCCTGGGTGTCAAAAGTTTGGAATTCCGTAGAAAAGCACAAAAAACGCGATTATACTTCAATTATTCACGGAAAATACGCTCATGAAGAGACGGTGGCAACCAGCTCTTTTGCAGATCGCTATTTGGTAGTCTTGAATCTAGAACAGGCTAAATATGTCACCAACTACATTCTCAATGGTGGAGATAAAACCGAGTTTTTAGCTAAGTTTGCCAATGCCTACTCAGAAGGTTTTGACCCCGACACCGATCTGGTTCGAGTCGGGATTGCCAATCAAACCACGATGCTCAAAAGTGAGACGGAACATATTGGTAAGCTACTGGAGCAAACCATGATGCAGAAGCATGGTCCAACCAAGCTAAACGAACACTTTATGAGCTTTAATACTATTTGCGATGCGACTCAAGAAAGACAAGATGCAATGTTCGACTTGGTCAAAAAAGACTTATCTCTGATGATTGTTATTGGTGGATTTAACTCTTCTAACACCACTCACCTACAGGAGATTGCCGTGGAGTACAACATACCTTCATATCATATCGATAGTGTAGAGCGAATCTTAGATCGCGATCGCCTCGAACACAAACCATTAAAGAAAGATATCTCCTTTGCTAAAAATTGGTTGCCAGAGGGAAAAATTTCAGTAGGCATAACTTCTGGTGCTTCTACTCCAGACAAGGTAGTCGAAGACATTATTGAAAAGATCTTTGAGTTAAAAGCCGTTGCAACTGTTTGAAGTTTTACATCGCAGCGCAATTTGCTATATGGGAGTTAATCGTTTTTCTCCCATGTTAGAGATAGATTTTGCTTTCAAACGCTGGTTTCTAACTGCTTATTTTCTGCTTGCAGGATACCAATCAGCTCTGCGTCTCCCTGAGACTTTGCCACCTGTAAACGGTGTCCTAACTTGGCTTGGATACTAGCCAGGTGTTTGGCTCGAACAGTGCGATCGCTCAACTGATATCTTAAGATGCTTACCGCAGCATTCATTTTATCTTCACTCCCTAAATTCAGGCGACAGGATTTTGGTACACTATCAATTTTGCCCCAATTGCTGTTGCTTCGGTGGGATAAAGATTCAGGCGCAGATAGGTGACGAGGTGAATTGTGTCTTCTTTGCCAATCAGTAATTTCTGTTTCGACTATTTCCAGATGGTATCTAGAATCTCTAGTCTCAGAATGTTGAAATATATTTTTCATCATTTTGTCTAGCTAAGATAGAAATAATAGCAAAATATATATATTAATCTATCGCTCGTTAAAAGTTTAAATAAGGGGAGGCATTTTTAGAATAGATTTAATGCCCCTTTAAAATTCCGATTAGTCTCTGGTGTAACGAATACCGCGATAAGTCAGTTCGGCTTTGTTAACACTGTGACGATGTTTTTCTTTGAGATGATGAACTTTCCAGGGTTCGCCGCGATACTTGCCGCCTACTTCACCTTCATTAACGTCCCACTCTGTGTGAGGTGCTTCGTAAATTTTTCCTCTAAACTGTAGTCTCATTGTTTTTTACCTCTGAGTTAAGCTATGTATTTCTGTATATGGTCAAAAAGCTACAATTTATGCAGCTATCTTAAATATCTTAATTAGCAGCGAAACACAGTCACTCTCACAAACTTAGAGATCGAGCTCTATTTCCGCTTGTCCATCTATAGTATATCGATTTTCTGTAGCAGTTGTTACCATTTTGCATAAAGCCGCAGTTTTAAATCAAACTACACAATTAGTTACTTAACTTCAAAGCAACATCAATTTGAGTAAACAAATATTGAAGATTTTGATTATTGTCTAAGATAACATCTGCTGCTGCGACTTTCTGGGAGAGAGGAATTTGACTATCGATACGAGCTTCAGCCTGAGTTTTGCTCAAGCTATTACGCTGTTGTAGACGAGCAATTTGCTTCAGGCGATCGCAAATCACCACCCAAATCTCTGTTACCGTATCCATTAGATTTGCTTCAAACAAAAGAGGAATATCTAATACTACCGTGTCGTCATTGGTACGCTGTAGTTCTTGTTGAAAACGCTCGCGAACGTAGGGATGTACCTGTCTTTCCAACCAGTGCTTCTCTGTAATATCATCAAAAATAATTTCTCCCAGAGCAGAGCGATTTAGAGAGCCATCCTCAGACTTTACTTTATTGCCATAGCGATCGAAGATCTTCTGCAGAATCAAAGAATCTGGGGCAACGGCTTCCCTTGCATAGACATCCGCATCTAAGATGAGCAGGTTGTGTGTTTGCGCCAAATAATTCGATACGGTGCTTTTTCCTGTGGCGATGCCTCCAGTCAAGCCAATTAATCTTCTATTCATAAATAATTTTGGGTCTATTTTAATTTACAGTAGTTCGGACAAAATTTAATTGTTAACGAAATAATAGGACTTGTAGACTCAAAAAAATCAATTATCGACCGCTTAAAACTGTCCTAACTGCCCTAACTGCCCTAACTGCCCTAACTAATGAATTTACCGAGATAGTTTTGATTGAGAGATAGAGACATCCAACTAAAGAAAGTTTTTCCTCTGGCCAAACTTTGATAAACTGTGGCGAGATAATTTTAGATTAAGGAATTGGACTGGTGCTAGATCTACAAGCTAAGAAAACAATGCTACGGAAGATACCTCATGGACTTTATATCTGTGGTGTGAAAGAGGGGGATGAGATGAATGGTTTTACCGTTAGCTGGCTGATGCAGTCTTCTTTTGAGCCACCATTGGTAGTTAACTGCGTCAAAAAGGGAACTACCTCCCACGAAATGATTAAAAATACCCAGGTGTTTGCTATTAGTTTTCTAGAAGACGGACAAAAGGATTTAGCAGCGTCTTTCTTTAAGCCTAAAACTCGCGTGGGTAATAAATTTGAAGATGTAGAATTTTACGAAGGGGAAGCTACGGGTTGTCCTATTATTAAAGATTCTTTAGGCTATATCGAGTGTAAAGTAGTCGGTACAGTAGAACAAGGCGATCATACTGTTTATGTTGGTGAGGTAATCGCTTCGGGAATTCACCGCGAAGGAAATCAATTGTTATTGTCTAGCACTAGTTGGCAATACGGCGGTTAAGCGATCGCCAAATTACTATTGTCTTTGGTAAAAAGAGGCGGGATTTAAAAATCCTGCCCCGATTTTTTTAACGAAAAATAGCTTTAATCTTCTTTAAACTGCCTGGCATAAAATCCAGCGTATAAACCATTCTTCTCAATTAATTCTTGATGCTTGCCTGACTCGACTATTTCTCCCTTTTCTAGTACCAAAATGCGATCTGCTCGACGAACTGTAGCCAAACGATGAGCGATCACAAATACAGTACGCTGTTCCATAATTCTTTCTAAAGCTTGCTGCACTAGGGCTTCTGATTCTGAGTCTAGGGCTGAAGTAGCCTCGTCTAAGATCAACAAACGAGGATCAAGCAATATAGCGCGAGCGATCGCAATTCTTTGACGTTGTCCTCCCGATAGATTGACGCCTCTTTCTCCGACGTAAGTAAAATAGCCTTGGGATAGCTCGCTAATGAACTGATGAGCATTAGCAATTTTGGCTGCGGCTTCGATTTTCTCAAGATCTAAATTTGCTTGACCAAAAGCGATATTTTGCGCGATAGTCCCAGAAAATAAAGTAGTTTCTTGAGGAACAATGCCGATCTGTTGTCTCAAACTTTTGAGAGTTACATCATTAATATTTACACCATCAATCGAGATTTTTCCGCTATCGACATTGTAAAAACGAGGCAAAAGATTGACTAGGGTAGATTTTCCCGCACCTGACGAACCAACTAAAGCGATCGTCTCCCCTGAATTAGCAGTCAGACTAAGATTTTTGATTACAAGAATATTAGATTTGTAGCTAAAGCTGACAGCATCGTATTCAACCTTGCCTTTAATTACCTTTAGAGCGATCGCATTTTCTTGTTCAGTTACAGCTGGTTTAACTTCTAATAATTCAAATACTTTATCTGCCGAAGCCTGTCCCTCCTTAAAGCTGTTGTAATTACTAGTAGAGTGGGTAATCGGATCGATTAATAATGCTACCCCCGCCAAGTAGCTAACAAATTCTTTTCCTGTCAAATTATTTTGAGAAATTTGCCAAGCACCCAAGAAAAAAATTGAAACCACGCTCATAACTAACAAAAAGCCGACAACCACAAACTGAAACGCTTTGGCTTTTTCAGCGCGATATTTTGCCTGGCGATTTCCCTCTGCTTCTTGATAAAAACGTTCTAATTCGTATTCTTCTGCTGCAAAAGCCTGGATCAAACGCATTCCCCCCAATACTTCAGTCAACAAAGCCGACAAATTAGAAATACGGTTTTGGCTGCGTCGGGAATATTGCAACAATTTTTCGCCAAATGTACCGATGATGACTGCCATCACGGGGGCTAGTATCAAAGTAGCAATGGTTAATTGCCAGTTGAGCCACAGCATGTATCCCAACACAACGATTAGCTGCAAAATACAGGGAATAAAATCGTGAAAAAACTGATTGATAATCTCGCCAATGCGATCTATGTCTTCGGTTAAACGATAGGTAAGATCTCCCGTCTTGGCTACCTCGAAATAATTCAAGCTTAACTTTTGCAGATGACCGTATACAACTCGACGCAAGTTCAAAGCAATAATTAAAGCTGCCTTCGCCATCAAAGAATCTTGTCCGTATTGCACAATGCCTTTTCCGATAAAGACAATCGCTGCTACACCCGCTAATCTTGCAATGCTGCTAGTATCGCCGTTGCCAATGTGTTCGGTTAATTCTCCTGCCAACCATGCTTGAATTGGCCATTGGGCAGTAAATAAAAGAGTGCAAATAAACGCCATCAGAATAGTTGTACTCTGAGGCAAAATAAAGGGAATAAGTTGCCAATAGCTAGAACGGCTCTTCAAAATTTATCTTGGGGGATAGATATTCGTCCTTAGTCTACACCAGAGATTGCAGAAGTTTATTTGGTTCTTTCTTTAGTAACAGTTAGAGCAGTTAGAGCAGTTAGAGCAGTTAGAGCAGTTAGAGCAGTTAGAGCAGTTTTAAGAGACGGATGATTGATTGATTTTGGTATCAAACCACTATTCTCTCGTTAATAATTCAATTTTGTCCGAACCATTGTTTAGGTCAAGGCATTTATTAATTATTGAGGCAAAAATAAGCAAAAAAAAGTGCGCCGTGTACAAACGCACCCTTCAAGATTGGTAAATAATAATGAATATCTAGTCTTAAATTTATTATTTCATAATTTGTCATTTATTTCGATTTATTCATCCAAACTTGCTTTAAAATCGCAGATCTTTATCTTTGCTTTAAAAAAGCCCAAATAAAAGCAAGTTTTGTGCGAATGCTATGGCTTAAATTCCTTTCTAAATCCATCACCTTGATCGATGCGTTTATTAGAACTTGGGGTTTGAGTTTCTGACGGCTGTTCGACAGGAGTGTCAATCTTTAGATCGGAAAAAGACTGCTGCATCATCAAATATACACCCAAACCAACTAAATTGAGTGCTATAAAAACGCAGATCGAGCTAATAATATTTATCTGCTTATTCCTAGAATGCGATCGCTTTTTAGATTGAAGTTCTGCGGGAGATTCTATTTTGGTAACTGCATTCTTTCTACTTAATTTGTTAACCGCAGTACTGCTTGGAGTAACTCGACTGGAGTAAATTATGGTTTTTTGGCTGTTAGAGTCTTGACAGTCCACTGCAGAGGGGGCAATAGTATCTAAATGCCCATGTTCGTTGGCAACTAATTCTGAAATGGGACGCTGAAGGTTACTCGAAGATCTGACATTAAAAGTATCATTGGCGATCGCTGTTAACTGTTCTAAATCCTGTAGAATATCCGCTGCTGATAAATAGCGATCCTGAAAATGATAGCGCGTCATACGAGTCAAAATTGCGGATAGTTCGGGAGCAACATTGGCAGAAGACTCCCAAACAATTTCGTCGCGATCATCTTCCACCAAATCTAGAGGAGCAATACCAGTAAGAGCTTGAATTGCAACTATTCCCAAAGCATAAAGATCGCTACTAGGACGGGGTTTGCCTCTAGCTTGTTCGATGGGCATATAACCTTGAGTACCTATTGCCAGAGTTAGCAGATCGACAGTAAGACTTTGTCCTTGAAGTACTTCCTTCACCGAACCAAAGTCAACCAGCACGAGCTGATGATCGCTTTCACGGCGAATAATGTTGTCGGGCTTAATGTCGCGGTGAATTACCCCCTGATCGTGAACAAAACGTAGGATATTCAAACTATCTTGTAAAAAAGCGATCGCCTGAGATTCCGACCAGATTTGACCAGAATCAAGCTCTTGTTTTAAGGTTGTACCTTTGATATATTGCTGAACCAGATAAAATTTCTCTGCTTCTTCAAAATAAGCCAGCAGCGAGGGAATTTGTGAATGATGCCCCAAATTGTGTAAAACCGAGGCTTCTGTCTTGAAAAAACGCCGAGCAATGGATAAAAACTTAGGGTTCAAACTGCTAGGATGTAGCTGTTTCACCAAGCAAGTATCTCTTCCTGGTAGCTGAGTGTCCTCTGCTAAATACGTTCTGCCAAATCCTCCCTCTGCCAGGTACTCAATGATTTTGTAACGAGAGCCTACAATTTTTCCCTTCACGATTGAGGTGTGGTGAAAATTAGAACACATTAATATTTTAACTGATGTTCCGCACCAACTTATCTGCTCAGGCTGGGAAATCCTAAAGCGATTGTCTTGAATGTCAAGTTGAATTTACTTTTTAAGGCGATCGCTAAGTAAACAATTCAGCCAAGCTAATAAGTCACCACCATAAAACTTGCTGGCAATGTTTAAAACTTAAAAATTACAAAGAGAGCT
>JBCDCO010000149.1:0-14157 GCA_039181635.1 Cyanobacteria bacterium P01_G01_bin.19 | reverse complement strand
GGCGATGGTATTGATGTGGGGCTATCTTTCCTATAGCAATCAAGGACATACCCTAGTCATGGTTGCGGTAAATTCATTGGCGATGCTGTTTTTATACGCGCCTTTGGGTAAATGGTTGCTGTCGGCGAATAACTTGACCGTGCCTTGGGAAACCATTGTTTTATCGGTCTTAATTTATGTCGGTTTGCCATTGTTGGCTGGCGTTCTCAGTCGTTACTGGATCTTTCACAATAAAGGCAGGAAGTGGTTTGAAGATAAATTCTTGCAATATCTCTCTCCTATCGCGATCGCGGCATTACTGTTAACCTTAATTCTTTTGTTCGCTTTTAAAGGAGAATTAATTGTTAATAATCCGTTGCACATATTACTGATTGCCGTCCCCCTCTTTTTACAAACCACTTTTATCTTTTTTATTACCTATGTGGCAGGTTTAAAAATAGGCTTAGATTACGAAGATGCAGCCCCCGCAGCTTTGATTGGAGCGAGTAATCACTTTGAAGTTGCGATCGCCACTGCCGTAATTTTGTTTGGTCTAAACTCTGGTGCAGCTTTGGCTACAGTAGTCGGAGTATTGATCGAAGTACCTGTAATGCTAATGCTAGTAGAATTTTGCAAGCGCACTGCCAACTGGTTTCCCCGACAACCCCAGAAAGCAACCTTACTCGATCCCAGATGTTGCAAGTAATGACCGATCTTCAGTTGTTGATTGTCAATTGTTGATTGTTGATTGTTGCTGGTCGATCGTCACCCTACTACCGACTAACCACTAACCACTAACTAATTCATGCCCAGTTTCGACCATCCACCAAGAATACTATTTTTGTATGGCTCTTTACGAGAACGTTCCTACAGCCGTCTTGTCGCCGAGGAAGCAGCCAGAATTATCGCCGATATGGGCGCAGAGGTAAAATTCTTTCATCCCCACGAACTACCCCTACGAGGACAGGTAGCAGAAACCCATCCCAAGGTACAAGAACTAAGAGAATTAAGCCAATGGTCGGAAGGGCAAGTCTGGTCTTCACCAGAGATGCACGGTAACGTTACTGGTATTCTTAAAAACCAAATTGATTGGATTCCTTTAAATATTGGTTCGGTAAGACCAACTCAGGGAAAAACTTTAGCAGTGATGCAGGTAAGTGGAGGTTCGCAGTCGTTTAATGCAGTCAACACTCTACGGATTTTGGGCAGATGGATGCGCATGTTTACTATCCCCAATCAATCTTCTGTTGCCAAGGCTTATCAAGAGTTTCACGAAGATGGAACGATGAAAGACTCGCCCTACAGAGACAGGGTAATAGACGTGATGGAAGAGTTATACAAATTTACTCTACTGCTGCGGAATAAAGTCGATTATTTAACAGATCGCCACAGCGAACGCAAAGCAAAAGCACAAGCTGAAAGCAAATAAAGCAAATAACACTGATAATTCTGAGGAAATATAAATCGTGAAAAAAGTCATGTTTGTCTGTCGCCGTAACTCATGCCGATCGCAAATAGCAGAAGGCTTTGGCAGAGCCTTGGGTCAAGATAAAATTGAAGTCACTTCTTCGGGTTTAGAAGCAAGTCGCGTCCATCCCACGGCGATCGCAGTAATGTCAGAAATTGGCATTGATATTACCAATCAGACTAGCGATGCTTTGAGCGATTTTAACGCAGAGGATTATGATGCAGTAATTTCCATGTGCGGTTGTGGAACGAGTTTACCTCCCGAATGGGTAGTCAGAGAAGTATTTTCAGACTGGGAATTAGAAGATCCAGATGGCAAACCGATGGCAACTTTTCATCGCGTTCGAGATGAGATTAAAGAACGAGTAAACGATCTAATCGACAAATTGAGTTAGTTATAGCTAATCGACCGACAAATTTTCATAAGTTTAAGATCTTTAACAATTGGTCGTATTTATACACAATAACAGGTAGCAATCTATACATTTTCCTGGACGACAACCGTATAGATTAACAAGCAAGACAAATAAATTCAAGATGGCTTCTAGGGTTCCGACCCCTGTAATAACTTGAAGGTGCTGGACCGAGAGAAGCAAGCTATCTAAAAAAGCGTTAATTGATAGATAGTTCCACGGAGGGATAAAAGCCCGGGAGGATTCGACACTTGAAATAGGGTGGCGATGTTCTTGGGTTATTTGCGTATGCAATTACTTCCAGAGGAATAATTAATTTAATGAGCAATGAATCTCCATTTCAACCACCAAACAACGATGAAACCGAAGCACAAAGGGCTTTAGAGAAAGAACCTCAGCTACCCCTCTCAGGCTGGCAACAAGAAGTAGAACAGGGTTTGCAATACGGTTTGGAAGCGGCATCTAGCATTCGCGATCGCACTATTTCAACTTTTTCGCGGGGTGAATTACCCCACTATGCAGGGATTAATACTTTTCTCAAAGCTCCCTATCTAGAAGACGTTAATAAAGTAGGCGATTACGACGTAGCAATTATTGGCGTACCCCATGATTCTGGTACTACCTATCGTCCTGGTACGAGATTTGGACCCCAGGGTATTCGTAAAATTTCAGCTTTGTATACACCCTATAACTTTGAACTGGGTGTAGATCTCCGCGAGCAAATTACCCTATGTGACGTAGGAGATATCTTTACCATTCCTGCTAACAACGAAAAATCTTTCGATCAAATCTCTAAAGGAGTCGCCCATGTCTTTAGTTCGGGGGCATTTCCGATTATTTTAGGCGGCGACCACTCCATTGGTTTTCCCACAGTTAGAGCCATCTGCCGCCATTTAGGAGACAAAAAGGTCGGAATTATTCACTTCGATCGCCATGCAGATACTCAAGAGACAGACCTAGACGAACGCATGCATACCTGTCCTTGGTTTCATGCTACCAATATGGCAAATGCACCAGCTAAAAACCTCGTCCAAATGGGTATTGGCGGCTGGCAAGTACCCCGTCCTGGAGTAAAAGTCTGTCGAGAAAGAGCGACTAATATTTTGACCGTAACCGATATCTGCGAAATGGGTTTGGATGCTGCGGCTGATTTTGCAATCGAAAGAGCAACAGACGGTACGGACTGCGTTTGGATCAGCTTTGATATTGACTGTATTGATGCGGGCTTTGTTCCAGGAACTGGTTGGCCTGAACCTGGCGGTTTATTACCCCGCGAAGTTCTACATTTGCTCAAAAAAATCGTGCAAAATACTACTGTTTGCGGAATAGAAGTAGTAGAGGTTTCTCCACCCTATGAT
Organism: Cyanobacteria bacterium P01_G01_bin.19; assembly: GCA_039181635.1. Lineage (GTDB taxonomy): Bacteria > Cyanobacteriota > Cyanobacteriia > Cyanobacteriales > Xenococcaceae > Waterburya. The sequence goes on along the minus strand of JBCDCO010000149.1, from coordinate 10,940 downwards.
GTTAGCGACATGACAGCGTTGATGGCTACTCGCGTCATTTGTGACACTATGGCGCATTTAGTTTTGTCTGGGCAATTACCCCGCAATGAAAAGCCCGCTTATATCCGAGAAGAAGCGCAGGTGGTAGACGAACCGTGGAGTTGAACAATGAACGGTAAACAAATGATAAATGTTTAATGCTCAATGCTAAATGAAATATGCATGAAACCGATATGACCAAAGCTTTAATCCTATCGATTAAAGATTGGTATCGCGCCCAAACCGAACCGCTAACCATAGACAAAATTCATCTGGTTGTCGGACAGTTTACCTGTGTCGAACCCATGAGTCTTAAGTTTGCTTTTGAAGTTCAGACTCGCAATACGTTTCTAGAAGGAGTTGAATTAGTAATCCGAGATGTTCCCTTGATTGCTTTTTGTCATAGCTGTCAACAAGAATATAAGCCCGAAATCGGACTGCAATATGGCTGTCCCGACTGCAAATCGCCGATGGAAGATATCAGATCGGGTCGAGAACTCAAAATAGACCGCATTGAATATTCATTCAGCGATTCAATTATTAATTGTTAATTATTCATTGTCCATTTAAAAAATGCACCAAACATTTGACGCTGCGCTTGAATTAAATTTGCTTCATGCCAATCAGGAAGGGGCAGACCACAACAGAGCGCATTTTGACCGCTGGGGAATTACCTGTCTCAATATTATGAGCAGTCCAGGGGCTGGTAAAACTGTTCTACTAGAACAGACTCTTAAAGCTTTAAAAGACGATCTAAAAATGGCAGTCATTGAAGGAGATATGACCACCGAACTGGATGCCGATCGCTTGCGACAGTATGATGTCCCTGTAATTCCAATTAATACGGGTCGTTCTTGTCACTTAGATTCTAGGATGGTGGCTGGAGGCATTCACACTCTACAGCATCAATACGAGCCTGAGAATATCGATCTGGTTTTAGTAGAAAATGTCGGCAATTTAGTCTGTCCCGCCGAATTTGAAGTAGGAGAACACGCCAAAGTTGCTTTACTGAGCGTGACGGAAGGAGAAGATAAGCCTCTAAAATATCCTGTCATGTTCCAAGAAGCTGACTGCTTATTGATTACCAAGACAGATTTAGCTCCTTATTTGGATGTCGATATCAAGCAAATTATTGCTAATGTACGTCAAATGAATTCTAGTGCAACCATCATTTCTGTATCTTCTAAAACAGAAAAGGGGTTGAATATTTGGTTTGATTGGCTACAAAATCAAGTAGCAGCAAATAAATTAAATCATAACTATTGTAAGTCTAATTAAACATTTAGATAGCACTATATATTTTTGAGTTGAATACTTTGATCGACTCCAATCCGTACTTTCATTTTCAAGTAATTAATAATGGGAATCAAAAATAACAGAATAGTTTCAATAATTAGCATATTTTTTGCTAGTTTAATTCTAACTATTAGCTGTTCTCAAGCACCAAATACATCTAATAATACTTCTACACCAGATACTGCTGAAGCTCCTCAAGAAGAAGCAATCGTTATTGGCTATAGTAATTGGGCTGGCTGGTGGCCTTGGGCGATCGCAGAACAAGAAGGAATTTTTGCCAAAAATAATGTCAATGTAGAGATGAAATGGTTTGATGGTTATCTCGAATCAATGAACGCTTTTGCCGCTGGAGAATTAGACGGTAATTGTCAAACTCTCAACGATACGATTTCTTTTGCAGGAGATTCAATTAACGGTCAAGTAGCAGTTTTAGTCAACGATAATTCGGCTGGCAATGACAAAATAATTGTTACTAAAGATATCAACACAATTGAAGATTTAAAAGGTAAAAAAGTTGCAGTAGAAGAAGGGGTAGTAGATGATTTCTTGCTAACTCAGGCATTAGAATCTAAAGGCATGAAGCGAAGTGATGTAGAAATTGTTCCTCTAGAAACTGGTGCAGCAGCGGCAGCTTTTGCTGCTGGACAAGTAGATGCTGTGGGTGCTTTTCCTCCATTTTGGCTGACTGCCTTAAAAAGAGAAGGCTCTAAAGAATTAATCTCTTCAGCAGATTTTCCTGGCTTAATTCCCGATTTACTAGTAGTCAGTCAAAAGCTAATTGATGAGAAACCAGACCAAGTTCAAGGACTGGTCAATTCTTGGTTTGACACTCTAGATTTTATGGAGCAAAATCCCGAAAAATCTGATGAAATCATGGCAGCCAGAGCAGATGTAACGGTAGAAGAATTAGAACTGTTTAAAGAAGGAACAAAAATATTTACTATCGAAGAAAACCTGGAGGCTTTTAGCGAAGGAGATAGCATGAAACACATGCCTTTTGCTGCTCCCAAAATGGCTGAATTCATGGTGAATGTGGGCTTTATTCCCGAAGCTCCAGACTTGACTAAAATTTTCGACGATCGCTTTGTCAAAGCATATAGCGAGCAAGCTAGTTAATAATTAATAATTAGATAGATAATGGTCGATACCAAAGAAAGGAAAACTGAGAAATTCACTGTCTCTAAATTAAGTCCACAGTCAAGTTCTTTTTGGCGTATTGCGGAAGATATTCCTCGATCTTTATCTTGGATATTATTTGCTATATCAATAGTTCTTCCAATTTTGATATGGCTCTTGATTAGTAAATACGCAGGAATTGAGCCGATCTTTTTACCTTCTCCCAGTGGTGTGGTTGAAGCTCTGGGAAATTTATGGTCGAAAGGATACTTAGGTAAAGATATAGGCGCAAGCTTTACTAGAGTTAGCTTGGGATTTTTAATCTCGGCGATAGTGGCAGTTCCTTTGGGAATTATGATGGGAACTTTTGCTAGTATTCGAGCCTTGTTTGAACCGATAATTGGCATTATTCGCTATATGCCAGCACCCGCTTTTATTCCCTTACTAATTATTTATCTCGGTATCGATGAAGCCCCTAAAATTGCCTTGATTTTTATTGGTACAGTGTTTTTCAATGTCCTAATGATTATGGATAGTGTGAAATTTGTACCGCGAGATCTGATCGAAACAACCTACACTCTGGGAGGAAATCGATGGCAAGTATTATCCCAGGTAATTTCGCCTTATATCGTGCCACGCATTATCGATACCTTTAGGGTGAATATGGCAGCTTCCTGGAATTTGGTTGTTGTAGCAGAGTTGTTGGCTGCCACGGAAGGTCTGGGCAAGCGAATTCTACTAGCTCAAAAATTCCTTAAAACAGATGAAATTTTTGCTTGCCTGATTATTCTGGGTTTAATTGGTTTTGCGATCGATCTATTTTTCCGTCTGCTACTCAGGTTTACCTGTAAATGGGCTTTGTAAATTAATAGCAGTTAATAGGCAAATAATGCACTTAGAAATCTCGCAAGTATCCAAACAATTTTCGACCAAAAAAGGTAACGTCATTGCCCTTGAAAACATTAACATGCATGTGGAGACTGGGGAATTTGTGTGTGTCGTGGGTGCTTCTGGTTCGGGCAAATCTACTTTGTTACGCTTGGTTGCTGGGTTAGATTTTCCTACCTCTGGACAGATAACCGTAGATTATCGACCAGTAGTCAAACCTGGTGCAGATCGAGGCATGGTGTTTCAAAAATATACTCTCTATCCCTGGATGAATGTGCAGAAAAACGTCGAATTTGGCTTGCGTCTCTTGGGAATGAGCGATCGCCAAAGACGAGAAATAGCGTCTTATTACCTTGACATAGTAGGTTTAGCTAGTTTTGCCAAATCCTTACCCAAAGAGCTTTCTGGCGGTATGAAACAGCGAGTTGCGATCGCTCGTGCATTAGCGACCAAACCAAAAATACTTCTAATGGACGAACCGTTTGGGGCATTAGATATTCAAACCAAAGAAAGTATGCAACAGTTTCTTCTGGAAGTCTGGGAGAAAACAGGATGTACGATTCTAATGATTACGCACGATGTTAGCGAAGCGGTTTTTTTAGCTCAAAGAGTATACGTACTTTCCGCCAGACCAGGGAAAGTAGAGCGCGAGTGCAATATTGACCTACCACCCGCTCGTAATTATCAAGTCAAACGCCAATCGATTTTTCATCAGCAAGTAGACGAAATTGTCGACTTACTTAGAAGTATTTAAAATTACATTTCTAAAATCGCTATGGGTATTAACTGTAATTAGCCGAACAAAGATAAAAATATGCGTTATGTGCATTTAAGTTTTCATTAAAAAAAGAGAGCAATCTGATAATTCTGGAAAACCAAGATCGATCTAACTTTTGAATTTATACGGTCGAAATCGACCCGGAGCAATCATGACAGAAACACTTCTATTTTGGGGAATTATTATATTTTTGGTCGCCACCTTAGTCATTGGGATGTGGGCAGCCAAACAAGTCAAGGGAGATAGCGAAAACTATTTAGTTGCTGGACGAGGCTTGGTCTTACCATTAGCAGCAGCAACTCTAATGGCACAGTCTGTAGACTCCAATGCAACCTTGGGCAATACAGATTTAGTCGCCGAGTTTGGTTTTTGGGCAGGGGCATCTCTACCTATTGGCTTGGCACTGTGTTTATTCTTAGCAGGACTGTTTTTTGCTAAACCGATGAACCGTATGGGATTAATCACCATTCCCGATTTTTATCGCATTAAGTACAATCGCTTAACCGAAGTCATAGCATCTTTATTGATGGTGTTGAGCTTTTCCTTTTTGCTAGCTGGTAACTTAGTGGCAGGAGGGTTCATGTTTGAAACTTTTCTCGGCACAACCTACACAGCAGGAGTAATGCTACTGGCGATCGTAGTTTTTATTTACACTGCCAGCGGTGGATTATTTGCCGTAGCATATACTGATGCTATTCAAGTCGGTATTGCTTTTGTCGGTTCTTTAGGTTTGTTTGCTTTTGTTGCCAGCAATTTTGGGGTCGATGTTGCTTCTGATACAGGTCCACTAGCTATGGCACAATTGAGCGATCCTACTCAGGGGGCGGTAATAAACTGGGCAACTTTATTAGCCTTGGGTTTAGGCAATTTAGTGGCGATAGATTTTATGGCACGTATCTTCGCTGCTAAAACTCCCGAAACAGCACAAAGAGCTTGTTTGATCGGCGGTGCTGGCACTCTAATTATTGGCGTTCCATTTTCCTTAATCGCTCTATCTGCACCACAGATTTTAGCCGATCGCGGAATTACTCCTGAAGGACCAGTTCTTTATGCTTTGCTCAGTGATGTTGCACCACCGCTGTTAGGATTGTTGGTTATCGTAGCTATTCTTTCTGCTTCTCTTTCTACTGCCGACGGTGCAATTTTGGGTACTTCTTCAGTTATTGCTCATAATATTGTTGGTATCCGTTCTGATGACCATAATGCCGCAGGAGACAGACTGCTATTATTAACTCGGGTAATGGCTTTTGTAATTACAATTATGGGAGTCTTTTTTGCCTTAAAAGTCCCCGCCACAGGTGTCTTATTACTACTTGCCTTCGACCTTAGTTTTGCGGGTTTGGTAGTACCTATGGCTGGCGGTCTTTACTGGAGCAAAGCCACTTGGCAGGGCGCGCTATCCTGCATCATTTTGGGTTCTCTCACTCGATTGATTTTCTTTATCTTCATGCCTACCGCTTTTGGCATTGAAAATACTTTACTGTATATTCCCAACAATGTTCTCACAGTAGATTTTGATGGCTTTCCTACTCTAATTAGCCCTCTAGTCGGACTGGCAGCATTCATTATTGTTTCGCTGCTAACAGGAGGAAGCAAAACTAAGCAAGAGCGAGTCCATACGCCAGAAAGAGAAACTCAGCTATATCGCGGCTAAAAGTTTGAACTCAATACCGTATCTCAAGCATTGATTGCTATTCTCCAAGCACGAGAAGAATATCACTTGTAGTAAACAATCCCACGATACTTTAACTTAATCTTGTGTGGAGATTTCAAAGCTCTCTCTGCTTCCATTTGTGCGGTTAATTTCCAAGCATCGTTGAGCCTTTCTACATCGCCCAAACGCCAACAGTCTTTGACAAACTCTCGTTTGTGGTCGTACCAAAATGTAATCGGATCGAAAACAACTCCTGCTTTAGACTTAAATAACTGCTTTACATAGCTCAACCAGGGAAAACTTGGCTTAATTATAGCTTTTGGAGAATTACCTCGATAAATAATCCGATTATCGATTGTTCTCGAACTCAAAATCAAACAATCTTGCTTTTTTTCCTTATATCCTATCCCTCTGTAAATTAATTCCATAACTCATCATCACATTTTGCATTTCCCAATTTATTGACCCTGGTTGAAATAAGTTCTTCTGTCCAACGATCCCTATATAATTCATAGTAATCAATTTCAAAGTATTCGGTATCTTTTTCAAATCCCGCTTCAACAGTTAGTTTCGTCGGGCGATCGCATTATCGCTTTTTTACTCAGTCTTAAATTGCTGCATCAGCCAGCTAGCAACTGCTGTATGGTTATTAGTCCTACTTCTTTTCAATGCTTCGGTCAAAATTTCAATTTTTAATCCTGTCAATACCCTAGATTCACCTATCCTTTTACTACCACCATCTTCAATAGCAAAAGCAATCACCCGCACATTTTGTACATCTACCACCCAGTATTCAGCAACTCCAACATCTTCGTACATCAATCTCTTTTCTCCTAGATCGTCAGACAAGGATGTATTGGAAACTTCAATAACTAAATTTGGTGCAGGATACTCATCTAGATCGACTACACCAACTCCCCAAGGAATAGTATCAGCATTATCCCCAACATACAGAGAAAGATCGGGCTGAAATTCTCTTGAACCAAATCGACGAAAACTACAATTATCGTTCCCATCTAAAGGAATATCTTTGAATGTGGCATAAAGATAAACTGCATAATTAATAATGGAATGATCTTTAGAATGGTCATTGCCGATAGGAGTCATTTCTATTCTGTATTTACCATTGTGGTAATAACCTTTTGCTTTAGCGCAAGTAGGACTTTCGACATTCGCGATATATTTATCCCAACTAGCAGTTATCCACAAATCTGTTATGAGTTGTTCGGAGGTTGCAACCACGAGCGTATTAGTTACTTATATTATTATTTATTTCTAATTGTATATCCGTTGAGTTTTCTGATTTTAATAATTGCTTTGTTCTATAGCAGTCGAGGCATAGATTATTACAGTTTAAAAAATCTCTCGCAAAGTCGCGAAGGCGCAAAGAGACTCAAAGATGTTTTAATCTTTTTAATCTATAGTTTTGATAAATAAAGTAGTATAACTACCTCTTTGCCGAGAGACTTCCCACCCGATTTTTTTGAATGCTTTAACAGCATCTTTTACAGAAATTCTCGGTAGCTTAGGCATTTACAGGCACTTCTACCTCAAAATATTCCGTTGTTAGAGGTAACCCTTTTTCTTTTCGTATCTCTAAGCACAATTGAATTGCTTCTTGAATATTTAATAGTGCCTCTTCCTGGGTTTCTCCTTGACTCATACAACCTGGGATTGTTGTTGGACATTCTACGACATACCAACCTTCTTCATCTTTATAAAGTGTTACTGGAAATTTCATAGTTTATATAAAATAATCGATGGTTAAATAATACTGCCCCTTGGAGAACCATATTTTAAAGCTATTTCTTTTATAGTTTTCCAGTCATTACCAATTTTTTCTTCATATTCTTCAGTTTCCCAATCTTCATCATCGTAATTAGTTTGTGGATGAAGCGTACCTATTTTCTCTTTAGCTTCTGCTATTGCCATTATCATACTAGTCAAATCTGGAAACCAGGATCTTTCCCCTTCTTCTGTCAGTCTAACCACTGGTGAATTATTAATTACTTTTTTTTCTAATTTAGCGATCGCTAATATTCCTGATTCTTCAGCGTATTCTACAAATGGGAAGTAATTATAATCATCTGTATAGAGTTTTTTAGCTTCTTCTATTGATAGGAAATGAACAAAATCGTAAGTTGTTCCAAGAAGTTTTTCTAAAACACATTTATAAGTAGTTTTGTGGTTATGTCTATCTTTCCAAATTCGATGAGAACATTTGTCAACAGGCGCACCATCCCATTGATAAAATTCATAAGCTTCTTCTGATAATTGATATGGAAAGAAGCAAAGCTCTTTATCAATTTCCTCACGAGTCCTGGCTTGTTGATAGACACAACCGCAAAGTTTAGCTAGTGCATCAGTCATTTGTGACATTGCCTTTACTTGCCTGTTATAGAAAACTCGTACCACTATAACAACTGGTATGTAGGGATAAATTATTACCCCTACAAGAAGTAACAATTAAAACTCGCCTTTCAACGCAGCATTACAGCGATCGCAGATTGTCGGATCTTCAGGAAAACTGCCTACAGAGGTCGAATAGTTCCAGCAGCGATCGCACTTATGACCATCGGCTTTAACCACGGCAATATTAGCGATATCTGATTCTGATTTATATTCTGCATCGGGAATAGAATCGACTAGTTCTACTTGAGAAGCGAGGAAAAAATATCGTAGTTCATCGACGTTTTTCTCGCTAAGGGAATCAGAAGCATTGTAAGATGCAAGCTTATCTTTTAATTCCCCATCGGCAACTTGCAATAGTACCTTAGCATCCAAAGATGAACCGATCGCTTTGGCTGTTCTGGCTTGTTCCATTACCTTGTTTACTTCATCCCGCAGATTGCGAATAGTATCCCACATCTGTAGGGACGAATCGCCATTCGCCCTTACCCGCCATTTGTCTTCCATTTTTACCCAACCAGATTCAAACACGGACTTATAACCAGTGTCGTAGGGTAAGGCTTGCCAGATATCTTCTGCCATGTGACATAATACTGGTGCGATCGCTTTAGCGATGTTTTCGACGATAATAGACAATACTGTTTGACAGCTACGGCGACGGAAGGAATTAAGGTTACTAATATATAGTCTGTCTTTGGCGATGTCGAGGTAGAAGTTAGATAGATCGACGACACAGAAGTTTTGGATCGCTTGGAAGAAGCGGAAGAATTGGTAGCTTTCATAAGCATCGGTGACTTCGGCGAATACTTCAGTTAGGCGATGGAGGATGTATTTATCTAATTCGGGTAAGTCTGCGTAAGGGATAGCATCTTTAGCAGGATCGAAATCGTGTAAGTTACCCAATAAAAAACGGGCGGTGTTGCGGACTTTTCGATAGCTGTCGGCAGTTTGCTTAATGATGTTTTTACCTACCCGCACGTCGGAAGAGTAATCTACCGATGCTACCCAGAGTCTCAGGACATCTGCGCCATAGGGAGGTTCTTGTTTTTTGTTCTTTCCACCTTCAATAATGACTTCGGGGGCGATACCGTTACCCTTTGACTTACTCATCTTGAAGCCTTTTTCGTCTACTACATAACCATGAGTGAGAACGGTTTTATAGGGTGCGATATCGTTAGTTGCCACGCTGGTAAGCAAACTCGACTGAAACCAACCTCGATGCTGATCGCTTCCTTCTAGATACATATCCACGGGGTATTTAAGGTTTCTGCCTTTAGCTACCGCAGCCCAAGAAGAACCAGAATCAAACCAGACATCCATGGTATCTGTACCTTTGCGATAGGTACGTCCATTGTTGCGATACTGTTCGGGTAATAATTCCTCGACGGGTAATTCCCACCAAGCATCAGAACCTCTTTCGGCTACGATCGCTTTTACATGGTTAATAGTTTCTTCCGTCATTAATTCTTCATTGGTTTCCTCATCATAGAAAACGGGGATAGGTACGCCCCAACTACGCTGGCGGGAGATACACCAGTCAGAGCGATCGCTTACCATAGGGGTAATGCGTTTTTCCCCCTGTGCGGGAATCCAAGTAACTCCAGCAATTGCTTTAAGTGCTTCGTCTCGAAATCCTTCCACAGAAGCAAACCACTGTTCCGTAGCGCGGAAGATAGTAGGTTTTCCAGTACGCCAGTCATAGGGATATTTGTGGGCGTATTCTTCGTGTTTGAGTAATGCCCCCGCTTCTTGCAACGCATCGATAATTGCCTGATTTCCTTGGCTGACTTTTTCATTACCTTTAGCCACTACCTGCAACCCTGCAAACTTACCTGCTTCCTCAGTAAACCTTCCGCCATCATCTACAGGAGAAAGAATGGGCAAACTATATTTTTGCCCCGTGATATAGTCTTCCTGTCCATGCCCTGGGGCTGTATGCACCAATCCTGTACCAGATTCGGTAGTGATATAGTCGCCACCGATAACTACTTTGCTCTCGCGATCGTACAAAGGATGAGTATAGGTAGTATTTTCTAATGCTTTACCAGTTAGGGTAGTTTTAACCTTTAACTTTACACCTAAAGTTTCAGATAGTTTTTCTGCTAAGTCTTTGGCAACAATTAAATACGATCCCCCCGCCTGCGGCACCCCCCTTTCTAAGGGGGGCTGGGGGAGATCTAATTCCACCACTGCATATTCCAATTGGTCATTTACTGCTACCGCTAAGTTACCAGGGATAGTCCAGGGAGTAGTAGTCCAGATCGCTACTTTTAAATTAGGTAAATACTGTTCTAATTCCTTTGCCCCTTCGCCCAACTTACTGACGGGAAAAGCCACATAGATACTGGGGGAAGTATGCCCTTCGGGATATTCTAATTCCGCTTCTGCCAAAGCAGTACGAGACGATGGACTCCAGTGGACTGGTTTTAAACCGCGATAAATATGCCCTTTTAAGACCATTTGCCCGAATACTTCAATTTGCGCTGCTTCGTATTCAGGTTTCAGGGTTAAATAAGGATGTTCCCAATCGCCCCAGACACCGTAGCGTTTGAAGCTTTCGCATTGTTCCTGTTGTGCTTTTAGGGCAAACTCCTTAGCTTTCTGACGAAGTTTTAGAGGAGTTAATTCCTTCCTCTCTTTCGACTTAATCTTTTGCAAGACTTTTAATTCGATGGGCAAGCCATGACAATCCCAACCAGGAATATATTCTGTCCTGTGTCCCTGCAATAACTTGTATTTGTTGATTATGTCTTTGAGAACTTTATTCAACGCATGACCCAT
>JBCDCO010000148.1:0-14408 GCA_039181635.1 Cyanobacteria bacterium P01_G01_bin.19 | reverse complement strand
GCCGATCCAGTAGCCTACTTTACACAAAAAACTTACGTGGCTGGTAACTCTCAGTACACTTATGATTGGGGAGGAGCTACTTGGCAATTTGCCAGTGCAGAACACCGCGATTTATTTGCCAGTAATCCCGAGCAGTATGCGCCCCAATACGGAGGGTTCTGCGCCTGGGCAGTAAGCCAGGGATACACTGCCCCTGTCGATCCTACTGCCTGGGATATTGTAGATGGCAAGCTATACCTTAACTTCAATGCCCGCATTCAAAGGCGATGGCGGCGAGATATTCCCAGTCACGTTGCTAGAGCAAATCAAAACTGGCCAGGAGTACTCGACAGTCAGAATCGTTGAAGAGAGTAGTTTGAATTTAAATCTAGAATCTTCTTACAAGCTAGGCGATCGCATTTTGAATATAGAGTTAAAAGCGATCGCATTGCATCCATATTAGAAAAAGTAACGTCAAGCATCTACCAATGGCAAAAAGCAGAGCTAGGAACAGCGGCGCTTTTTGCTGTCCGAGTGCATGCTTTTGTTAGTCATTAGTATCTTGACCAAGTTTAAGCTTCTTATTATATTCATTCAGTTTTCGTTTGATATGAGGCGCATTTGGTTTGAGCAAATGCGCCAATTCCATCAACTTATGCGCACTCACTAAATCTGTCTTTTCTAATGATGTGGCAAGATCTCTAAAAAAGTCCGCATAGTGATGAGGCAAACCAAGAGAATTTGATGAAAAAACTTTAAATACATCTGCTAACTTAGGTATATCACTCTCTTCTAGAAAGGTTTTATCATAAGCCTCTTGAGGGGGATTTCTGTCAAAGCAATTCACGCCTTCCAAGCCACCAAGAAACTCTTCATTCAATTTTATATTTGAAGCCTCAAAAGAGGTGTAAATTTTATCGTAATCATTTTTATTGCAAGTTTGCCCCCGCCCATTAAAAGATTGACAAATTTTACTAATAGCCTGATCTCTAATAGGGTTTAGCAACCCCGTATCATAATATATGGGAATAGCTTGATTTACGGATCGACCTAAAAATTGCCCAATCATATTTAAAGATTCATTTTTAAGACTAATATCTTTTGAAATACTCTTAATCAATACATCATCGATCAGGCAAAAAAAGTCATCGATCAAATCATTATTTTTTAAAATAGACTTGTCAAATTTTCTAACAATCAAGTTGTCAGCACCAAAAATATTACGCCAGTTAGAAAGCATTAAATAATAATTATAATATATATTTCCTGGTTTACATTTTGACAGAATCTCCTTCAAAGAGGGTGTGCCTCCCGATTTTATTGCAGTAGAATATGAAGACACAGCAGTAGCTGATTGCTCTCTTACATAGCAAATAATTTTTATGTCTTCAAAAAATGAACCAAGAAGACTCTTAACATTTTCAACTTCTTCTATCGTTGTAGTTCGACTATGAAAGTGTTCACTTGAAATAATAACAGTATGAACATGCTTAGGCAGGTTCATTATTTCTGCTTTAAAGGAATCAAAAAATTCTTTTCTAAATATGTTTTTTTGATGCAAAGTAGTGATTCTTTGAGCCTTAAAAAAGCCATCATATTTATCGTCCCTCATGCAATAGGCAGGAATCTTGCGATTATTTTTCTTTCCAGCGCTTTGAACAAAATAAAAACCTTGCTTTTGTAGACATTCTTTATTTACAAAAAGGGCTTCTTGAATCGTTGTGCTACCTGTTTTTTCCGTGCCAATATGTAGAAATAACTTCACTATTCTTCCTTTGTTACCTTTGAGTTGGCTATATACGGACACTTTCTAAATATCTACCTTGTAGGGGATAAATTTGAGAATTTGTCCGTATATTTACTCCACGTAAAATAATATCAAAAAACTTTCAGTATATTCGTCGATAATATCAAGAATTTTTCGGGATATCATTCCGTGGCAAAACCTTCTGAGAAACTGCTTGAATAAATTAGGGATGTTATTCTTTATTTTCACTCAAAGGCTTTTGCCAAACAGATACATGATAACGACTAGTATTTGTAAATGGTTCTTTTTTCCAATTGCCCCACCGTGCTTTCAGCTCTAGATTAGCAAGTCTCGCCATCAGATCGAGTTCTGATGCCCAAACATAACGAAAAGGTATTGAAGAGATCTCCACCTGTTGATTGCGAACTCTCAAATGATGTGATTTTAAGGATTGAGATGCAATATCGTAGGTATCAACTCCCCAATGATCTTCACGGAAATCGAATAGATGGTTTGTTTCGCCGTGTGGTATTGACTGAAGGGCAGGAACCATTACTTCAATCACAAAACTTCCCCCAGGTTTGAGGTGTAAAGCTGCGTTTTGGAAGCACTTCACCTGTTCATCCTGAGTTGTCAGGTTCATGATGGTATTGAAAACGAGATATACTAGTGAGAATGACTTTCCACACAAAGTTGTAGCAAAATCACCTTGAGTTAGGGGAATACGATCTCCACTAGTTTTTTGGGCAAGTTTGGTTAGCATAGCTTGAGAAATATCTATTCCATGAACTTCAACGCCTTTCATCGATAGTGGTAAAGCTATTCGACCTGTTCCAATACCAAATTCCAGCGCACTTCCATTACCAGCAATTTCTGCCAGGAAATCTACGACAGGCTCGACTGCTTCTGGGGTGAAAGAATTTTCTAGGTCGTAGTCATATGTTGCAGCGACTTTCTCACCGAAATATCCATCACTAGGCATAGCTTAGATATGAGTAAAGATAAAGTTTTTACTTGTTTATCAAGAATAGATAAATCAACGGTAGAAAATAGTTTCTTCTCTACATCATAATTTAACAATTTTGTCAGAGTTCAAGCGATCGCATTTTGAATGTAGAGTTAAAAGCGATCGCTAATGTAATTAATACAAAGTTATTAACAATGCCTAAATTTATACATAAGGGTTTGTATGTACGAGATAAATCCCAATAATTAACTTTTTTGCTGCATATTAATTTCTCCAATATCTACAGCATTTGAAAGCGTCAAAATCCATTCAATTGCCGAAAATTAGATCTGTAAGCGGAATGGGAACTTGCTCCTCAAATCTGCCTTCTTCAATATCTGTCAATACTTCCTCTGTAGCAACATTACCAGGATTAATGAGGGTGACACCAATTTTGCGATCGCCTAAAGCTATTTTTAATGCCTGTACTGCGCCTCTCAATCCACATTTTGATGCCGTATTCGCCACCTCAATCGATGCAGAGTTATCTAGTGCAGTTAATGCGCCAATAAATATGGCGCGTGGGTTAGAAGATAAACAAATTTTGGCGGATGACCATAAAGTAAACTGCGTTGATAAAAATCAGAATCTTTAGAAACGATCGCAAAACCATTGATCTTTGCATATTCCCAAATAATTGCATCATCTGTATTTACCAGCCCTAAAGTCTTGACGTGCTGGGAATTAGGATATAAATCGATAATTCTTTGGATAATTCGATCTGATAGATTCTCATCCAATAGTAGTTTCACGAGGATACGACGAATAATTTCTTCTCGCGATCGGCTGCAAAAGCAAGACAAGCTCTAATATCCTCAAATGTTAGTTCCGAAAAGTCTTCGAGGATTTCTGCCTCTGTCATACCACCTGCAAGATATTCTAAAATATCGCTAACAGTAATTCGCATCCCACGAATACAGGGTTTACCACTCCGCTTTCCAGGCTCAATCGTGATGATATCTTGATAATTCATAATGGACTTCAACTATTTCCAGCGATGGTCTTTTCATTTTAACTTGGTAGTTTGCAGTAGATATGAGGTAGAGCGATCGCCTCAACCAATATAATACAATCTAAATAACTACGAAATCGAGCAACCGATGGAGCTATGGTTACAACTTCAGCCAAATTAATCACTTTAGAAGAGTTTTTAGCATTGCCAGAAACCAAACCCGCCAGTGAATACCTAGACGGTAAAATCATTCAAAAACCAATGCCTAAAGGAAAACACAGCACAATACAAGGAGAACTGATTATTGCTCTTAATGGCGTGCTTAAGCCAAATAAAATTGCTAGAGCTTTTCCAGAGTTAAGATGTACTTTTGGTAGGCGTTCTACTGTACCCGATGTAACTGTATTTACTTGGGATAAAATTCCTCGGGATGATAACGGTGAAATAGCAAATTCTTTTGAAACTGCGCCAGACTGGACAATTGAAATTTTATCTCCAGAACAGAGCCAAACTAGAGTTACTAAAAATATTCTTCATTGTTTAGACAACGGCACAAAATTAGGCTGGTTAATCGATCCTGAAGAACAGTCTGTATTAGTTTATTTCCCGAAGCAACAACCTGCGTTTTTTGAAGATGCTAATGATGTTTTACCCGTACCCGATTTTGCTGACTCTTTTCAGTTAACTGTAGGGGAATTGTTTGGTTGGTTGTTGGAGTAAAAGGCGATCGAATTTCTAATATGGGAAGGTTAAAAGCGATCGCACCTCTCAAGTATGATTTTTGACTGACTTATTGCTCTATAGCTTCGATTGTAACAACTCCACCTTTGACCGCATCAATTTGAATCCTAAACCCATACAACAAACTCATTCCAATTAATGGATCTGCTTCTGAAGCAGCTACATCTATAATTTTTTCTCTTCCATCCCAAATTACAGTCGCTTTATACATTTCAAAGATTACTTCGCTGCCATCACCCAACGTACCAACATCACGAAAATACCAAGGTAATCTTAGAGAAGTAATAATCGATTGTGGTAGAGACAAAAAGCCTGTAAAACCAGTGTCAATTACTGCATCAATTATTTGTTTTCGTTGACTGCCATAACCTACTGCAACTTTCACAATGGCTTCGCAATTTTGATTGACGAAACCTTGCATCATGGCGAATTTTTTAGACTACGAGAACCAAAACGATAAACAGAACGATGTCCGATTCTAATTACCCAGGGTTGAGCATCTGGATGTTTTTCGTAGAGTCGATCTACTGCTTCAATTGGGGTATCAGCTACTTCATAAGCACCTGTTTCAATATCGATCGCGACTATTCTGCCTTTATTACCTTCCTCTACTCGTTGGCGTACTTGAGGTTCATAAATTTCATTACCACGGCGAGCAAATTCTTCTTTGCTATATCGTGGCTGTCTTAATGTCATAGACTTAATCTTATTTCAATAATTATCTTTTCATTTTAACTTGGACGCTCACGTTAGGTAGGAGGTGGAGTTACAGCAAAGCTATTACTTATTGAATCTGAAGTTAATCCAGCTATCTTACTTATATAGCTTGTAATATTTTTAAAAGTGAATTTTTAAATTCACGATATTTGATTTTGTCAAATTTAAAATTAAGTGATGGCTCAAGCCATTTTACAGTCGTGCAAATACCTAGTATCGGATCGCTAATATCCAGACCAAATCGTTTCCAAACAACATAATCATCTGAAAATTCAACTTCGACAATGATTACTGTGCAACTGAAATCTGCATCATCTGGACAAATAAGCAATGGAACAAATGTAGAGTCACTAATTTCATTGACAAAACGTTCGATTGCCAATTTTTGCTCTTCTTCATCCCAGAGCCATGTTACAGATGGAACGAGACCATATAAGTATTCATCGTTAAAATACTCACAAAGGATAAGATCTAAACTACGATTATTTATAAAAATCATAGGATATGGGCTTTCACAATATCTGCTCATATAGTCTTGTACGTCGATCCTATCCATATTTAACTGACTATCAAATTTACTGTGTGAAAACTTTTAAATATCTATCTTCATATATTTATACAGGAAATTAAAATGTTTATCGTACCACAAGTATATAAGCAAACGATCTGATGTTTACAAGCTTGTAGTCAAAGACCCTCAAAAATAAAAAAAGAGCGCAAACCTTGCGCTCTTACAGAAAAAAATAGACAAATGCAAATTACAATTGCTTCACTTCTCCCACCAATTTAGAAACAACATCCTGTGCGCTACCGAATAGCATAGTAGTTTTGTCTTTGTAGAATAGTTCGTTGTCTACTCCTGCAAAACCCGTCCGCATACTGCGCTTGATAACTATGGCGTGGTTTGCTTTATCCACATCAATGATGGGCATGCCGTAGATAGGGCTACTATTATCGCTGCGGGCTGCGGGGTTGACTACATCGTTGGCACCGATAACTAAAGCTACATCAACGCGATCGAATTCGGTGTTGATATCATCCATGTCGTACAGGCGATCGTAAGGAACGTTAGCTTCAGCAAGTAAGACGTTCATATGTCCTGGCATTCTACCTGCGACGGGATGGATGGCGTATTTAACATCTACGCCCATTTTTTCCAGTTGGGAGGCTAATTCTCTTACGCCGTGTTGAGCTTGAGCTACTGCCATACCATAACCAGGGACGATTACTACCGAGCGAGCATAGCCGAGCATCATTGCTCCTTCTTCACTGTCAATGGAACGGTAAGTTTTATCGATTTCCGCACCATCTGAACCGCTAGCAACGGTAGCACTATCGCTACCAAAAGCACCAAATAGTACGTTAGTAAGGGAGCGATTCATCGCTTTACACATGATTTGGGTCAAAATTAACCCTGAAGCTCCCACTAATGCCCCTGCGACGATCAGCATATTGTTATATAAAATAAAGCCGACGGCACTGGCAGCTAAACCCGAAAAGGAGTTTAGGAGAGAAACTACTACTGGCATATCTCCACCACCGATGGGCAGTACAAATAAAGCTCCAAAAAGTAGAGATATAGCGGTTAAGGTAAGGAAGATTGCTGGATTGGCTGGGTTAACCAGTAGATAAATGCTGCCAGCTAAGAAACTAGCAAATAGTAAGGCATTGAAAGGCTGTTGCAGAGGAAAGGTAACGGGAGAACCAGAAACTAAACCTTGGAGTTTGGCAAAGGCTAATAAACTACCAGTAAGAGTTACACCCCCAATTAAGACACCTAAGATGGCAATAAAAGTAGCATCTAAAGGTACAGTGCCAGTGTTATTAAGTACCCGCCAGAATTCTCCGACAGCAACCAAAGCCGATGCAGCACCACCCACACCGTTGAAGATGCCTACCATTTGAGGCATATCTGTCATGGCTACTTTCTGGGCTGCGATCGCACCTATCAAAGAACCAGCAATAATCCCGACCAAAATCCACTCATAATTAAGTACGGATTGATTTAATAAAGTTGCCATGATCGCAACTAACATTCCCACTGCTGCCAAGATATTACCTTTACGGGCAGTAGCTGGAGAACCTAATTTTTTTAAGCCCAGAATAAATAATGCAGCAGAAACCAAATAGGCTAGTTCGATTCCTGTATCTAGATATGTATTCATGATGCTTCCTTCTTTTTAAACATTTGCAGCATTCTGTCGGTAACTAAAAAGCCACCGACGACGTTAACCGTAGCTAGCACTACCGCCATCAAACCCAAAATAGTGGTGATGTTCCATTCCCGTACTCCAGCAATCAGTAATGCACCCACTACTGCAATCCCAGAGATAGCATTGGCACCAGACATGAGGGGAGTGTGAAGTGTGGGAGGGACTTTATTAATTACTTCAAACCCGACAAATGATGCCAGAACAAAAACCACTAAACCTGTTAATAATCCTGTTTCCATATGATTAACTCCTTTTTTGTTAGTAGTTAGTAGTTAGTAGTTAGTAGTTAGTTGTTATTTGAGTAATAATTGATTCGTTCCCATAACAATCAACTATTAACAATCAACCATCAACACAACCAACGATTACCCACTAACCACTAACAATTGCTGTTTAATCCTTTCATTGCGAATTTCACCATCATGAGCGACACAAGCACTATTGGTGATGTCATCGGTAAAATCTAGCTCTAGTTCGCCATCCTTAGCTAAATGTTTGACTAGATTTAAAAGATTCTTGGCATACATTTGACTGGTATTTACAGGAACAGTACCAGGAAGATTGGTTAAACCAATTATGGTTACTCCATGAGCAGTAACATTTCTACCAGCTTCGCTACAGGCACAGTTACCGCCAGTTTCGGCTGCCAAATCAACAATTACCGAACCTGATTTCATTTGCGCCACTGTCTCTTCTGTAATTAGTAAGGGAGCACTTTTGCCTGGTACTTGGGCGGTAGTAATCACCGCGTCGGCTTTAGCAATGTAGGAACTCAAACCCTGACGAATAAGCTCTTGAGTATCTCCTGAAACCTGTTTAGCGTAGCCTCCTTCGGCTTCGGTGGCTTCTTCGAGGTTAATTTCAATAAAATTACCGCCTACACTTTGCACCTGCTCTTTAACTGTGGGGCGAATATCGAAGGCATCTACTACCGCCCCTAATCTGCGGGCTGTGGCGATCGCCTGTAACCCTGCAACCCCTGCCCCTAAAACTACTACTTTAGCGGGGGGAATAGTTCCTGCTGCGGTAGTCATCATGGGAAAAATGCGCGGTAGACTAGCTGCTGCTAATAACACCGCTTTATAACCCGCAATGTTGGCTTGGGAAGACAATGCATCCATGCTTTGAGCGCGAGTGGAACGGGGAATTAGTTCCATACTAAAAGCAGTGACTTGTTTTTGAGCCAGTTTTTGAGTAATCGTCGGATCTCCCAAAGGATTGAGGAAACTTATTAGGTTTGCACCAGGTTTGAGCCAATCAATTTCTAACAAACCATTTCGCTTACTAGGAGGATTAACTTTAAGGAGAATATCTGCATCTCCCCACAGTTGGGCAGGATCGTTAACAATTCTTGCCCCTGCTGCTTCATAGGCAAAATCCTCATAACCCGCACCTATGCCAGCCCCCGCTTCTACTAATACTTCAAAACCTTGTTTGACTAAACGGGATACAGTATCGGGAACTTGGGCTACTCTAAATTCTCCTAGCTCGTTTTCTTTGGCAACGGCTATTTTCATGTAATTAATTCTCCTAAATACTTGTTTGTTATTAGCCATTGGTCGTTGGCAGAAATCACAAAAGACGAACGTGACCAATGACAAAGAACACAGAATTTCGTTTAATGAAATATACCAGTGAACTTTTTGCCAAGTAGAATTTTGTACTCTGGTTAAATTGGTTAAGACTGTACTTGCAGAGATAAAACCTAGATATATTCAGCAAGGATAGTTTTTCTTGGGGTAAAGACACGAGTATTTTTGCCGAGAAGTACGGGGATTTTGAGTAGGTTCTAGATGAAGTAAGAAGTATAATTATATTCTTAATTATGTTTTAAGAAATTATCGTCAACTCCAATGGATAAATTCACTAGTAGGTTGTCGATCGCTATATTAGAAATATTAGTAGCTTTAATATTGGGCATAGCGATCGCATATTTGGGTTTAGGGAGTGTCGCTTGGATTTTTGGGGGCATGGGTGCAGGGGCAATTGTCATTAGAAGTTCCCAAGCTATCTGGAAAAAAACTTTTAAACCCAATACAACCATGCGCAAAATTGGGCAGGGAATGGTGGGTTTATCCATCGGATTTGCGATCGCCGATAGTAATTTAGTAGCCGCTTCTTCACGTTTGCCCCTATTTATTTTTCTGACTTTATTTATGCTCTTGTGTGGCGGCGTTATTGGTTATTTTTACTCCCGTCTTAGCCATACTAACTTACTCAACGCTATGCTAGCTACAGTTCCTGGGGGAGTGGCAACCATGTCTAGTATTGCAGCGGAATATAATCGCAATGTTTCCCAGGTAGCAATGGTACAAACTCTCCGCATTACCAGCGTTATTTTAATCATTCCCTTAATCGCAGGTATATCAGATCGTACTGTTAGTAAAACTGTCTTTTCAATCAATGACTATCTAGTTAATAGCGATCCTATATATTTAAGCCTATTAATCAGCGCAATTGCCTCCGCCTGGCTCGGAGCCAAAGTAGCCAAAAAAATATATATTCCTGCCCCTTCTTTTTTTGGTACTTTGATTGTTGGTATGGTCTTTAATTTTACCCTCGCCTATCTTCCTTGGCTTAACAATTTCAACTTTACCCCTCCAGAAATTGTCAGTTTAACTGGTCAAATATTATTAGGAATTTCTGTTGGAGAAGCCTGGAGCGATCGGGTTCACTTAACAGGTAGAAATATTATTTATGCCTTTATTGCGGTAGCCATGACCATTGTTAGTGGATTTATGGCGGCAACTATTGCCACCATATTCACTTCTTGGGATTGGCTTACCTGTATGCTAGTAACAGCACCTGGAGGTTCTACAGAAATGATTTTGGTTGCCCTTACTTTAGACCATCATCCAGAAATTGTTACTTTAGCTCATTCTGTACGTCTGATGGCTCTTAATCTCTCTCTACCCCTATGGATATTCTTGTTTCGCCGTTGGGAAAAGCAGATCGCCGATCGCTAGTTGTTGAGGTATGGTCGTTTTAAGTTATGGATTCGAAGGATTGAGAATTGGAGGAATTCACTCCAATTCTATGACTACAATTCTTATTTGGAATTGCTATAAAATTTGATTTTGCCTACTGCGGATTCGCGATCGCGTTTTAACAGTACGCTAGCAACTACAATCCCAATCATTGCTAACAATGCCATCAGATAAAACGCATAAGTATAGCTACCAAACCAATCTCGAATTTGCCCCGTAGCCATAGTGCCTAACAATGCACCCACACCATAGGCGGTAAATACCAGTCCGTAATTTTGAGCATAGCGATCTGGATTGAAAAATCGCAGAGTAGTCGTAGGAGCCATTGCCAGCCAGCCTCCCAAACAGAACCAAAAGAGGCAAAAAGAAACTAAATAAGTGGCAACTTGACCTTTTTGGGCGTTGAGCATCAAGATACAAGCAATCAAAATCAAGGTATATGATGCGATCGCTACATAATGAGGTTTAAAGCGATCGCTTAACCAGCCAAATAAGGGACGACTCAGACCATTAAACAAAGCAAAGAGAGAAACGCTAGCTGCTGCTAAACTGGTGTCGATATTAATTATTTCTTCTCCTACCGAACTAGAAATACCAATCGCACTCAATCCGATTAGAGTTCCAATAGCGTAGCAAATCCACAGTCCGTAAAAAGAACGACTTTTAAAAAGACTAACGGGATAGGGAATTGTAGCAGAAGATTTAACTCTAATCCCTAAATTATTGTGGGGGTGCCAGTCTGGGGGCGGTAATTTCATGGTGATCGCGATTATCCAAATGATTAAAGCAAAAGCAATTCCCAAGATTCGCAGGGTGGGTTTAACGTCATAAACATCAATTAAGCTTTTGGCTAAAGGAGCAGTAATTAGAGGAGAAAGCCCAAAACCAATCAGAGTTAGTCCCACAGTAAGTCCCTTGCGATCGGGAAACCACTTGGCAACTACAACCATTGGCACGCCGTAAGTAATGCCCACACCAGTCCCCGCCATGACTCCGTAGGTAAGGGTCATCATCTCGATATTGCTGGCAAAGCTAGACAAAATATATCCCGCACCAACAAATATGCCACCAATAATTGTCACGTTTTGAGTGCCAATTCGAGGAATATAAAATCCGCCGACGGTCACAAAGACTGCATAAAATACTAGGGCAAAGGTATAGGGTAAAAGACTTTGAGTTGCACCGATATTCCATTCACCTTCTAAAGGAGTTCTAAAGACACTCCAAGAGTAAACGCTTCCTAAACACAGCATAACAGCCATGCCTAGAGGAATTAGCAACCATCTTCCGCGTTCTGCTGGTAAGCCAAATAGTTTAGTCATTGGTTGTTAGTTGTTAGTTGTTAGTTGTTGGTTGTTAGTTGTTATAGTCATTCCAAATAAAAACCTTAAGTAAAAAGGACAAAAAACTACTTTGCCATCAGCACTACGGAAGTACGAGGCTCAACTCGATACTGCCAATTGCGAACTAGAGGTGCAGTTGCTAGTTCGCGAAAATCATTAGGAGTAGGTAAAGAGGTGTCAATAACTTGGTGCCAATTATGTCTTTCGCTCAATTTTGGTAATTCAAAAGTTAAAGATTCCCAGTAGGCATTAAAAATAACGTGTAGATATTCACCCCTCTGAGGATAAGCTAGAGTAAACGCCAGATGGTGCGACTCATCTTCCCAGTTAGGTCGATAGAGTTTGGTTCCGTGCCAAATTAAATAGGGGTCTGTGCCTTTGGTACTAGCTAAAGCTTGTTCGAGGCGAAATACCGACAGCCCTTGAATAAAGGCGATCGCTTTTTTGACAAAGCGTAATAAACCCAGATTAGATTCAACATTACTCCAGTCAAACCAGCTTAGTTCGTTATCTTGACAGTAAGTATTATTATTACCCTGCTGAGTTCTCCTTACTTCATCTCCCATGAGGATCATCGGCGTTCCCTGAGACATCAACAACACGGTAAAAAAGTTTTTAATTTGCTTGAGCCTTAAGTTCTCAACTTCTAAATCTTCGGTTATTCCTTCAATACCACAGTTCCAACTATGGTTATCATTGCCACCGTCGTTGTTATTTTCACCGTTAGCCAAGTTATTTTTTTGATTGTAGGAAACCAGATCGTTGAGAGTAAAACCATCGTGGCAAGTTACAAAATTAATACTGCGGTTAATATCAGTATCGTCACGAGTATACATATCAGGACTGGCTAAAATTCGATCTGCTAGCCGTTTTACCATCCCTGCGTCGCCCTTAACAAAGCGACGGACATCATCCCGAAATGGACCATTCCATTCAGTAAACCAATCTCCTAAGTCTACAAAGCGACCTACTCCATAAAGCCCTGCTGCGTCCCAAGCTTCGGCAATTAACTTGGTTTTAGCCAATACGGGGTCGGATTCGATCGCCCAGAGAATATTGGCAGTGATAATGGAACTATGCCAAAGCGAAGCCCCCGCAGCATCCCTTGCCAACACCGAAGCTAAATCGAAACGAAAACCGTCAACGTGCATTTGGGTCACCCAATAGCGCAGACAGTCAATGATTAAGCGACTGACTACAGGATGGTTGGCTTTGAGACTGTTACCGCAACCACTATAGTTATGGTACTCTTCCGAATCTGGCGACAGAATATAGTAAGTTTGGTTGTCTAAACCGCGCCAGGAAATAGTGGGACCTCGCTCGTCTCCTTCAGCAGTATGGTTAAATACTACGTCGAGAATCACCTCGATGTTTGCTTTGTGTAGAGCTTTAACCAAGTCGCGAAACTCATCTAATGCTCCTAAGCGATCGCGTCGAGAGCTGTAGTCATTGTGGGGGGCAAAAAAGCCAATGGTGCTATAACCCCAATAGTTCTTTCTTCCTTGGGGGGCATCATCCACATCAAAAAAATGAACTGGGAGTAATTCTACTGCGGTGACTCCTAGCGATCGCAGGTAGGGAATTTTCTCAATTAAACCAGCAAAAGTGCCTCGTTTTTTCGACCCCACTCCAGAATTAGGATGGCTGGTAAACGCACCTACATGGAGTTCGTAGATAATACTGCTGGCATAGGGAATACGAGGGGGGCAATCCCCCTCCCAATCATATTCGCTGGTATCTGCTACTACTCCCCTTAACGCCCGATCGCAATTATCTCCCGCTTCGCAAGCTGCTTGACGATTGTAGAGTCCCTCTCCCGCGATCGCCTTGGCATAGGGATCGAGGAGAACTTTCGCGCCATCAAAGCGCAAACCTTTTTCTGGGGCATATTCTCCATAAGCTCGATAGGCATAGATTTTCCCCGACCTAATTCCTTTAATGAAAACGTGCCAATAATAGCAGCTACAGTGAACTTGGGGTTCTAAACTAATTACCCTAGAAGGCTCTGGATCGTCGGGGTGATCAAATAATAATAGTTCAATTCTCTGAGCGCGGGAGAAAACACAAAAGTTAACCCCATTAGGATAGACAGTAGCACCTAAAGGAAAACTCTTGCCAGGCAATATGTCAGGAGCAATCGAGCGATCGCTTTTAATGCTGATTTTATCGGTCGATAACTGATGCACCATACTTTCTCCGTTGCTATTTGTTATTTTTCAGGTCTACTAAATTTGATTGAGATACAATTAAGCAACAAAAAACTGACCGCGAATCCAACATTTACAACATTTATTAAATATTGGTCGATCCCCTTGCCAGTAATATTCGCGCCCATCGCTTTTATCAACGTCTTGGCTTTCGTTCTGTCGAGCAAAGATGGTTCGATTGCGATGATTGCTTTGTTTTTCGTTTAGAGCGCACAGATTGGAAAAACAAGAGCTAGCATTAGTCCAAGATTAGTAAGGGCGCACATGATGCTCACCCCTACTAACAACTAATATGCGTAGCGGCTACGTCCTCGAAGGGGGATATCCCTTTAGGGACAACTAACTACTAACTACTAACTACTAACTACTAACTACTACCCCTGTTAAGGTGACCAAATGTACTATCTCGAGTTCAAACGGTTTAAAGAATGCGAGCGCTATTCTTGGAGAATTACCTTTTGAAACATTATGTGTTTGACAGGAGAAATATTGAATACGAAGTAGTCAAAATCCTCT
>JBCDCO010000147.1:0-14481 GCA_039181635.1 Cyanobacteria bacterium P01_G01_bin.19 | reverse complement strand
TTATTTTGCTGTGCCAAAGACATCAACGCCTGAGCATAGGGTTCGCTGATTTCGCTACTTACTAGAGTTCCACTCATTTCTCTACTCTCCTATATTGGCGATACTGCGGTCGATTAGCTGACGCTGTTTGTCATCGTTCAGCACTTCTCCCATACGAGATTCAACTCTTTGCAATGCCATTTCTACTGCTCTTGCTCTCAATTGAGCGATCGCTCTTTCCTGCTCGGAATTAAGATCGGCAGCAGCAGAAGACTTGAGTCTTTCTACCTCTTGCTGTCCTTTCGCCAAAGCAATTTCCTTAGCTTTTTGGGCATTGGTTTCTGCTTCAGAACGAATTTTGACCACAGTTGCCTGTGCTTCTTTTAAGTCTTTTTGCGCCTTCGCCAAAGCATCCTTTGCTTCTTTTGCTCTAGCTTCGGCTGATTTTATTTCTGCTTCTATCTTGGCGCGTCTCTCGCTGAGAATATTACCGACTACTTTGCCTCCATAGACAATCAGTAGTACAAAAATAATCGCCAGGTTGATTAAATTGGCTTCGATGACATCGAATTTAAATCCAAAGCCACTTTCTGCTTCCGCGTTAAGAAGGAAAAAAGTACTCATCATCTTTACTTCTTATCCGTACTTTTAGGTTATGTTTTTTTTATAAGCTTTAAGCTTTAAGCTCTAAGCTATAAGCTTTAGTAATCTATAATCTTGGGCTTTATATTTTAGTAATGTCTAAGATTAAGCAAGATTGATTTTTAGGCTGATAGCCACGGCTCGTTCGGTTTTATCGATACAGATAGATTGGTTGGCTCTAACCAACTAATTCTGCTCCTAATAACTTTTCTAAAATCTGGTTACTTAGAGCTTCCACCTGTTGTTCTAAAGACTGCATCGCTTCGGCTTTTTGCGCCTCAATCTCATCTGCTGCTTTCTGCTTTTCTGCGGCTACCTGCTGTTGCGCTTCTTGAATTTTAGCGTTAGAGGTTTTTTCCGCTTCGGCTTTAGCGGCAGCGATAATTGCCTGAGATTCGCGACGAACATCTCTCAGTTCATTTTCGTATTGAGCTGCCAAAGACTCGGTTTTTTCCTTTAGCTCGCGAGCATCTTTCATGCTGCTACGAACGTAGTCGGTTCGTTCGTCAATTGCTTTACCTAAAGGTTTGTATAGCAGTTTATCCAAAATTACCATCAGAATCAGGAATTGAACCGCCATTAATGGCAAAGTACCATTAATGTCAAATAAACCGCCTTCAGCAGTTGATTCGGCAGCAGCATCTGCCGCTGCGAAGAGAATATTCCAGTATGTCATCGTATTTAACCCTGTTTTTTCTGCTGATATTAGTAAACATTTACTAATTTATAAAATTTATTCGCCAAGGTTGTTTGGGCTATAAATATTAAGGCTAAGTGGGGCTTAGGTTGTGCGATCACAAATATTATCGTCCCCAATTTCATCTGCCCGATCGCCATCCAAAAAATAGAGGTCGGGCAGCTAAAATTCTCTTAGGAGAAGGGGTTAGCGAATAACAATACTAGAGATACTACCAAACCATAGATAGTCAACGCTTCCATGAACGCCAAACTAAGTAGTAGAGTACCGCGGATTTTACCTTCTGCTTCGGGCTGACGAGCAATACCTTCTACTGCTTGACCAGCAGCGTTACCTTGTCCGATACCAGGACCAATTGCTCCAAGACCTACAGCAAGAGCAGCAGCGACGACGGAAGCAGCAGCAACTAAGGGTTCCATGTTTTTTTTCCTTTAAATTAAATGTGAGTTTACAGATAAATAAAATGATCGGCTTCTATAGCTATCGCAAACTTACTTTAAGTTGCGATGTATTGGGTGACGATCAACCCAAGACGAACACGAAAAAATAGATATTAAATACCTAAAGCAAACTAATGATGCTCTTCTAATGCCTCGCCAATATAGGCAGCAGCTAGAGTAGCAAAAATGAGTGCTTGAATCGCGCTTAAAAATAGCCCCAAGACCATCAAAGGCAGCGGTACGAAAAGAGGAACTAACAGTACCAATACTGCTACTACTAATTCATCTGCCAAGATGTTTCCGAATAGACGGAAGCTGAGGGACAAAGGTTTTGTAAAGTCTTCTAAAACCTTAAATGGTGCAAGAATTGGCGTTGGTTCTAGATATCCTGCAAAGTAGCCCAAGCCTTTCTTCTTAATCCCTGCATAAAAGTATGCAACGGAAGTCAATAAAGCTAGAGCAACTGTGGTGTTGATATCATTCGTGGGTGCGGCTAGTTCGCTGTCGGGAATTTCAATTAATTTCCAAGGAACTAACGCTCCAGACCAGTTGGAAACGAAGATGAACAAAAACAAAGTACCAACAAAAGGTACCCATTCACGATATTCTTTTTCGCCGATCTGATCTTTTGCCAAACTCCGTATGAAATCCAGCACATACTCCATAAAGTTTTGCATGCCGCTGGGAATCCTTTGGATATTTCTTGACCCTAAAAAAGCAGCAATTACCAAAATAGCAATTACTACCCAAGAAGCCAGAAAAACTTGACCATGTAATTTTAAACCGCCTATTTCCCAGTAAAAATGTTTACCGACTTCTAGCGAAGCCAAGGGGAATTGTACGAGAGAATTAAAATTATTTAAAATTTCCATGATGTGCGATCTTTCCCCAGATATCACGCTTTGCAGCCCGCTTTTTGGATGTTTTGACTACTGTAATTCTCTATTTTTCCGCTGGCATTAGGGTTGTTTGTACCACGTAAAGAATAATCGCAGCTTTGTAAGTCAAAAACCCAAGAAAAATGGGTACAATTTGCAATTGTTGCTGTTGAGTAGCAACTATAATTACACCAGCTATCAGTGCGAGTCTGGTTGACCCAACACCTTTCTTATTCGAGCCAATCTTTTCTACCTCTTTGGCTAACATACCGATATAAACCGTACCAACACAAGCTCCTAACAGATAGTTGAGAGCCATGTCTAATGTATAGGTAACCCATACAGACACGAAGATTACCGCCGTCAGTCCCAAAGTCACCAAAAGCAAGTTTTGCTTTAGCTGGTAGTACTCTGTCATCGAGTCATTTGCGATCGCAGATGACTCTGCCGAACTTTGACTTTCTTCAGTAATTGGCGTTGGTTCAAGTTGGTTGCTAGACAAGATTTAGATCGTTATTAATCAACTTTGGCTCATGCTGAATGTATGTCTGGAGTTACAGCTTTCCGATCATGTCACGTTTTTATCATCTAACAACTGGGGATTAAGATATGGTTTCTCGTACCTTGGTTATTCGATAGATAACTGATTAGACCGTCATTTCACCGTTACCCTAGTCCAGACAACAAGAATCATATCACGCTAAAGTAACAATTATTAAAATTTTCTAAATCAAGTTTTAACAATGAAATTGTCGTTAATCAATCTTCAAAATTACTACTTTAGATTCCCCAGATTAAGTATTTATTTTTAGTTGTGGATCGATGTACAATAACATGTTGGTCAAAAGATGATCCCCTCGTTTCCGCTTGAGGATAAAATAAAGTCAAACGCTTTAAACATTATACTTCTACTTCAGACCATAATCTTTCCAACTGCATTTTCCACGCTGCTAAAAACTGTTCTCTTTGGGCTGGATCTTGATCTACTCCACCCATGACTCCTTCCTGGTAAAAACGATCTATGGTTTGATAAGTAGCTTCCAAGCTTTGTCCCTGAGCTTTAGCCGCTTTGACTATTTGAACTATTTGTTTTTCAATTAGCTGATCAAAAGACGAAGATAAACCTTTAGCAGCTAGAGCCTGTAGAGATGCGATCGCGCTTTCTAAATCTTCCGCTACAAGAGATGCTAGACGATGATGGTACACTCCCCACAAGACATTTTGACTGATGGCATAACGGACTTCTTGAGTAGCATCAAAATTATCTTCTAATATTTGAGGTAACAAAGATTGAGCTTCGCTGGCTGTGGCAATTGGAGTCAGTAGTCTTAACCAGGTTCGATCTTCAGAAATAAGAACTAATAAATGAAGCTGAGAGTTTTTGATCTGCCAAGCTTCTTCTGTATCGTGCTTGATGTACTCTGCATCGAACAGCTTTTCTAAAATTGGAGAGATTTCAGTTATTTGCATTTTAGATTTTCTGAATGGTTATTTTAGCTTGAAAGATTCAACATTCAGTTTAGTAGCTTTTCGATTGTCTCGGTATCTGTACTTTTATGTATTTCCTTTCAAACGACCATTGTGGATAAACAAATACTGTCTCGTTATTCCTTTATTAAACAGACTTTTGCCAAACTAGATTACCAAGCCTATTTAAATCACTGTCAGTGGATGGAACAGGCGATCGCCTTAGCTCAGACAGCAGGAAATGCAGGGGATATTCCCGTAGGCGCAATAATTGTGGATGAGAAAAATAATTTAGTTGCAGAAGCTAGCAATCACAAAGAAAGAAGTCGTCATGCTACGGCTCACGCCGAAATACTCGCAATTCGCGCTGCCAATAAAGTCAAACGAAACTATTACTTAAAAAACTGTACCCTATACGTAACTTTAGAACCCTGCCCTATGTGTGCGGGCGCAATATTGCAGTCCCGTTTGAGCTGTCTAATCTATGGTGCAGACGAGCCAAAAACGGGAGCAATTCGCACGGTGATGAACATCCCTGATAGTTACTGTTCCAATCATCGCCTTAAAGTAATAGCAGGGATTAAAGAAGAAGCTTGTCGTCAGCAACTTCAAACGTGGTTTCTCAATCGACGAAAAAACCGTTCGGCAGATTAAGCCAAAGTTTCGGGGCAATACCCCAACCCTTTAGTGAACTGTTGACGGAATGCTTCAATATCTTTTACATCTGGTTTACCGTGAGAAACCACTGCTACTTGATAGCGGCGCATAACTTCTACAGGAGATTGTCCTGTTTCCAAGCTCCAAAACACCATCTTGAGACGCATTTCTGGCTCATAGGTAATACCCAACTCAGACATGAAAGCCTGAAAGTTTCCATGTAATTTGGGTTCGAGAGCCTGAGGATAACGAATTTTAACGATCCAACCATCGATCTGATGAATTACAGTCAAAGAAGCATTTGCTGTATGCTCCATGTTAAGGAGATAATCAATTGTTCTTAGAGTCACACTGGCATTTGCCAGGAAATAGAGATAGTCCATAAACACCATTTACTTCGGAAGCCTATCTATAGTCTGACAATAAATATGTCCTTTTCGCTTGGGGAAAAGCACCCGATCTTTTGAATTTGAGATGGGGGATACTACCCAAAGACGATCGTCCAATATGAACCTACAACTCAAAATGAACGAGGATTTTTTACTCTCTAATTATACTTACGAATTGCCTCAAAGCCTGATCGCACAAACCCCCGCAGCTTCGAGAGATAGCTCCCGTCTACTGATAGTAGATTCACAGAGTTCTTGTCAACATGAAGTTTTTCACGATTTGACTAAATGGCTCAGATCGGGCGATTTACTCGTACTTAACAACACTCGTGTAATTCCTGCTCGTTTGTATGGCAGCAAAACCACTGGCTCTAGGGTGGAAATTTTGCTGTTGGAAGAAAAGTCAGACGACTGTTGGTTAGCTCTAGTTAAGCCAGGCAAACGGTTTACCCCTGGGTCAAAGATAGTCTTCGATCCTGTGAATAAGGACTTGAACGTAAAAGATTACCAGCTGGCTGCAACGGTAGTCGATCGCGACGAAGAAACTGGAGGTAGACTGCTCAAGTTCAATTTGCCAGAAGGTAAAACTTTATGGCACTTTTTGGAGGATTACGGACAATTACCCTTACCACCCTACATCACCGAAAATGAGGCTCCAGGCGATCGCTATCAAACTGTATACGCAGAACAACCAGGAGCGATCGCTGCACCTACGGCTGGATTGCATTTTACTCCCGAATTACTAGATAAATTAAAACAACAGGGAGTCGAGCAGACTTACATTACTCTTCATGTAGGAGTCGGTACATTTCGCCCCGTAGAGACAGAAGAGATTGTTAATCACCAAATGCACCAAGAATGGATTGAAGTCAGCCAGGCAACCGTCGATAAGATAGAGCAAACTAAGGCAAGAGGAGGTAGGGTTTTTGCGGTGGGAACTACCGCCACTAGAGCCTTAGAAGGAGCCGTTAAAGAATCTGATGCCGATGAATTGCAATCCTATAGGGGAAAAACAGACTTGTTTATCTATCCTGGTTATAAATGGCAGGTAGTTGATGGTTTGATTACTAACTTTCACTTGCCAGGATCTAGTTTGCTAATGTTAGTTAGTGCTTTGATCGGTAGAAAACGTTTATTAAGTATTTACCAAGAAGCGATCGCCCTAAATTATCGCTTTTATTCTTTTGGCGATGCGATGCTAATTTTGCCCGAGGGCAAGAAGACAACAAAAAATTAACATGTCGATATCTTCAGACAATTAATCAAGCCAAAAAATCAGTAACTATGTTTGATATGTAAGTCAAAAAACAATCGTGAGTATCGATCTATATATCTTTCCCACTAGCCCAGAATATTTTTACTGGGGCGAATTGAAAAACAAATTTTGGGAATTATTAACTCTAGAAGATAGGCAAAGACTGGGAGAAATATCTTTGCATCAGCTCGGCAGCCGCAAGATTGTGCAGGAGAATGAAAAGATAATTTTTCTTCACAGTAAAGATTACAATTTTTACTACATATCGTCAGATATCCCCAGCAATCTTGGAATAAATATTAGTAGGAACGAACCAAACTATGTAAACGAAATTGATATGCTTGAAGATTTTGGGCGTAATTTAGATGCAGCTACTATCCAAACTTTGATACAACAATGGAAGGCTGTAGGTTACGGTTATGAAGTTAATCTGGTATTGAGAGAAAAATACCAAACCCGCTTATTTATTGCTTTAGCGGCAGCTATTGCTTTTCTTTGTAGAGGCTATGTCATAAATATTAACGATCGCTTTACTCTAGATGTCGGGGTATATGCACCGAATATATTTCAACAAGCAAAAATGAATTTTACGCTCCATCATAACTAGCGAGCATTAAATCGAGCGAGTTCGAGAAAATAATTTCTTTGAATAGGACTATGCTAAGTATTAAAAATTGAAAAATGTGTTGAGATAAGTATCGATAATAATATCGCCACAAAATAAGCTCAACGCTCCTCCTAATGCCAAAAATGGACCAAAAGGCATGGGTTGCTTTTTACCTAGCAAACCCAAGGCTATCGCGCCTCCGCCAACAACTGCACCAAAACCGCAGGCAACAAAGCTAGAAACCAAAACATATTTCCAGCCAATCCAAGCCCCAATGGTTGCCATAAGCTTGCCGTCAGCATCTCCCATTGCCTGTTGCCCTAACATCATCGCTCCCAGCAAGGCAATAATTTCTAGAAGCCAAATACCCAATACTGCCCCACCGATGCCGAACATCAATTGATTTGCCACACCCTGTCCTTGTCCTAATTGCCAACCCCATATTCCTTGAAAGACTAATCCTAAAACTAGCCCTGACTTGGTTAAGGGTGAGGGCAGAGTCATAGTATCCAAGTCAATTAGAGAAAGGGATAATAACCAGCTTAAAAAAGCACAGTAGCCGATAGTTTCGATGCTATAGCCAAATCGCCAAAAAACCAGCATAAAAATCATTCCCGTACTGGCTTCCACTAGAGGATAGCGGCTAGAAATTTTAGTTTTGCACCATCGGCAACGCCCTCTAAGCCACAGCCAACCAAAAACAGGGACGTTTTCAGTTACGCCCAGAGAATGCATGCATTTGGGACAGCGGGAAGGGGGGTGAATCAAGGATATTCCTGCAGGAATGCGATAGACAACCACATTTAAGAAGCTACCAATGCAGGCACCAAAGGTAAAAGCCAAAATAAAAGCGATCGCTGTAACCAGCGTTTCCATAATTTATAAGTAATAGAGAGAATGTAAATATAGATAAATTATCGCGAGGTACAGTTGTTAGTATGCTTCTGATTCAATTTGTCCGATGGGAATAAAGCATTCTCTGGGCAACAAAACTGGCTTTTTCTTGAAGGCTAACTGTCCTCGATGATTATCTCGATTGATAATTACGCCTAAAGCTCGATCTTCGTTGGGAAAGCCGACGCTGTAGTAATTTCGGTAAATATTTCTCGCTGCTTTGATCAAGCTGGGATCGAAAAATGTCATATCCGCATCTTGTGATTTTGTTGAATTATTTTTGTTGCGTATAGGCTGTTTGTAACTCACTACTCTCATGTCCCTAAAAAAAGATCCATCTAAATCTAACCTAATTTTTTCAATAAGGTAGGGCAGAAATATAAAGTTATATTACAAACGCTGGCAGTTGCTTTTTTTTCTGGGTATTGAGACAAAATTAATTGACCAGGGATTTTATAGCAGCAATCAGGCGATCGCATTCTTCTGTCAAAGTTAGATAGTGAACGCAGGCGCGAATACAGTCAGGATCGGCGATGGTGCGTAGCAGAAAACCCTGTTTTTCTAAGGCATTTACTAACCTGCTATGTTCGATTCCTGCCACGGTAAAGGAAACCAATCCAGCTTCGGGAGGGGTGTCTTTAAGACAGTTTAGGGTTTTGATAGTTTGTAGCTGCGTCCAAAGATACTTACTCGACTCGCAAATTTGCTGGTATCTGGCTGCAGATGTTCCCCAAGATCGATGTAGGGCGATCGCATTTCTCAAACCTTCATATTCTGGATATGCTGAAGTCGCAACTTCGTATTTTGTACCGTCTTGATTCCAGCCAGTAGGTTTACCATGGTCATCCATTTCAACGCCACGCCAGCCAATAAAAGTTGGATTGAGTTCACTGAATGCTGCCTGGCTGACATACAGTCCCCCTACTCCCGCTGGACCACAGAGCCATTTGTGTCCCGTAAAAGCGTAGTAGTCTATCTCTAATTCAGGCAAATTCAAATATAAAGAACCTACCGACTGTGCGGCATCTACCATTACTCGGATTGTATGTTTGGCAGAATAATTATGGCAAGTACGAGCAATTTCTTTTAGGGGCAACACTTGTCCTGTATTCCATAACAGATGGCTTAAAACCACCATGCGAGTGTTCTCTGTCAAGTGACTCTCAATAACAGCAGCAGGATCGCCAGAGTTTAAGGTGTTCATAATCGGACAAATTGCTACCTTTAAGTCAAATCTGCGAGCTATTTCATTAACGGTGGCAATGATTCCTGGATGTTCGCAGTCTGTCATCAAAATACGATCGCCTGTTTGCCACTCAATACCCCACAGGGCAATATTGCATCCTGCGGTAACATTTTCCGTAATCGTAATGGTTTCGGGGATAGTATTAAGCTCGATCGCAATTTCCTGTCTTAATAAGTTCACTTTTTCCGTCAACCAATTATTAACTCGACCAGAAAAAGGACCTACTTGTTGAATGTATTTATGGGTATCGATAATGGCATTTAGTGCAGTATCTGGCATAGTTCCCTGTCCGCCAAAATTGAAATAGGTCTTGTTAAGAAGTCCTGGAAATTTTTGACGATGTTCTTGGAGATTGGTAGGAGATAAACTATGATTCATAGGAGGTATACTGCATTTATGGCAAGACTTTTGTTAGTATATCCATATTTACTATTTAACATTCAGCAATAAACTTTTGTGGAAGCAAAATTTAGTTTAAGCCAAAGCAGAATGTCGATTTTCTTTTGGTTTAGATCGCTTTTGTTTCCTGGCTCTTAAATGCTAATCACCGACCATCTTCTACTCAACTATAAGCGTTGTAATCGCCGTACTTTCCTAGAAATATATGGCGATATCCAGCAGAAAGATCCAGACAAAGATTTTCTGATTAAATTGAAGCGGGAAAACGGAACTCACATTGCCAATGTGATTCAGAATAAATGGATCGATTCCGAAGCAAACGTCACTCTTAACTGTCAAAAACCTCAGGCGTCTCGGAAAGATTGGCAGTTAAATGGAAAACAGACAATCGATTTAATGCAGCAAGGTGCCGAGTACATTATTCAAGGTAGCTTGAACCTAACTTTTGCTAGATGGCGATCGGAATTAGGCAATGATTTTCGCTTAAGTAAACTAAATAGCAGCCAGCAAGAATTGCTCGAAGAAATTGTTTTTAATGCCGCACCAACGCTGCTGATCAACCAGCCTGGTAATTCAGTCTTTGGCATCTGGGAATATATCGGCGTAAATATAAAACTCGGTCGTCGCGCCAAGCCTGAATATAAGTTGATTTCTGCTTTCCACGCCCAACTTTTGGCAATTATTCAGCAAAAAGTTCCAGGGCGATCGCAGCTAATTTTAAAAGAGCATAATGATTACTTTGTTAACCTGGATGTCTGGTTAATTAAAATGCGGGAAGTAGTGGCGGAGTGTCTGTTGATGTTAGCCACGAAAGAAAAGCCAGAAGTGTTTATCTCTCGCCAACGGTGTAATTTATGCAGTTGGCATAGCTATTGCTATCGCATCGCCAAAACAGAAAATCATCTATCTCTTGTTCCTGGAGTAACTCCCCGCCGATACGAATACATGCAAAATATTGGGGTCGATACTTTTGAATCTCTGGTAAATGTTTCAGAGGCTAATTTGGCAGAAGTAATTGATGATGATATTGCTCGCCAGTTAAAGCAGCAGGCTTTATCGATCGCCAGCGATCGCCCTATAGTCAGATCCAACTTTAATCTAGTCGATACTCAGCCCATCCCTTCAGGGGTATTTGAAATCTATTTTGATATTGAAGCCGAACCCGAAAGACAAATTGATTATTTATTAGGCGCGCTGCTGATAGATCGTCGCACCAATACCCAGACATTTAATGCTTTTGTGGCAGAACAGCCCGAAGATGAAGGCAAAATATGGCAAGAGTTTTTGGATTTTGTGACACTCTATCCCGATGCACCAATTTTTCACTATTCTGAATACGAGGTAGATACAATTAAACGCTTGGGTAGACTCTACAACACACCTAGAAACACCACCAAAGAACTAGTTTCTCGTTTGGTCGATCTACATCGATGGGTCATGCAATCGACTATCTTACCCGTAGAAAGCTATTCATTAAAGGCGATCGCTAACTGGATTGGTTTTTATTGGCGCGAAACGTCTGGTAGCGGAGATCAGTCTGTATGTTGGTACGATCGCTGGTTAAGCACTCAAGATCGCACTTTATTAGAATTAATTCTGAGCTATAACGAAGACGATTGCCGCGCAACTCTTTATCTAAAAGATTGGCTGCTAGACTTTTTGGAGTATCAGAGAAACGAATTGGTAGTTAACTATTAACTAACTACTAACTACTAACTACTAACTACTAACTACTAACTACTAAAGAGATAGAGCAAAGTCGTTTATCTCAAAAAATCACGGTGTATTAAGAAAATTTACAATATCTACATTTCATTGAGGAAAATGAGATCGCTCTAAGGATCGCGCGTTAAATTATAGAGGTAAATGATAAAAGTAAGTTATAAAACTAATAAGTTTTTCTGATTACTTAGTTTCCTTACTCAAACATCTTCTAATCAAATCATTCAGCTTTAACGTCAAAAACGAGCCTGAAATTAATAGTAAAGCAAAGATCCCCTTATGTTTCCCATTCTACTCTTCGTCACTGCCATAGCTAGTATCGTTATTTACTGTCGCACTTCTAACGATATTTTTGCTTTGCTAGGTGCGGGAATGAGCTTTATTTGTCTGATCTGGGGTTTGGTAATTGCCCACTGGTCGATCCATGTTTTAGCTTTGGCAGCGTTGTTTTTATTTGTCAAACCCGTATCAGTGGCAACTGTCAATTCTCGATATAAATAGTAGTTAGTAGTTAGTAGTTAGTGGATAGAAACTTCAAACTATTTACAATTGGATGTTTAGTCTGGTTATAACTTTTCAGAGCGAGAGTTTTGGCAAATCCCTATGATTGGTTGGATAAATCTTTAAAGACGATACATCGTGCTAACTGGTATCGTTCGGTAAGAGCGATTGCAGGCAAGCCAGGGGCAATAGTAAAGTTATCGGGCGAGTCTGTAATCAATTTTGCCAGCAATGATTACTTAGGTTTGGCAGGAGATTCTAGGCTGATCGAGGCAGCAATAGAGGCAACAAAAGCTTATGGTACTGGCAGCACGGGTTCGCGGTTGATTAGCGGGCATAAAGATTTACACGAGAATTTAGAAAGAGCGATCGCCGAGTTAAAGCAAACGGAAGATGCCCTAGTGTTTAGTTCGGGTTATTTAGCCAATATTGGTACGGTTGCGGCTTTAGTCGGGCAAAGAGATCTAATTCTAGGAGATATTTACAATCACTCTAGTCTTAAAAAAGGAGCAATTCTCAGCGGTGCAATAGCAATTGACTATCTACATAATGATATTGCCGATCTGCGCTGTAAGTTAAACAATAATCGCAGTTTATACCGTCGTTGTCTGATTACTACCGATAGCGTCTTTAGTATGGATGGCGATCTGTGTCCTTTGCCCGAACTAATTGCGATCGCTCAAGAGTTTGAATGTATGCTGTTGGTAGATGAAGCCCATGCAACGGGGGTTATGGGCGAAACAGGTGCGGGCTGTGTAGAACATTTTAAATGTACTGGAAAACCCTTAATTCAAATCGGTACGCTTAGTAAAGCCTTGGGAAGTTTAGGGGGATATGTAGCAGGTAGCACGACTTTAATCGACTTCTTACGCAATCGCGCGCCAAGCTGGATCTACACTACAGGATTATCCCCTGCCGATACTGCCGCAGCCAATAAAGCCATTGAAATAATCAGACAGGAAACCAGTAGAAGGGAAAGACTTTGGCAAAATATTAATTATCTCAAGCAGCATCTGTCAGATCGAGATATTTTACCTTCGGAGTCACCCATTTTATGCCTCGGTTTAGATTCTTCTCAAGCAGCACTCAGCAAGTCTCAACAGTTGCTAACCGCAGGTATTTTTGCCCCTGCAATTCGTCCTCCTACCGTACCCACTAGCAGAATTAGGTTAACGGTGATGGCAACCCACGAGCGATCGCACTTAGATCGTTTAATCGATTGTTACCGCTAGTCGATATGGACGTAAGTAAAGACACCATTCAATCAACCTCTAACCCCTGCTGTATCTTACCTGCTACTTATTACCTATTACTTAGACGAAGCCGTACTAGTCATTAACGGCAATTTCTCGATCGCTTTGCCCTGTTGCGGAACTATCGGGAGATTTCTCCTGCTGTTCTATCTCTGCAACCACTGCGGGGAGGTTGGGGCGATCGGCATTGAGCCTAGCCGCAATCTGCTCTCTTTGATTGATGAGATAAATGCTAACTATAGTCAGCAAAACACCTATCGATTGCAGAAAACTCAAAACCTCTGACAAAATAATCGTGCCAAACAACAAAGCAAAGATTGGAGTCAAAAAAGTCAGCGCACTCAGACTAGTCAAATTTCCTTTAGAAGCCAAATAAAAGAATATGCCATAGGCGATCGCGCTACCAAAAATCGTGGCGTAGCCCAAAGCGATCCAACACTCAACCGACATATTTTGCCATTGTTGCGACTCTTGTACCCAAGACAAATAAAATAAAGGCAGCCCGCCTAAAATCATATGCCAACCAGTGGCAACTACAGGATTGCACTCTTTACTAATATAGGGAATCATAACCGTACCAGCAGCCATCGAAAGAGAAGCCAACAACATCAGCCATTCTCCATTATCAAACAGTCCCCACCAGTCAATATTTACTACGGTCAAATCTCCAGCAAAGGCACTATAAATCCAAATATCTGGCAGTCCAATCAGACTAATGCCCATTACTCCAATACTCAGCCCCAACCAACCCCAAAAGCCAATAATTTCACCAAACAAAACGCTAGACAGTAAGGCTACGGCAAGAGGTTGAGAATCGATCATCACCGAACCCAAACCAGCCCCAGTCTTGACGATTCCCTGGGCTAGAAAACCTTGAAACATCGCTCCATCAACTATCGCAAAAGCTAAAATCCACAGCCAAGCTTTGATAGTTTTGGGTTGGGGTAATTTTAAAATAGCTGCCACTATCAATACTAATACCCCCGCAGGTACTAACCGAACCCCCGCCATAAAAAAGGGCGTAGTGTAGGGGATAACTCCTTTCATGGCTACCATCGCCGTCCCCCAAAGAAAAAACGGGGCAATCAATAGTAGAGCTTTGGGGAATGATGAAGTCGAGTTGGAGCTAGCTTGCATTCTTTAGTCGAGTCATGTAGTGCCTGTATATTGAGTTTACTTAATTCTCAGCAAATTTGTACTTTTGTTAAGCAAATTGGTATGTCAGGAAAATAGGATATTTACTGAAATATGCTCAAAAAGCAATCTCTGACGCGAGCTTTTCGGTACAATACCATCTGAGTTATTTAGCAAAAGCCAGATTATATTTATGGGACGTGCAGATAAAGTTGTTTTAGCCTATTCGGGTGGGGTCGATACCACCGTATGTATTCCTTATCTAAAAAATGAGTGGGGAGTAAAAGAAGTAATTACCCTCGCCGCCGATTTGGGACAGGG
>JBCDCO010000146.1:0-14531 GCA_039181635.1 Cyanobacteria bacterium P01_G01_bin.19 | reverse complement strand
CTCCTGTTACCAGAATTGCCATGATTTGTAGTTTAGTGAAGAATTAATGGTTAGCGAGCTCAATTTGATAAAAGATCCAAAGCATGATTATAACTTTGGCAGCCATGATAGAGATTATCCTTCACAGAACGTTATTTTGTTGTTATGCTCTCAAAATTTGATCAAAAGAGAATACAGAATGTCGGCTTATCTAGCCCAGGAAGACTGCACGATCTTTTTGTCAATCTAGAAGCTATGTCTCCTGGAGAGTACAAAACAGGAGGCATGGGTTTACAGATTGCTTATGGAGTCCACGAAACGCCATTTGGTCGGGCATTGCTCGCCACAACTAAACGAGGTATCTGCAATTTGCACTTCCTAGATTTAGATAGCCAGCCAGATCCGCAGCAGATTATTCGAGAATCTTGGTCGAATGCCGAAATATACTACGAGCCACAAATGACTCAAGCCCTGTGCGATCGCATCTTCAATTCAGTAAATCTTGATCGCCAAAAACCTCTAACATTGCTGGTGAAAGGAACCAACTTCCAAATTCAGGTATGGCGCGCGCTGCTAAATATACCATTTGGCAAACTGGCAACCTATAAAACTCTAGCCGAAGCGATCGCCCGTCCCACTGCTACTAGGGCGATCGGTAATGCGGTAGGTAAAAACCCCATTGCTTATCTAATTCCTTGCCATCGAGTAATCAGAGCTTCTGGAGAGCTTGGGGGATACCGCTGGGGAATAGAACGAAAATCAGCCTTATTAGGTTGGGAAGCCAGCCACAGTAATAGTTTAGAAAAGCAAAAAAAATGAAGTTAGCTGGCGATCGCCTATCGCTCCCAGACTAGCAAATGACAACTTAAATTATTCAATTGGTAAACGCTGTAAATCCTTATTGTCGCCAATTACCACCATCACCAAGCCTTGTTTTAATACTTGTCCAGGGCTAGGGTTAGTGACAAATTTCTCTCCGTTGCCAATTGCCAAGACGTTTACTCCATAGCATTTACGTAAATCTAGCTGTGCTAAAGTCTTGCCGTGAAATGCCTCTGGAACTAATACCTCGACAATGCTGTTTTCAGGGTCTAATTCAAACCGTTCTAAAAATGCAGGGGTAGTTAAAGTGCTTGCCAAAGTGCACCCAGCTTCATATTCGGGGAAAACCACTCGATCTGCACCGACTCGACGCAGCACCTTGCCATGTATTTCTGAAGATGCTTTTGCCACAACCTGCTCTACTCCAGCTTCTTTAACGTTGAGAGTAGTAATAATGCTTTCTTGTAAATAGTTACCGATCGCGACAATTACCGTGTCCATCTCGAAGATCCCAGCTTCCTTTAAAGATTCTGGTTCGGTAGAATCGAGCTGCACGGCATGAGAGGCAATTTTTTGAGTTAGTGCTTGCGTAACTAACTTCTCATCAATATCCGTCCCCAAAACCTCATAACCCATCTTGTGTAAAGAGCTACACACTGCTCGACCAAAACGACCCAAGCCGATTACGGCAAATTGGCGATTTTTGGGACGGGAATTAGTTAAAAAATTGAGAGATTTCAATTGTAGCCTCTTGTCTTATAAGAAATAATTTTAACTATAGGCATTTTAATCTATGTACTCAAATTCAGATGATTTTTTGCAATCTCATGAGATAAATTTTCTAACCCACCAAAAGATTTTCTTCTGGATATTGAAGGCTGCTGGGACTAGAATCGCCGATAATTGCCGCAATTAAAATTAGAATGCTCACCCTGCCGACATACATAGCAAAAACCAAAACTACTTTGGATGCCACGGCAAAACTAGAAGTAATTCCTGTTGATAAGCCTACAGTGGCAAAAGCAGAAATAACCTCAAATAGAATAGGTAGAAATCTAAACTCGGTATCGATTGAAGAAATTATCACAGTTACCAAAACAATTGATGCGGCAGTGCCAAATACTACTGCAACTGCTTTAAGAATTAACGTGCTGGGAACTTCCCTTTGATATAGAACTACGTTGTTTTTACCCTGCAAAACAGACTTGGTGCTGTTGTACAAAATTCTAAAGGTGGTAGTTTTAATGCCTCCTCCAGTACCGCTAGGACTAGCACCAATAAACATGAACCCCATGGTAATAAACAATCCTGCGGTGGTCATTTGACCCAAGTCAATACTATTGAATCCCGCAGTTCGAGTACTCATCGATTGAAACCAGGCAGCCAAAAATTTATCTTTAAAACTAAAGTTCGCCAGAGTATTGGGGTTGTGGAGTTCGGTCAAGAAAAAGGCGATTGTGCCGACTATTAAGAGCAAAATGGTGGTGCTGACAACCACTTTAAAATTTAGCGAAAAGCAAAATCTTTCTGATTTTCCTTTAATCTTGGTCAATATCCAAAGGTACATTTCAATAATTACCTGATAGCCAATTCCGCCAAAAATAACTAGGGCAGGAATTACCAAATTTATCGTCCAAGAGGAGCGATAGCCAACCAAACTATCAGAAAATAAGCTGAACCCTGCGTTATTCCAAGCACTAATACTGTGAAAAATCGAATACCACAAACCAGTAGACCAACCAAATTCTTTTACGAAAGTATTTAGCAATAAAAATATGCCTGTAAGTTCGCAGATCATAGTTGT
This sequence comes from Cyanobacteria bacterium P01_G01_bin.19, assembly GCA_039181635.1. Lineage (GTDB taxonomy): Bacteria > Cyanobacteriota > Cyanobacteriia > Cyanobacteriales > Xenococcaceae > Waterburya. The sequence continues at coordinate 11,926 of JBCDCO010000146.1, read as the reverse complement.
CGCAATAATTGATCGCACTAGATTACTGCTGCCCTGTAAAAACGGGCGATCAAAGGATTCTTGGATGGCAAACTTTTGTCTGAGGTCGAATTTTCTACCCAAAAGCAAAATTAGAAAAGTTGTGGTCATCATATAGCCCAAACCACCAATCTGAATCAGCAGCAAGATAGTTAGTTGTCCCCAAAAAGAAAAATCAGTCCCCGTATCTACTACTGCTAGACCCGTAACGCAAACAGCAGAAGTTGAGGTGAACAAAGCTACGATCAAACTGTTCCATTCTCCCGAAGCCGTAGCAAAGGGCATCATTAATAGTCCTGTTCCAATGACAATCAGAACTAAAAACCCAACACAAATTGTCCTAGCAATAGTCATCGCAAAATACTATAGTCAACGATTATGAAGTCTCCAGCGACTAAGCACTAAGTGCTGTAGTCGTGGTATCTGGTTTATCATTATCATAGGTCTTACTCCATAATGTTGATAAACTAGCCCAACTTCTAGGCTTACTGTCAGAACTTTGGCTGACAAGTAACTTGCCCCCTTTCGTGGCAAGCTTAAGTTTGTGCGCTATGTATTTAGCTGCAATGTTGTACGAAGCACTTAGATCTATGGCGTATCTTTTGCCAGTAGAAAACGATCCAAGTGCATAATTATCTTTATCTCGTTTGACTTTACCTGTTCCGTCGTAGGCTGTACTTGATGTGCCTCGTGCGTAGACAGATACTATCTTGATTCCATGCTCTTGTCCTAGCTGCTCTAACCTATCGGCAATGGCAGATTTAACCCATCCATGAAATCTTTGTTTGAGACTAGATTTTCTTTTTCCTCCCTTTGGCTTCCAGTTACGAAGATTTTCTGTCACCACCGTTGTAGCGTTGTTGGTAATAGCAAAATTAATTATTTGTTTGGCTGCTTGGTTAGCTATATTCTTGCTGATATTAGCTGCCTTACGATAGTGCAGCTTGGCAAAACCCTTGTGTAGCTTTTTGGTTAGCCGAGCTTTTTTACTAATACGGGCAAGGTGTTTATCCCGTTTATCTAAAGATTTGCCATCATGGATAAACTTACGAGCATGAACCAAACCAGCTTCATCTACTATCGAGCAAACTGCGGTGGTATTTATTCCCAAGTCAACACCACAGTATTTATTAGTTTCATTAGCTTTTGCTTTTGGTATCCAGTAAGGAACAGACAAGCTAGCAGAGCCATTTTTAACCACCAAAGTGGGTGATAATTGTTTGACTCCAGGAATTAAATGACGACGTGCCAAACTACTAATTTTGACTGTTTCCCATGCCCAATCATTGTTTTTGTAAGCTTTGATTTCTACGCTTCGATAATCGGCAGCTACTTTAATACATTGGTTTTTATACAAGTCGGGGTATACGCCACAGCTAGTATTTAATCCTGGCGGTTTAGCAGTTTTCCTTTTTCTCATACCAGTTTGCCAATCACGGTAGCGAGTGTGAAATGACGAGACGTGACCAATAGCATCATTAATTGCTGCACGTCTCAAGTAAGAAGGAAACTTGTATAATCTTGTTCCTGCGCCAAAAAACTTACCAAACTTAGGATTTGGATTATCTTTAGTGGCGTGAAACAACTGCTCTACATATCTTTGTTGAGCTTCGACTACTGCTATTTCTTTCCAACGCAAATTAACAACAGAAATCAGACGACGCACCATATCACGATAAATCGTCACCGTATCGTTAAGGATTGGCAACTGATATTCATCTGGCAATAACGCCCACTTGTCTGTTCTGATTATCTTTGGCATACTAATTTAAAATATCACTTACTTAGTTTAATAGTCAACTCGTGAGAACAATGAATCACGGTGCATTTGAGATGTACTATCATCTTACTTTGCAGGTTAAATACAGACACAAATTAATCACAGAGAAAATGCTACAAAGGATGGAATCTATATTTAGAGATACCTTGGTTAAATGGCGATGCAGCATGATTAGTTTTTCAGGAGAGGTAGACCATGTTCATCTGCTATTTGAAGCTCATCCGTCTCTCGATCTTTCACGTCTTATAGCTAACTTGAAAACAGTTAGCTCTAGATTAATCAGAAAAGAGTATTCAGATTATTTGTCTAATTATTTTTGGAAGCCTTATTTTTGGTCTAGTAGTTATGGCATTAAAACTGTGTCTCGTGGTGCAGACATGGATGTTATCGTTAAATATATTCAGCAGCAAGAAAGACCTCAACCTAGTAAACCAGAACCTAGTCCTGAGCTAACTAGCGACTAAGCTTCGCACAAGAGCCTTTGGCTCTCTAGTCTGCTTCGCAGACGATAGGGCGTTAGCCCTGTGTCGTAGTATGCGCTCAATGCAGCACCCGCTCAATGCAGCACCCATCAATCATCAATCTAAGATCGTGGTTTGGTCAACTAATTTTGGCTATTGACGGTTTTCTAGACTATTCAGTTTGTCAATTTGCTAGCTCTTTACTCTTGCTGGTTTTGCATCACCCATCCGACTAAATCTTGCCACTCTTGAGAACGAGTCAAACTGATGACGCTAAATTTTACGCCCCAATTAGGCGAAAATTCACTAAAGCTTTCGATCCAATTAACCAAAGTCATCGTTCCCGAATCTGGGCGATATTTCCAAGCTTGTTTGAGGTAGTTGATGGTTTCTGCCTGATGACCTGTAAAGTGAAGGTACCATGCAATCCAAACTAGAGTGCCATAGCGAACCGACTGTTCCATCAATCTAATGCGATCGGGTAAATTCGGTTGAGCGAAAAAATCGTTGGTAACAGCCACCAAGGAACGAGCTTGAGGTAATCCTTTGTGCATGGCACTGGCATCGTGTTGACGATAGTAGACCGTTATTTCCCTCAACCAAGCTGTTTTACAACCCTTTAATGCTAGCTTCAATACTAAGTTAGTGTCTTCTGCTGGAGGAAAACGAGGATCGAAACCGCCCACATATTGCAGCCACTGACGACGAAACATCATCGCGCTGGGTAACACTGGCTTCCAGCGCAGCCAAGTTTCTAGATTTAGCTCGGGAATATATTCCCAAGGACGCACGTCTAGTAATTTATTGCCGATCGCATCGACTCGCTGCCAACCACTATGAACCATTCCTAAGTCGGGACGATGTTGCAAAATTTCGGACTGTTTGGCTAATTTACCAGGACAAAAATAATCATCGGCATCGAGAAAGGCAATCAGGTCTGCTTTTGCTTGGGCTATGCCATTGTTACGAGCTGCGGCAACTCCCTGATTTTTTTGCTTGATATAGCGGATGCGATCGCCATAGGGAGCGAGAACTTTGTCTGTGGAGTCGGTCGAACCATCGTCAATTACCAAAATTTCAAAGCTACAGTTTTCTTGCATCAAGACACTATCAATTGCTTGAGCAATGTAGCGATCGCAATTATAGGTGGGAATAATTACGCTTACTATAGGTTCTCTGCCGATAGATTCCATGATTCAAAGTTGGATTTTGCTGATATGGCTCGGATTTTAGATTTTAGCGTAAACCACAATCTCGGTCTAAGTAGCTCTAGTTTATTAAATATCAAACCGATAAACATGGATAAGGCAATAGGGCAATAGGGATCTTTCCTTTACGTTTGATTTGATTGACCTACTTACAAGGGAAAAATTAATAGGGAAAAATTAATCTTGAATCCTGTCTTTTGCTAAAAATTGTCTGTAAATATACATAATCAAGAATGTATTTAAAAAAAATATCAATTGCTAAATTAGGTTTTATAAGTAATTTTAATCATCTTCTAAGATAGATAGTTATATTTTTTCTATTGTTATTAGTTAATATACCGATTTCTATTTATTCATAGATTACGAGTAATTACGGTGAATGACAATATACGAATACCAAACTACGATCTCTTTCTGTGTAATCGCTGAAAAAATAGCTATAAACTAAGTATTGTCAACTATTTTTTCTGCCAATATATCCTGTGATATTCATCGTTGACATTTGAATTTCTATGATGAAAATAGATAGAAGATAGTAGCACTATTTAAGATTTTGCTCCTTGTTATCTTAGGAACAAAATTAATATGATTTGTCATATATTTCATAAGGGTTTTATGTCTTTTAAGGGCATTTTTGGGTAAGGATTAACATTACAAAAAGGAGTATTAATCATGTCAAATATTATTGGAGACAATAATACTGATTCTTTGCTAGAGACAACTGGTGCCGATGGCGGACTAGAGGTTGTTGGTCAGCAAGATCAAGAAAACACCATCGAGATCAAGGGAGATGCGACTGTTGAGATTCTCGGCGGTGAATTAAACGATAAAATCACCACTGGTGCTGGTGATGCCACTGTCTTTACTGGCGACGGAAACGATATGATCGTTGGTGGAAATGGAGACGATATTTTCCGCGGTGGCGATGGCGATGACGTTATCCGCGGCGGTTTAGGTAACGATACTATACTAGGTGGCGATGGAAACGACGTTCTTAGAGGCGGTTTTGGTGCTGACGTATTAAAAGGTGGGGACGGCGACGATATCTTTGAATTCTCTGCTAGCGAATTTGATGGTACCTCTTTAGATGAAATCGTCGACTTTAAAGATGGTGGTTTTGAAGACAGCATCAAAATCTTTGGTGTTGGTGTAGATGGAAATGTCGAGTATGATTCTGCTACTGGAATAGTTTCTGTCAACGGCAATGATGCGATCGACATCGGTATGGATAAAGACGTTAGCTTTGAAATTAACGAAGATAACGGTACTTGGGATCTTGTCTAATCAAACAGCGAGTTGCAGATAGATTTTGGACTGATAGTCTGAGATTGTTGAATTAAGTTTTACTAGACCCACGACGATTGTTGTGGGTCTAGTAGTATATTTAAATACCTACTTTTTATATAGTGCTTGGTGATGTGAAATTTTATAGATGTAGGCTATTCTGAATTAGATTTATTTGTTTTGGTTATCAATTTCTTAGTTATTCTGTAATTTTAAGTGTGGTTAATTCCCTTTACTGTCAATGAGAAGAGGCGAATCCTCAATCAAAAATATTAGATCCCATCTTGCAAGAGGAGAATGGGAACAAGCCATAGCAAAATGCAAACAAGAGATCGCGCTCGATCCCGATGCCGTTGAATTTTATCTTTATCTGGCTAAAGCATACGTTCAACAAGGAAATATTCCAGCAGCAATTAACCATTACCAAAAAACCTTAGGAACAAGAGTCGAACAGTCTGAGGTTTATGGAGAATTGGGTTTGCTATGGAGCAAACAAAAGAATTTAGAGCAAGCGGCATGGCACTACCAGCAAGCTCTGGCTATTAGACCAGATTGGGCAGAATTACAATACAATCTGGCAGTGGTGTTACACCAGCTAAATGATTGGAATGCAGCGATTATTGCCTACAATCGAGCGATTGAAATAAAGCCTAATTATGCAGCAGCTTACTTTAACCTGGGGGTTCTATATGATCGCAAAGGAGAACTGGATATTGCGATCGCCAGTTACGAACAGGTAATTTTAGTTCAACCTAACTTTGTTCGAGCCTATAGCAATCTTGGCAGCACCTACACCCGCAAGAAAGACTACCAGAAAGCAATCTCGATGTTCCAACAGGGAATTGGCATCGATCCGACTTGGGCGACTCTCCATAATAATTTAGGTCAAGTTTATTGGTTAAATGAAGAGCCAGGACAGGCAATTACTAGCTTTGAAAATGCGATTGCCCTAGATCCCAACATGGCTCTGGCATACCACAATCTAGCAAAGCTGTGGCAGCAACAAGGCAACTATCCTCAAGCGATCGCATGCTACCAGAAAGTAATTTCTCTAGAACCAAACAACATTCTAGCGTACAGCAATTGTGCTAATGCAGAACAAAAATTAGGCAACCTAGCTGCAGTTTTAGAACTGTGGCGCAAGATAATTGAGTTAAAACCAGATTTTGTCACTTCCTATTGTCAGAGAAAACTAGTAGCCGAACCCGAAGATCTGTTAGACATAGCCAAGAAATCCTGCGCGCGTTTTCTTCAAGCACTGATGGAAAAGCAAGATTCTACTGCCTATCACTATTTAGGTCAGACCTATCATCAAATGGGAGATGTTCTATTTGAGTTTCGAGGAATTAACCAAGCCGAAACTTATTATCATAAAGCCTTACAAATAGAGCCTCAAAATGCAGAACTATATTTAAAGCTGGGCAATTGTTTGGCAAAACAGCAGCGGTTAGAAGCAGCAATGGCTGTTTATCAAATTGGCTTAACCGTAAAACCCGAAGATCCTCAAATTTGTTTTCAGTTGGGTAAAGTTTTAGAGCGAACCGAAGAAGCAGAACAGGCGATCGACTGCTATGAAGCGGTTTTAAACCAGCAAATCGACAATCCACAACAGTGGAAAAATCTGCCTCCTTTGTTTCAAACGACCGAAAATCTTGCTTTATTACCTTCAAAGGTATATCACCATACCCAAGACTGGGCTAGAGACTGTCAGTTGGAAGATTTTGGCTATACTCAAGTACTGTGGTCTGAAACAGCATCGGTCAGACAGACTATGACAGGAATGAGGGAACCCGAAGCTATCGATATTTTGCCTCCAGGTCAAACTGCATATGCTGACTGTGGAGGAGTAAACTGTAACAGCTGTATGCTGAAGTTAATGCAGTATTTTAGACCCAGACAGCTCGGTCATAATGCTTATCAATGCTCCTTCGAGGAACCACCACCAATTCAGTCTCAAATGCCATTTGTGATAACTATTCCCGAGGGGCGAGCCTGGATTGCACCGCAGGAAAATTCCTGGATTATTTGCGATGCTTTGGCGGTGATTACCCCTGACAACTATCTTTTAGGAGATTTATCTCGTTACTATCCTTGGTTCTTGCCAGTATGCCCTTACCAAGAGCGCAAAGAACATAGCGTTTTCGAGCGAGATCACATTTCTCCCGTCGAAAAAATTGAGGGAAAAGTTGCCATCCTATCGAGCTTGGCAGGTCATGTTTATTATCATTGGATGTTTGATATTTTGCCTCGAATCGAACTCATACAGCGCAGTCAAATCGAACTGAGTGAAATCGACTGTTTTGTAGTCAATAGCCTGAGCAAACCCTATCAAAGAGAAACTTTAGAACTACTAAATATTCCTGCTAATAAAATTCTAGAAAGCGATCGCCATACTCACATTCAAGCAACTGAATTAATCGTACCTTCTTTTCCTGGCTATATGGATTGGATACCCCCAGGTACGCTGCAATTTTTGCGACAGACATTTTTACCGCAAATCAATCTAGTCAAAACCAGACCGAGTAAAAAAATTTATATCAGTCGAGCTAAGGGAAAAAATAGGCAAATTGTCAACGAACTAGAAGTAGATGTATTGCTCACCAGTCAGGGATTTAAAACTGTTTTTCTCGAAGAGCTTTCTGTTTTAGAACAGGTAGCAGTATTTGCTAATGCTGAAATAATTGTCGCTCCCCACGGCTCTGGATTGACCAATTTAGCCTTTTGCCAGCCCAATACAAAGGTGGTCGAATTATTCTCTCCCAACTATCAGAGAACCGACTATTGGACCATCTCTCAGCATTTAGAACTACAGCACTACTATTTGGTTGGCGAGAACTTTGACTGTACAGCATTACGCAATTTAATGTATCAAAACTCTCTAACAGAGGATATTCTGGTTAATGTTGCTTCATTAGAGCTTATATTGAGCCATATTGACAGTACTAGCAGCTAGCGATCGCCAGTATTTTACTGGTTCTTAGCTATCTTAGTATCGACTAATTAAAGTGGCGATAAAGCACTTGACGAGTAACAATAAACAAAAAATCATTGATAAACTAATTATATTTTCCCGTGGATTCTAGCTATTTAATTCAAGCGATCGTTCAGTGTGAAGAGGCGGTAGAAGAAAAGTCAAATGACTCTGAGACATGGCAAGAAGCCTTTACTGACTTAGGCAATCTGTTGCAAGGGATGGGGCAATTTGACCGAGCAATTGTTTGGCATTCTTTGGCACTAGAAAGCGAAGCAAATTTGGGAGAGGTTTACTGCCAACTAGGCGAACTTCATATCATGGAGAAGAATTGGTCGGCTGCCTTAGCATCTTTTGAGCATGCTCTGGAATATTTGCCCAATTCAGCTAAAATCTATACTTCATTGGCTCAAATCAACGGTCAGCTCCAACAAAAAGAAGCGGAGATGGATGCATGGTATAAAGCAACGCAAATCAATCCCAATCTGGTTAACAATACGGGTTACTATAAACTAGCCAAAGCCCTCGAACGCAAAGGCGATCTGGAAAAAGCGCTCGCCTGCTATCAAAAAGCAGCAGAAGGAGAAGGAGGAATCATCGCCGCTTATTACGATTTGGGCGAGATTTATCAGCGCAAGCGTCAAGTCGAGCAGGCTCGTGCAATTTACGAACAAATCTTGAGCATTCAACCCAACGAAGCTAGAGCGCAATATAAATTGGGCAATATATATCTGCAAAAACGCCTTTTCGAACAGGCGATCGATTGTTTTCGCCAGACAATTAAAAATGCGCCAGATTTTCCCTGGGCATATCGAGATTTGGTCAAGACTTTTTTGATTTTGGGTAAGTGGGACGAAGCGATTTCTACTTGCTACGCCATTCTTAACCTAGTAGATGAGTATCCCTGGGTCTATAGCCACTTGGGTAACGCCTTACGCGAAAAAGGTAAGCTAACAGAAGCTGCTACCAACTTTCAAAAAACCTGCGCCTATCGGGGTTGGTCAAAATGCGTCGATTCTAACTACTTCTTTACTTTAGACATTTTTAGCCATCGGATAGAGGTTTGGACGGAACAATTGCGATCGCTGATGGTCGCAGCAGATATCAATGCTCTAGAAGTCGGTTTTTATCAAGGAATGTCAGCCTGCTGGCTTTTAGATACGATTTTGACTCACGATACAGCGCGTCTTACCTGTATCGATGAAAATTATCATCCTAAATTAAAGGAAAATATTAGCAAGACTGGTTCGGAAGCTAAGGTCAATCTGCTGGCTGGCAACAGTCACGAACTGTTAGCTGGTTTACCACCTGCAAGTTTCGACCTGATTAATTTACAAGATCGCTGTAAATTGACCGACCACACCGAAAAAAACACCGAACTAGCCTGGCAACTTCTGAAGCCGCAAGGACTGATGATTTTTAACTATTATGGCTGGCGCAATCCAGCCGATAGCAAGGAAGACCCCAAAATAGGGATTGATCGCTTTTTAAATTCTATTAAAGGTCAATGGCAAACAACATATCAATCGCCCCAAACGTTTCAGTTAATTGTCCGTAAAGTCTAACTTTGAGGTTTTCTGTCGAAAATAATATGAAAGAATCTGCCGTATCCGATTTGTCCGAATCTACCCAAGCTCCGATCCAATCTCAGATATCCCAATGTTTACAAGAGATCGCTCGTAATCCCAATGCAGTCGAGACATATATCGATCTTGGGGATTTATACGCTCGGAGAAAACAATGGCAACAGGCGCAAAAAGCTTATCGAGATGCGATCGCGATCGACCCCAATTTGGCAGTCGCTCACCGCAACCTGGCTAAAGTTTATACTTCCATGGGCGATCGCCAAAAAGCAGCAGACGAGCTTAACATCGGATTTCGTTTAGAGCCTAATTTTCCCACTCCTCAAGAACATTACGAGCTAGCTAGAACTTTAGCAAAACAGCAAAAAGTCAATCGGGCGATCGCCTCTTACCATCGAGCAATTAACCAGAAAGCTGATTTTGTAGCAGCCTACCGCAGTTTAGGTAAGCTGCTGATGGAAATGGAAAAATCTGATAAGGCGATCGCTCTATACCGTCAGGGAGTCGAGCAAAATCCTCAGCATGCTGAATTTCAGCTTCTGTTAGCTCAGGCATATGCAAAATTAAAACGTTGGTCGAACGCTATTCAAAGCTATCAGGCATTCTTAAAATTAGAACCCAACTCGGCAAAGGCATATTGTAATTTAGCTCAGGCTTTGGTTGAAATTGAAAAAACTGCCGAGGCTGAAACACTATTTAAAAAAGCAATTTCTTTGCAGGATGATTATTGGCAAGCTTATTTTCAGCTAGGAATACTGTGGCACAAGCAAAAGAAATGGAAACACGCCATCTTAGCGTATCAAAAAGTTAATACTATCGAGCCAGACTTGCCCTTTGTTGCGACCAAAATGGCTTTGGTATATCGTCACCTCGAACAGTACAATTCAGCTATTGCTTGTCATCGTCAAGCGATAAATAACTGCGTCGAGGCATCAAACCTAGAAGCAAAAATAATTAAAGATTACCAAGTAACCTTAGACAAATTTTCCGATGTCAAAATACAGCACTACTATCAGTATGCCAAACTGTTGAGGGCAAGGGGACGATTCGCTTTGGCGATCGCTGCCTATCAAAAAACTATCGAACTAGATCCTTACTTTAGACTGGCTTATATCGACCTGCAGTATACTCCTACCGTCAAGAATCAATTAGACAAGTTGATTGAATTTTATCGGCGTATAGTAGACTCTAATCCCGATCTTGCGATCGCCTGGGGAAATTTAGGAGACGCCCTCAGCCAACAAGATCGCGTAGACGAAGCGATCACCTGCTATCAAAAAGCTTCCTACCAAAAAGCAATTCAGACTTATCCCGATCTTGCCAAATTGGACTGGAAAGCCAAAAAAGAATTTGGTCCCGACTTTATTATTGCTGGTGCTTCTAAAAGTGGAACTTCCTCCATCTATCACTATCTAAATCACCATCCTCAAGTCCTCCTTTCTCACAAAAAAGAAATTGACTTTTACTGGAAAAACTTCAAACGAGGTATTGACTGGTATCTAGCTCATTTTCCTTCCATTACTGATCGCGCTGATTTTTTGACAGGAGAAGCTACCCCCAACTATCTTCGTTTCCCCCATGCTGCTCGCAGAATCAAACAAACTTTTCCCCAAACCAAAATTATTATTCTGCTGAGAAATCCCGCAGATCGGGCTATTTCCTGGCACTATCACAAATTTAATACAGGCTTGACTAATGAAGATTTGGGAACGGCAGTTGCTACTGAAATGGAAAGACTAAAAACTATCACTCCCAAGGAGATTACTAAAACTAGTTTTCACAATCCCGACAACATTATCAGCAGTCTTTATCTATACAAACTCAGACCTTGGATTAATATTTTGGGACGGGAACAGTTTCTGATTCTCAAAAGCGAAGATTTTTACCAAGATCCCGCGCAAACCATGTCTGAGGTACATGAATTTCTCGGACTGCCCGAACATACTCTAGAACAGTATCCCAAAGTCAACGCGGGGACGTACAATGAAATCGATAGTTCCTTGAGAGCAACTTTAATCGAATATTTTGCACCCTACAATCAAGAGTTGGAAAAGTATTTGGGCATGAAATTCGATTGGAAATAGCTTTTGAGGAAATTAAAACTGTCCGAATTGTTTTAGATGAAGATTAATTTAAATCATTCTTGGGTCAAGACTGTAGCCGAAGCAAAACAGATCCAAGAACAACTAAGACATAAAGTAGTGACCGCCGATCGCCTAGAAGAAGTAAAATACGTAGCGGGGATAGATATTGGTTTTGAAGATCGTTATAGAATCTCCAAAGCCGCAGTTGCAGTCTTAAGCTATCCTCAATTGGAACTAGTAGAAACGGCGATCGCCCGCATTCCCACGGCATTTCCCTACGTACCTGGCTATCTCTCCTTTAGAGAAATTCCCGCTATTTTGGCGGCTTTGCCTCAGATAAAACAGACTCCCGATCTGATATTATGCGATGGTCAGGGCTATGCTCATCCACGCCGCTTCGGACTGGCTTGTCATTTAGGAGTGCTGTTAGATATTCCTACTATTGGCGTGGCAAAGTCTCGTTTTATCGGCGAACACGAAGAAATTCCTTTAGAAAAAGGCAGTTGGCAACCGTTAAAAGATGGAGATGAAACCATT
>JBCDCO010000145.1:0-14606 GCA_039181635.1 Cyanobacteria bacterium P01_G01_bin.19 | reverse complement strand
GCATTTTCGGGCACATCCAAGTTTTGGACAACCAAATCTGCTGGCTGGTCGATAATTTCGATAGAACTATAATCTTGGTCTAGTTCTCGCAAGCTGTTGTTAGCTTCATCACTTTCATCGATGTCATCAAAAACATCTGCTTCAACGCCTAGATAATAGTTGGCATCAGGAGAATATCCTTCCCAAGTTTCGGGAATAGTTATCGTTTCTGAGATTACGCCAGTACCTTCACCAGGCTCAAGACTTAATACAGACGAAGCAGCACTACCTTGAGAGAAGTAAACCTCTGGTACATCTTGGTAGTTGAGGCTGTCGTTATTGGCTAGGTAATCATCATCAAAGAGATAAAAACCTGCTGCAAATAACTCTGCACTTTTTCCACCTTGATTCAAGATTTCGTACTCAACAGTAACAGTATCTCCAGGTTGAGCATTTTCGGGCACATCCAAGTTTTGGACAACCAAATCTGCTGGCTGGTCGATTCCAGTAACGCTGAAAGAAGCGTAATCTAATCCTTCTCCTTGACCGCTGTTGTTTCCTTCATTAGTTTCCGATACTTCGTCTTTAGAATCGATATCTAAAGCAATGTAGTATGTACCATCTCCTTTGCCCCAAACAGGATGATCGGCATTTGGAGTTTTGTAAGAGAATTTTTTAACCCCTGTATCGCCGTTACCAGCAGTAACATCTCTAATATCATAAATTCCTATCCGTACTGCATCATCAAATCCAGCATTAAGACCAGGAGATAGATAAATATCAATCGAGTAAGGATTAGCCATTGCAGAACTTTGGTTGTCTACAATAAAACTGAGATCGATATTATCTTTAGGAGTAATGTCTGGATCTGCAACGCTCACCATAGAACCGACTAGTTCTGCTTGTTGATCGAAGTGTCCAACCTCAATCATGTCATAATCAATGCCTAGTCCAACATTACTGTTGTTGTCTTCATTAGATTCGGCAATTTCATTGTCTGGATCGATAATGATGCCAACTTTGTAAGAGCCGTCTAAATCTTCCCAAAATGAACTGTCTTGATCGGGAGTTTTGTAAGTGAAGCTTTTGTTGCCAGAACTTTCTCCACCTTCCAAACTAGTTATGATGTCGTAATAACCAAGTTTGTAGTCATCTTCAGTTATTTCATCATCTTGAGAAATATAAATATCAAAAGAAAATGGAGCAACCTCTTCATCTCCGCTGTTAATAACAGAAAAATCTAGAGTTAAAGATTGACCTTTATCTATTATGCTTTGTGCAATATTGAAAGATTGACCCGTTAGATCTATTGGCATAAGTTTATTATTTAAAATACTCCGCGCAACTGTATCTACCTAATGTTATTGAGTATTTACTGGTATGGTAATTGGTGTTTATTCTGTTCTTTTCATATTTTTTTGATAAAGATAGGGGGGATTTTTCAGTAATTTTGTTGATAAAAAAGTATAATTTGAGGCGAAGTTTTTTAAATTGTTTTAAAACTCAGAGTTATCAATTAAAAGACAACACTTGATCGCCAAAAAAACAAGGTCAAAGCTGGCGAAGTATTACTTAATAGAAAATACACATAAAAAATATCTTTTAAGTGTTTTTAGTTAAAATAGGCAATCGGCAGTTTAGTACGTAATATCGACGTTGCCTTTTCAGAATGATATTTGAACCTCAGTAATATTACTAGTAAAATAGCGAGGCAAGATCGATTATTGATCTAAATAAGTTTAGCCAAACTATCTTATTTAGATCGAAAATGGTAATTTGATAATTGAGGAAAAAATAAGAAAAAAATTAATTTAATCGATTTTAATGCAGTCAATCACAGGTAAAACTAAACTATTGGGAATTATCGGAGATCCAGTCGAACATTCTCTGTCTCCAGTAATGCACAATGCAGCGATCGCCAGCTTGGGATTAGATTATGTCTATGTACCTTTTCCCGTACAGCAAGGAGATCTGGCAAGAGCGATCGCTGGTTTTGATGCCGTCGATTTACAGGGTTTTAGTATAACTATTCCTCACAAGCAAGAAATCATACCTTTATTGGCGGAAGTCGATTCTAATGCCCTAAATATTGGCGCTGTGAATACTGTCTGGCGCACTGCAACGGGATGGAAGGGAACAAATACTGATGTTTTAGGATTTGTCAGTCCTTTAAAATCTATGTCTGTCGATTGGCAAAAGATCAATCCAGTAATCTTGGGTCATGGGGGTGCAGCTAGGGCGGCAATTGTTGGTTTAATCGATTTGGGTTGCGAACAAGTCCGCGTAGTAGGACGCAACCCAGATAAGCTAGCAAGGTTTTATCAAAGCTGGGAACACGCAACGACGATCTCATCCAAACTAAAGATTCACCATTGGGAAGATCTCAAAAGCTTACTTCCCGCGACAGATTTACTGGTTAACTCAACTCCTGTAGGAATGTCGCCTAAAATCGACGCTTCTCCGATTGATGCTAGTTTAATGCAGAGACTAAAGCCAAATGCGATCGCCTACGATTTGATTTATACTCCCAATCCAACTCAGTTTCTCAAGCTGGCACAAGCTCGGGGTGCTAGGGTAATTGATGGTTTGGAAATGCTCGTTCAACAGGGAGTGGCTGCTTTAGAAATTTGGTTACAACAGTCCGTTCCCGCAGACGTAATGAGAAACTCACTTAAAGAACATTTGGGTCTGTAAAATCTATAATTATTTATGAAATTATTTATTGATCGCCTGATTGCTTCGATTCAACAAAAAAACACTCCCTGCATTGTGGGCTTAGATCCTGCTTTAGATAGGATGCCTGCGGGTTGGTTGAAGCGACAAGGCTTGAGGGATGATAGTGGTATTGCCGAACGTGCTGAGGCGATTTATCAATATAACTTGATGGTACTAGATGCGATCGCCGATCTGGTTCCCGCCGTTAAACCCCAGGCAGCATACTACGAACTATTTGGTGCGGCTGGCTTTCTGGCATTAGAAAAAACCATTACCGCAGCACGCGATCGAGGTTTACTAGTCATATTAGACGTCAAACGAGGAGATATCGCTTCTACTGCTACGGCTTACGCCCAAAGCTATCTACCCAGCCAACCAAGCCGCCCTTATGAAGCAGATGCGATTACTATTGTTCCCTACTTGGGTACAGACTGTCTCGATCCCTTCTTTGAGGAAGCAATTAAATGGGGCAAAGGAATTTTTGTCTGCGTCAAAACTTCTAATCCTGGGGCGTCCGTAATTCAAGAACAAAAAATAGCAGGGCGAAATCTGTACGAAATTGTTGCCGATCTGATCGAACCCGCCAGCGATCGCAGCATAGGCGAATTTGGCTATAGCGGTATAGGCGCAGTAGTGGGAGCGACTTATCCCGCTGCAGCGATCGAGCTACGTCGCCAGCTACCCCGTAGTTTATTTCTCGTTCCTGGCGTTGGCGCGCAGGGAGGAGGAAAAGCAGGAATCAAAGCCTGTTTTAATCCCGACGGTTTGGGTGCAGTAGTTAGTAGTTCTAGGGCAATCATGTACCCTTATTTATATGGTGCGGAAGATGCCAATCGGGATACGATACGACAGGCGGCAAAGGATTTAATCGAACTGGTTAGAGAAATATTAAAGTAGAGTTGTTTGCTCAAGCAGAATGCGTAAGTCTCAAGTTAGCCGTACTTCGTAAATTAAGCTTAAAGTTAGGGTTATTGTTTCTTTGTTTGGCATAATAGCTGAGGTATGGATCGGACAAAGGAAGAGATTGCTATCCATACCAACTTGCTTTTTACCGTAATATTTTGCCCCGCATGAGTGAAGTTATCCTTGCCAATGGAAATAAAGTATCGAACGAAGACATTGTTGCTGCTTTAGAAATTCCTGCCGATTTCAATTTTGATTTACCCGATCCCGAAGACGAAGAGATTAGAGAAGCAGATTTTCAAACTCGATTAGATAATATTTGGCAAATATGCGATCGCTTCGATCTGCAAACGGACATTTGGCGCGGTAGAGTTTTGCGCTCGATCCGCGATCGCGAAAAAAAAGGGGGAGAAGGCAGGGGGGCAGGTTTTCTTAATTGGCTCAAGGACCGCGAAATTACCAAATCTCAGGCTTATGCTTTGATTCAATTAGCCAATAGTGCCGATACTTTATTGGCTGATGGGATGTTAGATCCCGACAGTATTAATAACTTTAGCAAGCGAGCATTTGTCGAGACCGCTAATTCCGCCCCAGAAATTCAACAGTTAGTCAGCGAAGCCGCCCAGAAAGGTGATCGCATTACCCGCAGAGAAGTAAAGCAGCTATCGGACGAATGGACGGCGATGAGTTCGGAATTGCTACCCGATGAAATCAAAGAAAAGGCAGTTGAAGGCTCTTTACCCGCTCGCCATTTAGCTCCATTAGTCAGGGAAATGGAAAAATTACCCGATTCTCATTTGATTGAAATCAAGCGAGAAATTGCCGAGAGTCCCGATATCGATACGGTTAAAATGATGACCACCGAAGCCAAAAATTTGGCTAAATATTTAGATGCTGCGGCTCAAGTGCAAACCCTCAAAGATAAGGCGATCGATATGGAGATGGCACTAGAAGAAGCACTGCGGCTCGACTGTATCAACACGGCGGCGGATTTGGTCAAGCAAGCGACGACTCTAGAGCAAACTGTTGGCAAGCTTTATACTACCTGGAAACGTATGAGCAATGTGGCAGATCGCCTCTATGTGGAAACAGGTGCATCCAACCCTCATCTGCGATCGCTCTTAACCTGTTTAGAATCTTTGACAGGAGATATTATTGAGGTGCCTTTAGATGAAGAAGGAGATCGTATTGTGCGTCTGAAAGTCATGACCGAAGATATCAATCAGAATGAATAGGTTGTTAGTTGTTGGTTGTTAGTTGTTAGTTGTTAGTTGTTAGTTGTTAGTCGTCCCTAAAGGGATACCGCTTTATCCGAAGGTGTATCTTTTAGGGCGCATATTAGTTGTTGATTGTTGGTTGTTGATTATTAGTTATTAATTGACATTGAGCGTAGAGAATAGTTGCTTAGCTTGTTTTGGTAGATTACTTGTCTGATAGGTACTAGTTCTACAACACAATTGCTATAGGAAATTGCCTCTAACTGTGCGACAAATTCTGGCGTCCAAACATTTTCTTGGACGGGAATATTGTTTTTCTGTAAATAACCGAGTAAATGCGATCGCTGTATTCCTGGTAAAGCGTTACCGTCTAAAAGAGGTGTATACCAACAGTCCTTTTGCCATCCCCAAAGGTTTCCCGTACTGGTCTCTAGCCAGTTTCCCTGAGGGTCGGTTAGAATTGCTTCTTGTGCTTGATGGCTTATGGCTTGATTGCGCGCTAGATAAGCACTCAAATAGTTCCCTGTCTTATGACTGGCTAGCTTTCGTTGAAACAGATCCGCAGCAGCCACCCAGGCAACTATTCCCGCCGACTGGCGGCTGGTTAGATCCGACGGTAAATTACGCCCTGTAATCCATTCTTTGCCATCAGGAAATATGGTCATTCTCAAAACGGGGAAGCGAGCCGATAATACTGACGCCCCTTTTTTAAGCCTGTTCCAATCGGGCTGTTGCCAATCAAATGCCTGAATACTCAGTTTTAGGCGATCGCAGTGAGCCTGCCAGTAAGTCAAGCTATCATTCAAGGAGCGGTTGTGTACTCGCATTGTTGTAAAGATTGTTGCTCCGTAGCACAATCCTGGAGCATTAACGCTTAATTCTATTGTTCCCGAATCGATCTGTTTGCCGTCATACCAATACATAATCAAAGCAAGTTCGAGTTTTGCAAATTACCTATAGCTTTTCTCGATTACTCATCACCTATAGCTTCTTCAATTTGACTATCAGACGAGCGATCTGGGTTGTCGGAAGGATCGCCAACTTTATCGTTTAATAAGAATAATGCTACGAGTCCGATCGCAGTAGATGCAATTAAGCCCAAAATAAGGGGCTTTAGCCAGCTAGGACGAGGCTTTCTAGCCAGCCTTACTATTTCGTCTCCCTCTTCTCCGATCACCAAGGGTTGTTCGGGTATTTTGGTGTCTGCTAAAGGAAGGTCTTCAAAAGCAACCGCAGCACCAAATGAGCTATTTAAATCATTATTTGCCCAAATGCTAGATTCATCCAACAAAGATTCGACTTCAGACCAAGGAATAACTGTGGTTGTGGCATCGCTATCGGGGACTACTTTACAGTGAACTAGTGCCACCGTTACATTGTCGTGTCCGTTGTCCCTGTTGGCAATATTAATTAAATTTTGCACTCCGTTCGCCAAACTTTGCTTGCCATCTAAGACTGGTAAAACTTCATGTCTCCAATGTTGTTCTACGCGATCAAAATCGCTCAAACCATCGGTACAAAGTAAAAATATACAGTCATCATCAATCATATATCGCTGCAGATTAGGATGAAGCGCTGTAGAATCTCTCATGCCAATGGCTTGAATTAAGGCACCAGCAGAAGGATATTGCAGGGAATCTCGATATACAGCATAGCCCAGACGGACTTCTCGCGAAGCTAGGTCATCGTCGGTAGTTACTTGATGACAGCTATCAGGGGTAATCCAATAAATTCGAGAGTCTCCTACATGAGCTAGATACATCTCATGTACGGAAGAAAGAGCCATTACTAGGGTAGTCCCCATGCGCTGTCTTTCTTGGCGTTTTTCTTCGTCGTTGCGCTGGCTAATAATATCGTTCGAGCCGTTAATATACTTGGTTAACTTGCCTAAAATTTTTCCAGGGGTATATTCTTGTCTGTCTAGAGATAATTTGGAGATCTTGCTTCTTAAATACTTGATAGTTTCTCCAGAGGCAATTTCTCCTCCATCATGTCCTCCCACTCCGTCGCAAACAATTGCTAAAGAGTTTTCTGATGCTGGTATCTGGTTTGGGTTGGGGTGAATCGGATAGGCTGCATCTTCGTTGTTGCTGCGGTTTGGTCCCGAATCAGTTAAAGCATAAATTTGATACGAATACTTTTTGGTCAAGCTGCAGCGAGCGATCGCTCGATCCAACACGGCAACTACCTGACGAATATCTTCAATTTTTCCAGTTTGTAAGCTGACTCCAATCTCTTTGACAATCTCTTGAATGGTGAAATCAGCATCTTTCGACCACTTAATCCATAAATCTCCCAAATTTCTTAGGCTAGGCTGATATTCCGTATCTGCCTCAAGCTGCAAAACCTGGACTGCTTGACCGTTGATGCGGATTAAATCTGGATTTAGTAAAGTAGATGCGACTTTTCTACTTAAAAAGGGTCTCCATAGTTTGGCTATTTGCCACAGCCAGTTAAGCTGTTTAAATGCAGTGGCATCGCCCCATAAAGTTATTAGTTTGGGCAATAGCTGCTGGGGATATTTGAGTTCTCCTGAAATCAAACTCGGTACGGTACCATAGTCCATCAACCAAGCATCTGTATTATCCAGTAAACCATATACTTGCGGAACGTGGGGATAGCAAGGAAAAAGCTGGAGGTAAGCAACAATATGAGGCGGCACCTCTTCGGGAGTAAGGGGTGGCTTACTAGGTTTGGTATCCAAAAATATCTGAGGAGAGACTGCCCAATATCTGTCTTCGCCATGACTATTTTCCGATTTTTTAGCAGATGCTACTTTATCGCTCCACAAATAGCGTTTTATTATTGGCGTATTACATCGATGGCAAAAATGAGCTTCTAGTGTGTTAGACGCTAGGCAGTGAGGGTTCGAGCATTGGATTCTAGGCTCAGGATGTGACATGGATGTTTTAAACTATTGAGCAAACTCCGCTAAATTAGGAGTTGAGGTAAATTTCGCTGTAGGGTTTATTTTTGACATTTAATTGACACTAAATCTACAGCAATTTCGACAATTAGGACTTTAGCTTACTTGTAAGCAGATATTATAAACTCATTTAATTTGTTTATTTTGTCAAATCTCATCGTGTTTACAACTCTTCTATCGTAAATTAGAAATCACCTTTGTGCTTGTCTCTATCTCAATGATTATTTATTATTTGATATTGTCAACTGTTGTAAATTTGCTTTAAGCTTTCTTCTAGGGCTAGGGTCAATTTTTGCGAGCTTTTACGTAAAGAATCGCCAAGATAGTCGGCTACAGTCAAAGGCGAACCGATATCGACCAAAACCTCCGTACCCCACTTGGGAACAGATTCTCCGTAGCGGATTCCTACAGGTAATATTTTAACCTTTCTATCTGATTTGTCCTTTGCTGCCTGTAAAGCGATCGCTGCTACGCCTCGTTTGAGGGGATGAATTTGACGGTCGTGAAAAATCCCTCCCTCGGGAAAAATTACCAGCATTTCAGGATTTTGTTTGAGAAGCTCGACACTGTGTCGAATACTATCTAATTGAGGGCGATCAGTATCGACAGGAAACCCCCCCATGCGACGAATTACCCAGCCTTGTATCCCTTTTACCTCATTAGCAGAAACCATAAAGCGTAAATCTCTGCCACTGGCTAGTCTTCCTACGGCATAGGGAACGATAAAAGCATCCCAACGAGAACGATGAGTTGGAGCAACTATCACGGGTCCATCGAGCGGAATATTTTCCTGACCGCTGATTTTAATCTTGCTAAAAAACAGCGGTAAAACCAAATAGCATCCTATGGGATATAGCAATTTTGCTACCCAGGGAGAAATATGAGACTTTAACTCATTTGATGATTCCGAACTCAAGCAAGAAGATTGATGCTCTGGTTTTAGCTGAGTCATTGAAAAACGTAAGATTAGATCCATTCTTGTACTACCTTAATTTTTCTTTATTAAGATGTGCTATGTGTGCGGGACACTTAGTTATTTGTCATTCCTGTCGATTGGGAATTGCTGGCAATTGCTTCAGCTTGAGTTATAGATATGATTTTTTTTGCTATTTTTTAGATAAATTAGTTAAAAATATAAACTTGCAAAAATAGTGCAGCAAACAGACATATTACTCAAGGCGACTGGATTATCTAAAAGTTTTGGCGGCATCAAAGCAGTAAACGAGGCTGATATAGAAGTCAATCGCGGTAGTATTACGGGGTTGATCGGTCCTAATGGTGCGGGAAAGACGACTTTATTTAATTTGCTCTCTAATTTTTTGAAAGCCGACAGCGGCAGCATTCTTTTCGAAAATCAGCCCATCCATCATTTGCCACCCTATCAGATTGCTACAAAGGGATTTATTCGCACTTTTCAGGTAGCTAGAGTCCTCTCTCGCCTGTCTGTTTTGGAAAATATGATGTTGGCAACTCCCAATCAAACAGGGGAAAATTTTTTTAAGGTTTGGTTTCAGCAAGATAAATTACGCAGAGAAGAAAAAGCTAATAGAGAAAAGGCAACAAGCATCTTAGAATCTGTGGGACTTGCCGACAAAGCTCATGACTATGCGGGTGCTTTATCTGGCGGGCAAAGAAAACTTTTAGAGATGGCTCGTACTTTAATGACCAATCCCAAACTAATTCTATTGGACGAACCCGCAGCAGGAGTAAACCCTGCTCTAATCGATCGCATTTGCGAACATATTGTCGAGTGGAATCGCCAGGGAATTTCTTTTTTGGTAATCGAACACAACATGGACGTGATTATGAGCCTTTGCGATCGCGTTTGGGTTTTAGCGGAGGGAGCTAATTTAGCAGAGGGGACACCAACAGAAATTCAAAATAATGAATCTGTGCTAGAAGCCTACCTGGGTCAATAGATTTATCTAAGACTCGTTAGATTCTAAAGAATTGAGTAAGTTTGGCTATGTTTTATCGAGTTGTACATCATCCTGAGGGATGAGAATTTATAGTCCAATAAGATTATCAGCGTTTAGATGACAATTATCTTGACTAACGACGACGGTATTGATGCTCCAGGTATTCGCGCACTGCAACAGGCAGTTAGTGGAGATACAATTATTGTGGCGCCAAATCAGCAGTATTCTGGATGTGGGCATCAGGTAACGACGCACAAAGGAATAGAGCTAAAGCAGAGAAATAAGCGTGAATATGCTTTAGATGGTAGTCCCGCAGACTGCACCCGCTTGGCGATTAATAAAATAGCCACCAGTACAAAGTTGGTCTTATCGGGAATTAATGCAGGAGGAAATTTAGGTACTGACGTATATATCTCAGGTACGGTGGCAGCAGTTAGAGAAGCAGCCATTCATGGCATTCCTGGGATTGCGATCTCCCATTGGATCAAAAGACCTTTGACAATCGATTGGGATATAGCCAGTCGTTGGACAAGTCGAGTAATAGATGACTTGTTGTCTCGTCCTCTACCTCCTGGAAGCTTTTGGAACGTCAATTTGCCCCATCTCGAACCAGAACAGCCAGAACCAGAAATTATTCTCTGTCAGCCTAGCATCGATCCTCTTCCAGTTGATTTTCGCGTCGAAGGTAACATGTATCATTATCAGGGAAAATATGGCGATCGCGATCGCACTCCTGGAACAGATGTCGATGTTTGTTTTGGCGGCAACATTGCCGTCACCTTAATCCGTCTTTAAATTAATTCCTACTGTGCCCTGATGTGCTTGATTAAAGCATCCTGCATTACTGGGGGTAGCTGGCGCATAATCTTGCCCTTTTCTCGGTCTACCCCCACCAAAACAACTTTTCCCGTAACAAATAGTTCCTTGCCATCATAAGATTGGATTTCATAGTCCCAATTAATCCGAACTCCTTTGGTATCGAGCAAACGAGCTTTGACGATTGCTGATGCGCCAAGACGGACGGGCAAATGATATCTCAAAGAAAGTTCGACAACGGGTAAATCGCAGCCTAACGCTACTAGGTCGGCAAACTCAATTCCAATCGAACGCAAATATTCTACCCTTGCCTCTTCCATCCAGGTTAAATAGGTACCATGCCAGACAATTCCTGCATAGTCTGTATGATGAGGTTGGGCTTTAACTGGGTATTCAAACCACCTCTGACTGGTAGCTTGTAGACTGCGATCTGGTTCGATCGCTGATGTGGGTAGTTTGGGTAATTGAGGAGATGGCTTCAATCTATCTGTCAATGTACTTATACTCCTGTTGATTTTGGTTTGGTAATATTAGTTGGTACTCTATTTTAAGCTCATTTTAGATATAGTTTGAATTAGGCGTAGACGAGTAAGCAAAACAATCATTGTTCGGAAAGGTAAACTTTTGGTGAATTTGAAGTTAAATCAAATTTAGTCTGGTTTGAATGCTAGGATTTTATAAGACATTTTATAGTTTTTTATCGAACGTATCGATCTTTAATCTCTTTACATAAAGAGGTGCTAGAGGTCACCTCAAGCTGAAATACAAAAGAAGATTTTATTTGTTCTTTGATTTACAATAGCAATTTATTTGTTAGTTTTAAATAGCAAAATCGATAAAAAAAAGTGCGGGAATGTTCCTGTATTTAAAGCTATTGAAAAGGATTATAAATCAATTTTTTTTAAGATAACAATTTGAAATCATGATCGATTTACGACACGCTCCTATTTTTTTTACTTTTATGATATTTGGCTTATCGACCAACTCTAATAGCGACGCTGTTGTAATCGGTAGGAATGGCAGCAATGTTAGTCTTCCCAGAGTAGAAGTCCTGTCTAATGATAGCCAGATAAGGATGTCGAGCCATCAACTAAAGTTATCACAGGTAAATAATCGACTAGAATCTTCAAATAATAAAAATAGATATTTATCTATATTGGGAATGGCGGCAACCTCAGCTTTATTTCTAACCGTTCTAGCAATGTTATTTAAAAAGGAAAAGCCGATCAAAGAAAATAAAAATGAATATAACAGCAATTTAAAATCAAACGACCTTAAAAATTCAGTCAGATCGCCTAGCAATTCTAACCTCAGCTCAGACAATAGGAGAAATGGCGAATTAACTATTACCGAACGATCGGCTAAACTTCAGTCAAATCGCAGTAATAAACCAAAGATAACAATTTCAACATCAGATACCGTAATCGACCCGAATTGGAGACCAGAGCCTGTTGTCGACTCAGATATTATGGGGAAGTTAACCATAGTAACTTCTACTACTACCGAGATTGATGTTGTTTATGAATTAATCCAAGATTTGGAGCAAAATAGCAGCTTTGCAACAGGAACTAAACAAAAAGAGCTGCGAAGAAAAGCTATCTGGGAACTGGGGCAAACTAACGACTTTAGGGCAGTAGAACCCTTGGTTAAGACTATCCCCAAAGTAAATTCCTTAGAGAAAAATCTAATTTTAGATGCCATTACTCGAATAGCCAGTCACAGCCTGGAAACTATCAATGAGATATTACTGACTTCTTTAGAAGATGAAAAAGTCGAGATACGCAAAAACGCCATTCAAGATCTAACTACTTTGTATCGGTCAATGTCTTTAATCACGGCTCATCTATTAAAAATGACCGAAGATTCTGACCAAGAAGTGCAACAAACAGCTCAATGGGCTTTGGAACAATTCAAACAAATGTCGATTCCCATAGCATCAATCGAACACAAAAAAAGAAATAATTAAAAGAACGCAAATCGGCAGACAGGTGTAATTGAGCTAAAGATATGGGAAAGTAGAAAATTGGGGAAGAACTCTTAGAGTTCTCTATGTCTTCTCCAACATCAGTGCTGTCAAACAACTATAGATCATGTTAAAAATTCTCTTTTTGTCTACTCCTGTCGGTTCTCTCGGTTCGGGACAGGGTGGAGGAGTAGAGTTAACAGTACAAAATGTAGCTCAAGAACTATTCCAGAGAGGGCATAAAGTGGAAGTAGTTGCCCCAGAGGGTTCGTGGTTACAAGGGGTAAAAGTAATTGGTATCCCTGGCAAAGTACAAATTCCCGTGCAAACTCAGACTCGCGACGTTCCTGCTTGTCTACCTGATGATGCGGTGCTGGCTAATATGTGGGACTATGCTCGTCAGGTACAGCAGAATTACGATCTGCTGGTAAATTTTGCTTTTGACTGGCTGCCATTTTACCTAACTCCTTTTTTTACCACTAAAATCGCTCATTTTATCAGTATGGGATCGATGACGACGCTCACCGATCGCATTATGAATCAAACAATCGATCGCTATCCAGGAATTTTTGGTGTTTATACTAAATCTCAAGCAAATACATTTCCCTTTGGCGATCGCTGTGAAATTTTAAGCAGTGCGATCGACCTAAGCCTCTATGAGTTTAATAATTCTCCCCAAGAAAGCTTGGCTTGGCTGGGTCGAATTGCCCCCGAAAAAGCTTTAGAAGATGCAGTGGCAGCGGCAAACAGAACGGGAACACCGTTGAAAATATACGGCAAAATACAGGACGAACAATACTGGACACAAATCGGTCGCGATTTCCCCGATGCACCCATAGAATATCGAGGATTTTTGGAAACGAAAGAATTGCAGCAAGAACTGGGTAGATGTCGCGCATTACTCATGACCCCTCGTTGGATCGAGGCTTTTGGCAATGTGGCAATTGAAGCCTTAGCCTGTGGCGTGCCAGTCATTGCCTATAATCGAGGCGGTCCTAGCGAAATTGTCAAACACGGTCGCACTGGCTTTTTAGTCGAGCCAGACAGCATTACTGGTTTGGAAGAAGCGATCGCTTCAATCGACAGTATAAATCGTTTGAGCTGCCGTCAGCAGGCAGAAACAGAATATTCCTTATCCGCACTGGGCGATCGCTTTATTACCTGGTTTGAAAAATTAATAATTAAATAAATAGGCTTATGTTACTCGCGTTGAGTGCCTATTCCTTGCCATTTGCGATACAAAATATAACAATCTGAAGTTAAGATGGTGTCCTGCGGAATTGTTGTTTGTAAGTGACGCTTATGTCGGATCTCTTATCTACCAGTCAAGATAATATTCTTATTGTCGATGATGTCTTGGAAAACCTGGATCTGCTATCGCGGATTTTGACCAAAAGAGGATACCGCGTGCGTTCGGTAGAACAGGGACATACAGCAGTTGCGATCGCCAAAACTGGTTGGGCGGATCTGATTTTATTAGATATCAATATGCCCGAAATGGATGGCTATGAAGTTTGTCTTCGTCTCAAAGAAGATCAGGCAACTAGTTCGATACCCGTAATTTTTATGAGTGCTTTAAATGAAGTGCTCAACAAGGTGAATGCTTTTAGCGTGGGGGGGGTAGACTACATCACCAAGCCATTTCAGATCAAAGAAGTCATCGCTCGGGTCAAAACCCATCTTCAGCTGAGAAATCTGCAAAAAAATCTCGAAACTCAGGTTGCATCCCGCACCATAGAATTGGCAACGGCACTACAAGAAGCCAAAGCAGCCAATAACGCCAAGAACATTTTCTTTTCTCAAATTACCCACGAGCTAAGAACCCCGATGAATGCTATTTTGGGCTTTGTTCAGCTGATGCAGCGAGATAAAACCCTCAACGCCGAGCATCAAGAACAGCTACGCATCATCAGCCACAGTGGAGAGCATCTCATGGCGTTGATTAATGATGTTTTGGAAGTTTCCAAAATAGAAGCAGGACGATTGACTCTGGAAAAAAATAACTTCGATTTGAAAAGAATGCTCAAAGGAATCGAAGAAATGCTAAATCTAAAAGCTAAAGCGAAAAATTTAGATTTTGTCATCCAGCATAATAATAAGTTTCCCCAATATATCCAAACCGACGAACAAAAACTAAGACAGGTTCTAATCAACTTACTGGCTAATGC
>JBCDCO010000144.1:0-14615 GCA_039181635.1 Cyanobacteria bacterium P01_G01_bin.19 | reverse complement strand
TTATTATTATTAACCAATCCGATGTTCAAGGCGACCGCGATCGTGATTATTAATTTCCCTGACCGATTATGATATCCAATCATTCTTAAATTAATTCTGCTTATTTTGTGCTTATTTTGATTTGTGTTTATTTTGAATTGGTGGGCAATATAAACTTAAATAGAATTTGCTTTGTGGTCGATCTATTTGCCCACCCTAAGAATTACGAACTAGGACTTGATAAATGTTTAATGCTAAATGTTCAATGATTACTGGTAACTCTCAATTCGTTCTCTAAACTTCCTCAATCTTTCTGCATCTAGTTCTTCTGGTGAAAGAGCGGGTTGAGGTTCGGGTGCGGGTTGAGTATTTGCTGGAGGTGGTGTTACTTCTTGCTGTTGCTGCTGTTGCAACTGCTCTTGTCGTTGACGAGCTTGTCTTTCTCTTTCCAATTGTTCCTGTCTCGCCTGTCTTTCTTGTTCTAGTTGTCGTTGTCGGGCTGCTTCTTGCTCTTGCCTTTCTCTAGCTGCTCGTTCTCGCCTCCTCTGTGCTTCACGACGAGTGCGATCATATTCTGAACCTTCGACGGTAAAATCAATACTGACTCGTACTGCTGCACTGCTATTGCCAGGTGAACTAAACTGCATTTTCCTAGCTGCCAATAATGCCTGTCGATTTATACTGGAGTTGCTGTTGGGAGCGCTTAGTTCTGCACCAACAACTTTACCATTAGGATTGACGGTTAGTTTTACTTCTGCACTGCCTTCACTGCCTTTTAGGGTAGCAGGGTACTCTGGTTCGCAGTTACTGACACAGCTAATTCCCTCTTCACCTCCATCATTTGCTTCTGGGCGGGGTGGCGCACTATTTGCTGCGATCGCCGAACCCAAAGCACCTGGTCTACCCCTGCTGCTAGCGCTACTAGAAGCAGCAGCAACCGAGCTGTTCGGTGCTGAAAAACTGCTGCTCAATGCAGAAGATTGTCCTGTATTTTCAATGGGTGCGGAAACTATTGGCTGTGATGGTGCGGGAGTCGGATCCGTCATAATTGGTTTTGGTGGTGCAGTCTGCGCTTTAACGGGTTCGGGTGGCTTTACTGGTGGCGGTGGTGTTTGCGCTTTAACAGGTTCTGGTGGCTGTATGGGTTTCGGCTTTGGTTCTACTACAGGTTTCGATTCGACTTTTGGCTTGGGTTTATCGACCAATATCATTTCTATCGGTTCTTCTGCCTGTTTGGGCGGCTCGAACGACCAACGGAGTAAAGCATAAGCTATGATGCCGTGGACTGCTGTCGAACCGACAAACCCAGCGATCAGTAGTTTGTTAAGTCGCCGTTGTTCTTTCTGGCGTTGTTGGATACAAAATTGAGAGTTAGTCATTTCGTTTAACGTTTAACATTTATCGTTATTTATTCGCTTCTACTTTTAGAGTGATGAGATCCCGTGTCGACATTATTCTAGTGTGTTCCTCAAAGGGATAGCTTTGCACATACCTTTGAGGAACACATTCCTATATAAGCGATCGCAGTCAAATAAATACTCGTATATATTCTTTTTATAGCCTTTAGCTTGTCTTAGTTTATCTAATAAGACTTATTACTATCAATCAGAATATCACCATTGGAATTTGTTGAAAGTTTTTATTGTCAAATTTTACTTTTTCTAGGAATTTAGATTTTGTTCGATGCTGTAACAAAACCTTAAAGTTTAATTGCGTGTAATTACTGATCAAATGTGGTAACGTTTGAAAGCAAGTAATGAAAATTATTATCAGTTAAAAGGGTATTTTTTATGTCAATCGATAACCTCTGGACGGCAGGGGGAATAGTCAGTATTCCTTTGCTGGGATTTTCTTTGCTGGCGATCGCCCTAATTATTGAACGGATAATTTTTTGGTGGCGAGTCAAAAATAAGCAAAGAAAAATCGTTAAAGAAGTATTGTCTCTATATCGAAGCGATCGCTTTGCTGCGATTAATAAACTCAAGCAAAATGCTCAGTTGCCCATTGCCAGGATATTTTTAGAAGCAATGGAACTAGAAGAACCAACACCTGCGGAGTTTCGCTTGGCATTAGATAGTGGGGTACAGGCAGAGATTCCAGTGTTGAGAAGATTCGGTACTTGGTTTCAAACGATCATTACCGCTTCTCCTTTACTAGGGTTATTAGGAACAATTCTGGGTTTGATTCAATCTTTTGCAGCGATGGATTTAGGTAGTGCTGCTGCTAATACTACTGGAGTTACGGGAGGATTAAGCGAAGCTTTGATTTCTACGGTGATGGGATTGGTAGTAGCAATCTTTACTTTATTGTTTGCCAATACATTTCGCGGTTTATACCTACGAGAATTAGCCTTTATTCAAGAACTAGGCGGTCAATTAGAACTGTTCAATCGTCGTTATCATCAGAGGAGAAAAGAATATGCGACCCATAAGTGAGGCGGAAGATACCTTTGAAATTAATATTCTGCCGATGATTGACGTGATTTTCTCAATTTTGGCGTTTTTTATTATCTCTAGTCTGTTTCTGACGCGCTTAAAAGGATTACCTGTTGATTTGCCCTCTGCACAAACCGCAGAAACCAAACAGACGGTACAGTTAAATATCACCATCGAACCCGATGGCAAAATGTTTTTAGATCGTCAGCCAATTGAGTTAGAAAATCTTAAAGGTGCGTTGAGCGAGAAGATTGCCCCAGACTCCGAGTCGGTAGTAATTATTAATGCCGATACTAAAGTAGAACATGGCACAGTGGTCAAGGTAATGGATCGCTTGCGTCAAGTTCCTGGGGCAAAAATGGCGATCGCAGCAGACAGGGAACAGTGAAGACAGTTGGGGCAGTTAGAACAGTTAGGGCAGTTAGAACAGTTCTATTTAGCTGATAATTGTTTTTAAGTTCTTAATTAAGCCTTGTTGTTTCGTTGACCATTAAATGCGGTCTGAATTATTTGAATTAATTATCAATGAAGTATATTTCTGAGAAACATTCTCTGGCTCGACAAAAGCCACCACCTGACAATAAAGAACCTGCAAGGATATTATCTCAGAGCAATATTGTAACTGTTATTTTTATCTGTTTAGCTTTACTAGGCACAATAATTATTTCTCTAGTCATAGGTTCAGTCGATCTTAGTCTGAACGAGCTTTGGCAAGCTTTGTGGCATCAGGGAACTAAAACCAATCAAGTTATTGTCTGGCAATTGCGCCTACCCAGAGTACTCGCAGCGCTTACCGTTGGGGCAGCTTTGGGAACTTCTGGGGCATTACTTCAGGGAATGTTACGCAATCCTTTGGCTACTCCGTTCCTCTTAGGTATATCTGCAGGAGCGGGCTTGGTGGTAGTATGTCTGATTACTTTAAATGCTTTTTTGTCTTTAATTCCCCTGGCTGCTTGGATTGGAGCGGTATTGACTACGACCTTGGTTTATTTTCTGGGACGAACGGGCAACGGGTTTGGGGTAGAAAGACTAATTCTGGCGGGAGTAGCCATATCCTCTTTATTTGGGGCAGTCCAAACTACTTTACTGCTAAGGGCAGATGATGGACGGATTCAACAAGCTCTCAACTGGCTAGTAGGTAGTCTTAATGGTCGAGGGTGGTCGGAATTAAGGATATCTGCTCCTTATGTCCTGATTGCTTTAATCATCGCTTGTTTACTTGCCAAATCCTTGAATGTACTTAATCTAGGTGACGATTTGGCAGTGGGACTGGGAATTTCCTTAGGGCGATCGCGCTTACTAATTGGGGGCATTGCAACTTTGCTGGCTGCTAGTGCTGTAAGTATTGCGGGGTTAATCGGTTTTGTCGGTTTGCTTGTTCCTCATGGTATTCGGTTTCTTTTAAACAGTAGCGACTATCGGTTGCTCATTCCTTTATCTGCGGTAGGAGGTGCTTTAGTGCTCTCCATCGCCGACTTACTAGCTCGTTTGGGTTCAGTGGAATTACCCGTAGGAGTAGTAACCGCTTTGCTCGGTTCTCCTTTGTTTGTCTGGTTGCTCTATCGGCGAAAAGGCAGTTAGGGCAGTAAGGACAGTAAGGACAGTAAGGACAGTGAGAGCCGTTTTGATTTACTTTATGTTTTCTTGCTTGTTCTCAATATTGAATAAAGTATTCTAGTTATTTCTTCCGCATCTGCTTCCATACTTTGATAAGCTTTATGGTCGATGTATTCGTTGTCTTTCAACAAACTTAGTCAATATCTGGATTCAAGAATTTCTTTATACGCGATCGCCACCTTATTTCTAAAATCAGCTTTAGAAACCGCTCCATTAGCCTCTGCTAAATTCGCTCCGCAGCGCGTATGCGCAGATCGTCGTCTTCGACGACTGGAGGGCATTAGCCCTCGCCTAGTTCCCGATCTCAATAACTGCTTGCTCAAAACATATTCCTGTTTCTGTTCTGTCAAATATCTATACGCTTTCACTATCCTATTCGCAAAACCATAAGCTTTTTGATATGCAACACTATTATTCGCTTTCATATTATTGCTCTAACTGCTCTAACTGCTCTAACTGCTCTAACTGCTCTAACTGCCCTAACTGAAATTATGCCTTTACTAAGTCAAAACCTCAGCGGGGGTTATCAGGATAAAATAGCAGTCCAGCAAATCGATCTAACTCTCAGATCGGGAGAGTGGCTGAGTATTCTGGGGGCAAATGGTTCTGGTAAATCTACTCTGCTTAAGCTGCTGTGTCGTCTGATTAAGCCTATGAAGGGTAAAGTTTTACTCGATGGCAAGGCAATTCAGCAGCTACCACCCCAAGCAGTTGCCCGACAGATGGCGATTTTACCTCAACAGCAATCTATTCCCCAAGGTTTGACGGTAGAACAATTGGTCGGTTTGGGTAGAACACCCTATCAATCTTGGTATCAGTGGGAATTAGATAAACGCGATCGCGATTATGTTGCGGAGGCTATTAGTCAGACTCAACTGGAGTCATTAAAAGATCGTCCCGTCAGTCAGCTATCGGGAGGAGAACGACAACGGGCATTTTTAGCCCTAGCTTTAGCTCAAGATCCCAAGATTCTCTTGCTAGACGAACCCACTACCTACCTTGATATTAATTATCAATTACAGCTATTGGAATTACTCAAAAAACTCAATCAGCAAGGCTTGACCATCATTACCGTACTCCATGAAATCAATTTAGCAGTCCGCTACAGCGATCGCCTGGCGTTGCTCAAGCAAGGACAACTCTACAGCGTAGGAAATACCGCCGCTGTTTTAACTTCCGAAAACTTGGCAGAAGTATTTGGCGTAGAGGTAGCAATTGTTGATACTCCAGTTGGTCAGCAAATTTGCCCTCTTGCAGCAAGTAGCAGTTAGGGCAGTTAGGGCAGTTAGAACAGTGAGGGCAGGTAGCAAGTAGCCCTTCGGGTTCGACAGTTCCTACAACGGAGGGAACCTCCGCAACGGACTGTCTCACAAGTAGCAAGTAAATAACTAACAACTAACGACTAACGACTAACAACTAACAACTAACAACTAACGACTAACGACTAACGACTAACAACTAACAACTAACAACTAATTATGAAAACTAATAAACTAAGCATTTATCTAATTAAATTCAGCGTCATTTTATCTATCACGGCGATCGCGCCTGCAATGGCGGAATCGGTTACAACTATTGAGAATACTTTATCTACTGCGACGGAAGATCTATTGGTTCAGGATAATATCGCCGAAGTGACTGGAATCGACATAAACCAGGCTAATGGTAAGTTGGAAGTTATTTTGAGAACTGCCACGGGACAAAAATTAGTACCGTTAATAATGCCTGAAGGAAACAACTTAATAGTCGAGATTCCCGATGCAATTCTGGCTTTACCAGCAAGTAACTTTGAGGAACCTAATCCCGTCCCAGGTATTACTCAAATTACCGCCCAGCAGCTTGATGAGACCATGATTCGTTTGATCTTTAAAGGAGACAAGCAAACTCCTACAGCGAAAGTTATAGATAATAATCAAGATTTAGTTTTAAGTATCACTCCAGAAGCATTAGCCCAAAGTAATTTAGAAATTGACGAAGAGACTAGAATTAATATTACCGTCACGGGTACTCGTACTCCCCGTCCTCTATTGGATTCGGCTAGTTCAATTTCGATTATAGATTCCGAACAAATAGATCGACAGCTAATCAGAGATATTGGGGATTTGACTCGTTACGAACCTGGAGTATCTGTAGGCAGAAGTCCCAACCGTTTTGGCAACCAAGATTTTAATATTCGGGGGATTGATGGCAATCGGGTATTGCTACTGGTTGATGGGGTTAGGATTCCCGATAATTTTGTCGGGCGGGGACGAGACTTTTTCGATCTAGAGACAATCGAACGGGTAGAAATTATTAAAGGACCTGCATCTGCATTGTATGGTAGTGATGCGATCGGTGGGGTGGTTTCTTTTATTACCAAAGACCCTGAAGACTACTTAAATACTTTTGATAACTCCCTCTATACTAGCCTCAAGACCACCTATGATAGTAGTGATGAGGGTATCACTGCTACTGGAGTAATTGCTGCGGAAGATAAAACAGGAGAGGTTCAGACTTCTTTTGTCTTTACGACTTTTAATGGTGATGAGTTTAAAAATGTTGGTACGGCTCGTCCCAACCCCCAAGATATTCAAGACAATACTTTGACAGGTAAGGTTGTTTACAACATTAACGATAATAATAGTATTAAACTCACGGGGGAACTGTTTAACAGCGAGACTGATACCGATGTCCTGAGCGATATTGGTAGCACCCCATTTGATGTCAGCAATCCGCCGTTTTTAGTCTTTTTTAACCGAGAAGACGTACAGGCAGAAGATACAAGAGAACGTCGTCGTATTAGTCTCAATTACGATTACGACAATCCCGATAATGGTTGGTTACAGGCAGCGAAGGTCAATCTTTACTATCAAGACGCGCAAATTGAAGAAGATAAGCTTTCCACTGGAGTTCAGCAGGAAATCAACCCAATGGGTGCGCCAACCATTACCCCCATAATTCGCGATGAGGTCAATTCTTTCGACCAAGATGTATTTGGGGGCGATGTTCAGTTTCAGAGTGATTTTACTACGGGTAAGATCGATCATCGCTTGGTTTATGGCTTTGAAGTGTTTAATACCGATACTTCCCGACCGAGGGATAATACTTTGATAAATTTAATTGACGGTAGTATCAGTAAGTTTGTCATTGGTGAAGAATTTCCCAATAAAACTTTCCCCGATACTTCTACTCTCCGTGCTGCAATCTACGTACAGGATGAGATCGAACTAGGTAAAGTTAGTTTGATTCCAGGGATACGCTGGGACTATTACAGTCTCAATGCCGACGAAGATGAAGATTTTGCCCGTATTAACGTCGATAATTTTGAAGTCGAAGACATTGACGAGTCGGCATTTTCCCCCAAGATTGGCGTAGTTTATAAACCCACTGAAGATTTATCCCTCTATGCTCAGTATGCTAGAGGTTTCCGCAGTCCTCCCTATGATGATGCCAATATCGGTTTTACTAATTTTGCCTTTGGCTACACTGTATTGCCTAACGCCAATTTAGAGCCAGAAACTACCGATAGTTTTGAAGTCGGTTTACGGGGTGAACTATCCCGTGTGGATTTTAGTTTGGCAGGCTTTTATAACGATTATGATAATTTTATCGACACCGTTCGGACGGGCACTCGCACTAGTGATGGTTTTAGCCAATTCCAGAATCAGAATATCGAACAGGCAGAAATCTATGGTGTGGAAGCTAAAGCAGAATATTTTTTCAATTCCAAACAATCTGGTCTAAGTATTTTGGGTAGCATTGCTTGGGCAGAAGGTAATAATACTTCGGGAGATGATTCTGTTGCTCTAAATTCAGTCAATCCCCTCGAAGCCATTATTGGTGTTCGCTATCGAGCTTCCGAAAATCGTTGGGGTTCGGAATTAATCGGCACGATTGTGGGCGACAAAACCAGGGTTGATGACGAAGATGTATCTGCCATAGGTGGACAAGGTGGGGAAGCAGATTTATTTCGCCCTGATGGTTACTTCACTCTCGACTGGATAAACTACTACAACATTTCCCAAAATGTGTCTCTGAATTTAGGTCTATTTAATATCTTTAACGAACAGTATTTTCGCTGGTCGGATGTGGAAGGTTTAACCGACGACGATGAAGATCTAAATCGTTTTACCCAACCCGCCTTTAATGTCGCTGGCAGTATTCGAGTCCGTTTTTAGTTTGTCCTAACTGCCCTAACTGCTCTAACTGCTCTAACTGTCCTAACTGATTAAATAGTCATCATGAACCAGCATTTTGTAAATTTTAAAACCTGCGCTTTATCGCTCTTATTATTATTAATTGCCTGTAATCCAGGTAATGTTAAAGCTGAAGCTTCAGTTAATAATAATGATGACCAAATTATTAACGCACAAGCGAATATATCCCAGGTGGAACGAGTAGTTACTCTTACTTCCTTGACTTCAGATATTATTCATCAGTTAGATCCGAATAAATTAGTGGGTATCTCTGGTAGTCGTTTACTCGCAGAAGATCCGCGATTTCAGGATTTACCCACCGTCAGCCAAGGACGTACGCCTCCCGATCTAGAAAAGATTGTAGCGCTCGAACCAGATTTAGTAATTGGTGCAGAGGGATTTAGCGATCGCACTTTAAACAAACTCGAAGAATTGGGCATTCAAACCATCGCCACTGATGTTAATAGTTGGCAAGCCCTAGAGGAAACCACAATAACTCTAGCAAATGCCATATCTGCCGATCCTCAACCACTGCTAGAACGATATCAAACCTTTATTCCTGAAGAGCTTAATACCGCTACTTCTACTTTAGTTTTAGTTAGTCGTCAGCCGATTTTAGCCCCCAATAAAAATAGTTGGGCGGGAGATTTATTGACTAAGTTTCAAGCTAAGAATTTGGTGGCTGACTTGCAGGGAAATTCAGAGTTTGGCGGTTATGTAACTCTCTCGGCAGAAAAGGTATTAACAGCCAATCCAGAAACAATTTTGCTTGTCGATCCTGGACGAGAAGGCATCGAAGAACAACTCAAAGCCGAACCTTTTTGGCAAGAACTTCAAGCAACTCAAAGCGATCGCGTCTACGTGTTTGACTATTTTGGTCTGGTGAATCCTGGTAGTATTGCGAAAATCGAAGAATCCTGTCAGCAACTAGCTAAAATATTGAGTAGTGAATAGTAAATACTTGTTTTTAACGTCGCTTCGCTACGCGTCACCTATGAAGCTGTTGAGTTTGTTTGACGAAAGAGAATTAGTAGTGAGACTAAATCCTGTTTTCATAGAACACTTTAAACTTTTTTAAAGTCACAAAGGGCTATGCCCGCATGTAGTCAAAACAATTACGGCTTTTTTAACTAAATTTAAGAAAGTACCAGTAGAACTTAAACCAAAAGATACACCAATACTAGGTGGCGCGATCGCGCAGAAATGTACTCATTTACTAACTGGAGATAAAAAAGATTTTGGTTTTTTGTATGGTAAGCAAGTAGAGAATGTGTTGATTGTCTCTCCGAAGTTGTTGGCAGAAGAGATGGTAGCCAAAGGTTGGATAGAAAAGAATTAAAGCGCGGTTAGCAAATAATGCTGTTCTTTTATTTCCAATAGAAATAGTTGTTCTAGAAGATATTCAACCTAACAATCTGAGTGAGATTCGCGCTCGTTTATTTTCTTAAAAAGTTTTACTCACAAAGTCACGAGAAATATATAATACTACAATAATCAATAATTTTGATGCAGAGAAAACAGTCAAGAAATTAAGATGTGAATTACTAGATCTGACAGTCCAAACTTCAATTTAACCAATTCTCAGTTTAGCTTTAATATTAGATCGTCAATGTGCCTTGTAAAATTACCCATTGAAAGACCAGATAAATCGTAGCTGCATTCAAAAGCAGGTTCGCGATCATAATTTTTTAGCTTGATTAGTCTTATATCTACTTTGCCGATTTGAGGATTAGAAAAGACTGTTACTTCTAGTTTCGCTTTTCTTCCTTTATAGATATAACTTGGAACTTCCTGAAGATGTATTTGGCTTCTACTAAACTTGCGATCTAGAAATTCCACTACCAGAGAAAAATTTCTATGAATAGTCTGCTGTTGTTGTGCGTTGATGATTGCCATAGGTTTAAACTGAGCAACTGTCAGAAAGTAGACGCTTTGCAATACTTAAAAGCATATTATTTTCATGCCTTTTTGCAAACAAAATCCTGTAAAAATTTAACGATAATGACGATCTAACTAGCGATCGCACTTGTAGTAATTAACTCTCAATTAATAAATCCTAAGATGTGAGAGGCAAAGCCGATCGCGCCTCCTGCAATAACCAACCAGATTGGACTGACCTTAAAGCGAAAAACAGCGATCACGCTGAATATAGCTAGAACTATTGTCAACCAATCAACCAAGGCAGTACGTCCGAGGGTAAAGGTAACTCCCGCCATCAGTCCCAATGATGCTGCATTTACGCCATCCAGAAAGCCTTTTGCCCAGGTAGAACGACGCAGCTTGCCAACCCAGGGGTTAACTATTCCTACCAGTAAGAAAGCAGGCAAAAATATTCCTACCGTACCTGCGATCGCGCCCATGTTGCCAGCCAATAAGTAGCCGACAAAGGTAGCAGTAGTTAAAACTGGTCCTGGGGTAATTTGTCCGATCGCGACGGCATCTAATAGCTGTTGTGAGGTAAGCCACTGATTACCCTCAACTAAATCCCGCTGTAAAAATGCCAGTAATACATAGCCGCTACCATAAAGCACGCAGCCAATTTTGAGAAAAAAGAGAAATACGCTTCCCCAGGTAACTGAAACCAGAGCAGTCGTTGTTCCTCCTACCTGTGCCAACATGCCCGATAAAGGTAAGAAAAAACCGCTGTTGCTAGTTCGATTTGTTTGCCAATTCTCGATTAGCATTACGGAAAACCCTAACAGTAACAGCAGCAAAACCTCGTTAAATCTGGCAGCGTAACCAGCGATCGCGATAATTGCCACGATAATAGTAGAAGTCCCTTTAATAGCCTTATTACCAAGTTTCCAGAGAGCTTTGAGTACGATTGCTATCACAATGGGCTTAATTCCATACATCAACCAGGATAGTTGGGGTAAGGTTTGCCAGCGTACGTACAATACCGCTAGCAGCCAAACAATTGTCATTGCAGGCAGAATAAAGCAGCTTCCCGCTACGAATAGACCACGCCAGCCACCTTGTTCATAGCCAATGTGAATTGCCAGTTCTGTAGAGTTGGGACCTGGAAGTAAATTAGTTACCCCAATTAAATCCAGTAGATTTTCCCGCTTCATCCACTTCTTTCTTCTTACTACCTCATCGTCCATCATGGCTATATGTGCCGCAGGACCACCAAAGGCGATCGCGCCTAAGCGGAAGAACACCGCTGCTATTTCGGTCATCTTTGGCTTTGATTGAGGCAGACTATCTAATTCTGGTAGCATCGGGCGATCGACTGTGACAAAGAATTGAGAATTTACTCATGCTTGTCATAAGCAATGCCTTTCACTCTATAACCTCTAAGTTAAATTTAAATAAAGGACGTTGTTTTCTTCTCTCGAACAAATCGAACGAAGTCTTTAAGCTGGGTGGTGGATAGCTTACTCCGCAAAAGATAAAAATCTTCATATTTATGACCCATTTATCATCTAACATTCGTAGGATAATAAAAGGTCATTGACATTATTTCGTCTTCACAAAAACTTATATCTTTATTCTAAAGATACTATTTACACACTCACTTTGATTAAAGGAGAACATATTGGTTTCTACAACTTCCTTTAAAACAGCTAAATCAGAAGAAATTTTTAGTGCTGCTCAAAAACTAATGCCTGGTGGTGTTAGTTCTCCCGTGCGAGCGTTTAAGTCTGTTGGGGGTCAACCCATCGTATTCGACCGAGTAAAAGGTGCTTATATTTGGGATGTCGATGGCAACCAATACATAGACTATGTTGGCACTTGGGGTCCTGCAATCTGCGGTCATGCTAACCCAGTCGTCATCGAAGCTTTGCACGAAGCCTTGGAAAAAGGTACTAGCTTTGGTGCGCCTTGTGCTTTGGAGAACGTCTTAGCAGAAATGGTAATAGACGCCGTTCCCAGTATTGATGTGGTTCGTTTTGTCAACTCTGGGACAGAAGCCTGTATGTCAGTTTTGCGCCTGATGCGGGCTTTTACTGGCAGAGAGAAAGTCCTCAAATTTGAAGGTTGCTACCATGGTCATGCAGATATGTTCTTGGTAAAAGCAGGATCTGGAGTGGCTACTCTCGGTCTTCCCGATTCTCCTGGAGTGCCTAAATCTACTACTGCTAACACCTTAACTGCACCCTACAACGATCTAGAAACAGTCAAGAAACTATTTGCCGAAAATCCCGACCAGATTGCAGGGGTAATTTTAGAACCCGTAGTTGGAAACTCTGGATTTGTTACTCCCGAAGCTGGTTTCTTGGAAGGACTGCGGGAGATTACTAAAGAACATGGCGCATTGCTAGTCTTTGATGAAGTAATGACTGGTTTCCGTATCTCTTACGGTGGCGCACAAGAGCGATTTGGCGTAACTCCTGACCTTACTACTTTAGGTAAAGTTATCGGTGGTGGTCTGCCTGTTGGTGCTTATGGCGGTCGTGCGGATATCATGTCGATGGTCGCACCTGCTGGTCCCATGTATCAAGCTGGCACCCTATCTGGTAATCCTTTGGCAATGACTGCGGGAATCAAAACTCTAGAATTGCTCAACAAGCCTGGTACTTACGAACAGCTAGACCGCATTACCACTAAACTCTCTCAGGGTTTGTTAGATGCGGCAAAAGAAGCTGGTCATGAAGTTACTGGCGGCAATATCAGTGCGATGTTTGGCATGTTCTTCACCAGTAAAGAAGTTCATAACTATGACGATGCCAAAACTGCCGATCTAAAGAAATTTGGTCGTTTTCATCGCGGAATGTTAGAAAGAGGTGTTTATCTAGCTCCTTCTCAATTTGAGGCTGGCTTTACGTCTCTAGCTCATACCGATGAGGATGTCGATCGCACCATTGCGATCGCTAAGGAAGTCTTAGCCGAAATTTAAATTTGTAGCTAATTAGATCTAATGTTTAATGTTTCGCCACGTTTCTGAATGAAGCGTGGTTTTTTGGTTAAATCGCAGAATAAACTATTTAATGTTTCCTAGTTGGTAGAAATATTTGAGTAAAACATTTCCCGTCTCTGCCAAACTGTTACCAAAGGTAATTATGCCTTCTTTGTGCCCGCTCATGACCACAATCTTTTGCTTCTGAGTTTCTGGCTGTCTGCATAGCTCGATTAGTTCTTCTGCCATTTCTGGCGTTCCGTAGGCACAAGTCGGACTGGTTGTTGGAATTCGATTGAGCAGTTTTCGCCATAAATGAGCATTGTGGACGTGAATTACTGCATTGATATTTGGCAAAGCCTCATAGATTGCCGCGTGGGTAAGAGTTTCAGAGGAGGCTTTAATCGCTCCTTCACAGACAACATAATTTTTTTGCCAGTCATAATCAACGACTTTGGTGTAGTGTTCGGCTGCTAGTTCGGCTATTCCACCTGTTTGCGTGCCAGAGATAATGAGATTGTCGGTATTAGGAACACGAACGCTGAGATTACCAAAACCGATACCGTTGTCGTATTCTCCAATCAAACCAAGTTGGTAAAGCTGTTTGCGCCATTGATTTAGCTGAATAATATCTTCAGAAGCGATCGCCTTTTTTTTCTTCCAGTGACATTGATATTTGATATAGCCTTCGTCGAGCATAGAATGTAGTCTAAAATAGATATATATATTACAAACTTTTGGGCAAAATGCAGAGATAAATTACGGGTTTTACCACTGCATCGATCGGTTCAAAAAAGATAAATTAGTTAAACAAGATAAAGAAATATTAACAAGATGAGGAGTTTTTTAAACGATGTTTGAATACTTCAACGAAAAAGCAATTAAAAACGTTGTCCTAGCTCAGGAAGAGGCTAGAAACACGGGACACAATCTCGTGGGAACAGAGCATATTTTACTAGGGATAATTGGGGAGGGGGGATCGAAAGCAGCGAATTTATTAAAGGATCTGGGCATCGAGCTAGACAGTACGAGAGAAGTAGCTCTTGAGGTCGTCGGCAAAGGATCTGGATTTATCCCCGCTAATATTCCTTTTACTCCCAAAGCCAAAAGAATTTTAGAGCAGGCTTTTAATGAAGCTCGTCAGCTAAAGAGCAACTTTATTAGCCCAGAACATATCCTGCTGGCAATTGTTAAGCAAACTGACAATATGGCAGCCAAGCTTTTGATTAAGCAAGATGTCGATCTCAGGCAGCTGAGAACCGAATTAATTAAAAAGCTAGGAGAAGCTGAAGTAGTCGCGGCAACTTCAACCAAAGAAAATCCGTTTGGGTTTGGCGGCGGTAAAGAGAAAGTCACCAAGCTGGCTGAATTTAGTATCAACCTGACAAAATTAGCTAGAGAAGGCAAGTTAGATCCCGTAGTGGGTAGATTTCCCGAAATTGAACGTGCCGTACAGATATTAGGTAGAAGAACTAAAAATAACCCCATACTAGTCGGAGAACCAGGAGTTGGTAAAACTGCGATCGCCGAAGGACTGGCTCAACGTATTGTCAACAACGAAGTTTCTGC
>JBCDCO010000143.1:0-14731 GCA_039181635.1 Cyanobacteria bacterium P01_G01_bin.19 | reverse complement strand
GCAGCCAGTTCTCGGTTTGTTTGCTTAGTTGTTAGTTTTAATAATGAGCTTGCTTCAAGTTGGGGTGGTGTTGGCACCAGAATCATATCTTCAGTAAATGTCTCATGCATTCGATCAAGAACTGAATTTCGTTCTTCCTCAATACCCTGAGCTTTTGACCGCGATCTGTTCATACTCAAGAATGTAGATAAAATTCCCCCAGCAATACCAACGGGACCAACATTATCTCTCAGAACTTCAGCTACGGTATTTCCTACCCCACCAATGATAATGGCATCAGTTACCGAGTCTTGTTCCGAACGCTGGGATATGAGATCGTCAGTGCTGTTGGCTAAAAAATCATAATTTTGAGCATAATTAATCGCATATTTATCGGCATTTGCTTTTAGAATTTGAAAGCGAGGCGGTATCTTTGAGTCACGAGCCAGCAGTTTCGATAGCTGCTGGTAGTAATTGTATGCCGTTTCATAATCTTCAGACTGAAGGGCAATAAAACCGAGGGTGTTGAGAAGATAGGGATTTTCTGGATAGGTAGCGTTCGCTTCCCGTGCTAATTTGGCAATAGCCTGTTTGTTTCGCTCATTTTGCTCGAAATCCGTTAATTCTTCATCGCTATTGTAATCTTCTTCTGCAGTCTCAAAAGATTCGTGAGGTAAAGGACAGTTGCCCAATGGTAAATTGGTGTCGCGATCGAAAGTGAAGGGTCGTCTGCAATACAGAGCAATGAGATTGTTGTTATAGCTGGCTGCTGTCTTGGTATTGGACATAGATAGGGCTTCGCTCCACTGACCCTGATTGACATGTAAGTATGTCTTAAAGTCTTTGGTCAGGGGGTCTGGTGGCAGACTAGTAGTTGCTAGAATTTTTTGCCCTGCTTCGATATCTCCCTGTTCGACTGAGGCTACCAAACGATAGAGATTATTAACTTTTACCGTCTCAGGAAAACGCGCTTTTGCCTCTTCTAGCCATTCTGATGCTTTATCAAATATTTCATAGTTAATCAGAACTTGGGCAAATTTATAGTAGCTTTCGGGACTCGGTTGTTCTCTAGCTTCTGTATACGCCAACAGATAATCTGCAGGAAGCTTGCCAGTATCCCTATCCTCTGCTCCTTCTGCCTGCGAGTCCCAGTAGTCTTCAGATTCTAATTCGACTCCATCTTCTTGAGGACTGGGTTTTAAGGCAACGTCGGTCTGTTCTACTTCTGCTTCAGGTTTAGCTTGAAGACGAGCCTGTTCGATTCTCTCTGCTTCGGCTTGTTGCTGGCGACGTGCTTCTAAAATCCGAGCCTCTTCAGCTTCCCTTTGAAGACGAGCTTGTTTGGCGCGGGCTTCTTCGGCTTCCCTTTGACGGCGAGCCTGTTCGGCGCGGGCTTCTTCGAGCTGTTGCAGACGGCGAGCTTCTTCAACCTGCTGTGCAGCAATTACTTTAGCTTCTTCTGAACGTTGAGCCAAACCCGAATCGGTATCTAAGATTATCTCTGCTCCCGCCGTAATCGGCACCTGTATTCCAGGAGCTTCGCGAACACTGACGACGGCTGAATTCTCTTCGACGCTAATTACGGTAATGTTCGCACCGATAAACTTGGCGTTAGGGCTATCGAGACTGCTTAATTTAATTTTGCCGCGGTCGTATTTTCCCACACCATCTTCCTTGCCCAAGCTAATAGTAGCCTGTTGATTTTGAGGACTGTAATTTTCTACGATACCCCTAATCATTTCGGCTCTAAGATGCAAGCTGGGAACTAGAAGTGCAGAAGTGGATAATAAGAATAAAAGTGTCTTCCAGCGTCGAAAGCTGTTCGAGGAATTCCTGGGCTTGGAAAATAGGCGATTTTGACTTGTTTGTTCGATCATTGCAGTTTTTGAGCGATTTTGAAAAATTGGTACTTTTATAAAGTAAGAAAAGTCAAACAGAAATATTTTCGTGCTTGAGATTTTTTAGATAATGTTTTGCTTATATTACTTTCAAATTTATGACTAATATATATCTCTATTGCAGCTATTAATATCCAGAAAAAAACTCAAAGTATTACAGTTCTACTTTGCTCAATAAAACTCACCAAACTGTATGAATAGATACCAAAGTGTGTGCTCAGAATCTTATCAAACACGAGATAGCTAAAATTTTGCTATGGTGATAATTGTAAACAATTTTCATTAAAATTACCGAGTAAGATCGAAAAAATTGGCGTTTTAACATATATTGATTGATCCAAGTCAAGTAATCTCCAGACAGAACTAATACGGCTGGTTATTGAATTAGAAATAGATACTTACTTTTCAATAGTTATCGCCTGTATATATTGGATACAAAACTAAGATTAATCGAATTATTTTTTTTCTAAATGATTTGCGATCGCCTTATTATTGATCGCCAATTATCTGAGTTATTGATGAACAATCTGCTTTGCGGTTCGAGATATGAATCAAGGGTCTAAGTTAAAAAGTGTAGCTAGCTATCAATTAGAGCAGCTTGTTGGGCGGGGTAATTTTGCTCTCGTTTATGTCGCGAAAGATACTTTCGATCTTCGCCAGCCATCAAGGGCTTTGTTGGAACTAATAATTAAGGGTGATGATGCAGAAAAGAAGCTAAGAAGGCGCACCTTCAAACGAACGGCTGAAATACTCGACAAAGTGAGTCATCACAGCATTCCCAAAGTTTACGCTTTATTTGAGAGTGAAGATAAACTTTATTTAGTTCAGGAGTTGATCGACGGGACTAACTATAGCAAGTACTTAGATGGTCAGAGATTACTCAGCGCAGACCCTTCAGGTCTAAGTCATACGAAGCCTGCTCTGACCGTTGGCAAAAATCCTGTTTTAAGTGTTGCCGAAGTTGAAACAGTTTTTTGGTCGGTCTTAGATGGTTTAGCTCAACTCCATCACCAAAAAATTGTTCATCGAGATATCAAGCCAAGCAATTTGATGCGCCGAAA
Source organism: Cyanobacteria bacterium P01_G01_bin.19 (assembly GCA_039181635.1). Taxonomy (GTDB): domain Bacteria; phylum Cyanobacteriota; class Cyanobacteriia; order Cyanobacteriales; family Xenococcaceae; genus Waterburya. Next base: position 11,793 of record JBCDCO010000143.1, on the reverse strand, counting down.
CTCAGACGGTTCGACGGTAATTATCGATTTTGGGTCTGCCTGCGACTTGAGTACTCTAAATGCGGTTGAAACCAGCATCGGTACAGACGAACGACTAGGATATACGCGAATTTATACTCCAGGCTATGCTCACCCAGAACAGCGAGACGGTATGGCAACAGCTAGCCCTCAATGGGATCTTTATGCTTTAGCCAAAACTATTCTGGCTTTACGTCTGGGCAATAATCCACCCTGGAATCAGCCCATAGCAGTGCCAGAGTTGGGCTTTTCACAGTCGATGAATCAGCTGCTAGAAGAGATGCTGAAGACAGAGGGATGTCAGCTAATTGATGCCTGTGATGCGATCGCCTTAGATTTGGAGTCAAATCAGTCAGCTGCAGTTTCGGCGACGAGAAAGATTCGTCAATATCCGCACAAAAATCGAAAATGGCTGCTGGGAGGAGCGATCGCTGCTTTAGCAGTAGCGGGAGGGGCTTATCTTTTGGCGTTTGAGGGAACTAATCTACTTGAGAATTTAGGGCTTCCTTTCGTGCCTCAATGTCCTAACTACGTCAAAAACGAGCTTGAGGTACCCGTTCCAGATCGCGGTTTTGCAGCTAGATTTTACTATCCAGAAAATTACGTAGCGGGAAATTCGACTTTAGAAATTCTTCAGTCGGGTAGCTTAGTAGCCCAAGCAAAAGACGAAGTTCCAGGTTTTATTTGGCTCAAATCCCTAGCTGATGGCAGCAGTTTTCCCACGGGAAATTACACTATGCGAATCACAGTTCCTGAAAGTCTGCCTTATGAAAAAGAAGTGACTCTCGATCCTGAGTTTCCTATTGCCTATTTAGGCAATGTCGGAGCGATACAGGTAATCTGTGAGCTAAATGTACCAGCTGCCCCAGCTAAATAGATCGAGTATAGATAATTAAAATTACTCCTATACTACTCCCACCATCTTTAACTTAAATTTAATTACTCAATCAAATCAAATTCTAGAGGCAGAAAATGGCTAAAGAAGAACGCTTGAACCGTCAGCAGCAACGCTTAGTAAATCGATCGCCCCAGCGACTCAAGCACAAGGAGCAACAGACTTATACTACTCGTGCCGAAAGCATCGATACTGTTAGGCAGAGTCCTAAAAAATGGTCGATCGCAGGGGTTGCCCTGGCGGGAGTTTTGCTGGCTTCGGCAGTGGGAATTGGTTCTCATTTCAAGTCGGAGGATAAAACAGTTCCCCAGGTTGCTCCGAGTACGGCGGTAAATCCCCAACAAGAACAATCGGCAAACATGCTGCTCGCCCAAGCTAAACTGTTAGCCAGTCAGGGTGAATCCCAAAAGCTGTCCCAGGCGATCGCTATTACCCAAAAGCTGCCTGCGGGGGTTGCGGTTAGTTCCGAAGCTCAATCCCTTTCGACAACATGGTCGCAGCAAATTATCGAGCGAGCGAGTAGCGAAGCGGGTACGGGAAAAATTACCGAGGCGATCGCGATCGCTAATTTAGTCCCAGCAGGAAGCGCTCAATACCAGCAGGCACAACAGCAAATTCAGCAGTGGCAGCAACAGCAGGCACAGTCTCAGCAGCAGGAGTTTGCAGCCAGTCTAGCAGAAGCATCTCGCCCCATTCCTTTGCCACCAGCAATTTCTATTCCCCCAGCACCGCAGACAGCAACCCAAACTCAGCCAGAAGTGGCAGCCACAACCCCAGCAGCACCAACTACTCAACCACAAACCGCCGTGGCAACTCCTAAGAAACAAAATCCAGCACAGGCGACGGCCAACGATCCCTATTTAAACCTCCAGCTTCCGCAAGCCAATGTTCCCCAGGTGCAGGCAAAAGCAACCACAACGCCTACAGTGGCTCTAGGAAGTTCGAGCAATCGTCCTGATAGTTATGGTTTTAACAATTTGGTCGCTACGGCGCCGACGATCGCCATTCAGCTACGGGACAATGTTGCCGAGGATGGGGATTTTGTCAGCTTGAGGGTTAACGGTGAGGTTTATACCAGCAACCAGATGATTCGCAATCACGGCAAGATTTTCATGGTAGATCTTAAGCCTGGTGAAAATAAAGTTGAAATTGAGGGAATTAAAGACGGCAATGGCGGAATTACCTTAGAAGTTAATGTCGCTGGGGTTGGTAATGTCAACAACCGACCTATACCAGAAGGTTCTACTGCATCGTTTATTATCAATCGAGAATAGGGGAGTAAACTATGTTCCTAGAAGAGCGATCGGGAAAGGTCTGGCGACTGCACCAAAATCGGGTTTATCAACTGGGTCGCAATCCCGATCGGGATATTCGCTTCGACCTGCCAGATGTTTCTCGTTTACATGCCGAGCTTTTTTGGGATGGTGAGGCTTGGTGTTTGCGTGACTGCGATAGCGTTCATGGAACCTATATCGAATCGGAACAAATTAGCCAGCAGCAGCTATATCCTCACCAGTGGTTTAGCTTGGGTCAGCAGGGGGTAATGCTACGTCTGTTACCTCAGCTAGAATCTCGCGTAGCCGAAGAAGATTTTTACTACCCTGAAGCGCCCGACTCATCTTTTGACTGGTGGAGTTTTCAGGGGCATGAGGAGATGCGCTCTCAACTGTGGGGCTATGCTAATTTAATTCTCAATGCGAACCTCAATCAGCCAGTCCAAGGAATTCTGCTGCTTGGCGGTCGCGGTCGTGGTATCCGCTTTTTGTGTCGTTGTCTGAGCGAACGACTGAGCCAGGAAGGCGATCGCGCCTTTAATTTTATCAGTCGCGATTTGGGTGAGGCGAACAATCTTTACCAAGCCAGTAAGCTAATTCGCAAGTGGCTCAAGGAGACCAGTAAAAACTCGCCAGCAGTAGTACTGCTACAAAATTTTGATGTTTTCTACCGCTATTGGGAACAGGCACGGGACTTTGATCGCAGCGATACGGGACAGACAACCTGGTGGAATCGGTTTTGGGGTAAATTAGGCATCGCGGACATAGCCTCGGAAAGCGAAAAAGCACGTCAACTCAAGGAAAAGCATGACGATAATCTGGAAACCTACTGGCAGTGGAATTCCGACCCCAAACATCAACAGCAGAAGATAATTATCATTGCTTCAGCGGATAATGTAGCTCAAATTCCCGCCGAAGCACGGCAGCCTGGCACAGTATTTAGCTTTGTACTTCCAGTTCCCCAAGCCAGTTTAGAAGGTAGGGTGGCAATTTTGAATAAATATCTGCATCAAACAGGTACGCCGATCGATCGCCAATTAAACATAACCGCTCTAGCTCAGAAATTCAACCGCATCAATGCTCACAAAATCGAGCAGGCGGTCAAGAGTGCAGAATCACACCGCTATAAAAGAGGCGAAACTTGTCTTCAGTGGCAAGATTTTGAACCATTTCTGCCCCTATCTTCTGAAGCAATTTGGCAGCATATTTTTTTGGACGACGAAATTCTACAACCACTACAAAAGTGGGCTGAGGATCTGCGAAACTGGGAACTATCGAACCCCCAGCTATCGGCAGTATCACAGGGAATTATCTTTACAGGAGCATCGGGGACGGGAAAAACTACTCTGGCGAGACTATTAGCCAAGGATGCCAATTGTGAATTGATTAGCGTCACCCCAGGCAAAATTAAAAGTCCTTTGGTGGGTCAGAGCGTCCAAAACCTCCAGGATATTTTTAACGATGCCCAGGCGAAAGCTCCCGCCATTATTTTACTGGATGAAATTGAAGCGATTTTACCCAGAAGAGAAGAGCAGATAGGCGACCCGACGACGGTAGAGGTAGTCAACCAGTTTTTACAAGAGTTTGATCGTCTGTCCGAATCGACTGGAGTAATAGTTATCGGTACTAGTAATCGAGCAGACCAAATCGACCCCGCCGTACTATCTCGACTTACCGCCCGTGTCGACCTCCCGCTGCCAGATGTAATACAGCGATCGCGGATGCTAGAGTATTTCCTAACTAAAGAGCGCAGGTTAGAACTCGGTAAAAATATCGATCTAGACTATTACGCCCAGCTTTTAGTGGGCAAATCGGGTCGAGATATAGAAGCGATCGCCAATCGTATCGTCGCTGAGTTACCAAAATCGAGTTTAAGCCTATATCGGCAGGATCTAGATGCAGTTCTAATTCCCAAAATTACGGGAGAACTAACGGGAGTAATTTTGCCCCAGCGTCTAAAGTCAGAATTGACTCGGACTCTAGCGCAGTTCCTTCAAGCTTTTGCCAACCCCCAACTAACTCCACCAGCGGGTATACTGCTGTCTGGGTTTCCTGGGACAGGAAAAACCGAGATTGCTAGAGCGATGGCGCGGTTGGGAGGAATTCAGTTTCAGTCAGTCAGTTCGGAGGAGGTGCGCGATAAATATATTGGCGAGAGCAACCGCAAACTGGCGCGTATTTTTGCCCAGGCTCGTCGTCAAGCCCCCACCATCTTATTTTTTGATGAAATTGATGGTTTATTCCCCAGTCGGGACGAACAGAGCGTCCAGCATGAAATAGAGCTAGTCAATCAATTTTTACAGGAGGTAGATGGACTCGGCAACAGCGGTCGGGGTATTTTTATTCTGGGAGCGACTAACAGGGCTGAAAATGTCGATGCAGCAGTGCGTTCCCGTCTAGCGAAAACTATTTCTATTCCCCTACCAGAACTGTCCGAACGGATAGCCATGCTCCAGCTATTTGTCGGCGATCGCCCTGTAGTTCCTAATTTAGACTGGTCGGCAGTAGCTCTATTGCTGGCGGGAAAATCTGGACGGGCAATCAAAGCCAAGGTGGAAGAAACCTATCATCTAGCCTATCAAGATTCCGAAGCAGGTGAAATAACGCTCGAACATTTTCAACAGGCTATTTTGTGGACGGGAGACAATAGCAATGTTCCCGACTTGGTTCTCCCCCCCCCAATCATGGAACGGGTCGAGCAAACATTGGTAACTCTCAAGAATCTTCCCCAGGCTCTTAGCTTGGGTCTACCCCTGCCCAAGGGAATGCTGTTGACTGGTACCCCTGGAACGGGCAAAACCCAGATTGCTCGCTATCTGTCTGCTAAAGCGGGGTGGTTCTTTCGCGCTATTTCTCCTAGCGATATTAAAAGCACCTACCAAGGAGGAAACTTAAAAAATTTACAGGCAGTTTTTGCCGATGCCCGCGATCGCTCTCCCTGCATTCTCTTTTTTGACGAGATCGATTCTCTGTTTCCCCGTCGCGAAAACATGGGTAACAGTCCCGAAGTAGAATTAGTCAACGAATTTCTACAGCAGGTAGATGGTGCAGCCCTCTCCGCAGCAGGAATCTTTTTGTTAGGAGCAACCAATCGTGCCGATACGGTAGATCCCGCCGTGGTTTCCCGTCTGCAACAAACTTTAGAAGTGCCTCTACCTGGAGTTAGGGAGCGACTAATTATGCTCCAGCACGCCCTAAAGTCAAAAAACTGGCAGCTTGGGGATGATGTAGAACTGGAAACTGTCAGTCGACAACTACAGGGCAGATCGGGACGAGATATTCAGGGTATCCTAACCAAGATCGGACAGGCTTATATTCAGAGACAGGGCTGGTCGAGTTCGCAGGTAATACTTAATCGGGCTGACTTTGAAAAAGCATTACTCCCCGCCGTCGCCATAGACTCCTCTGCCTGGGATGAACTAATCCTCAGCCCCGAATTAAAACAAACCCTGCAACAAACTCTCGAACGTTTTTTACGCTTTTTCCGCGACCCTATTCGTGGGGTTACTCCTCCCCAAGGAATGCTGCTTTATGGTCCTCCAGGGACGGGTAAAACTCAGGTGGCTAGGGTACTTGCTAAGTCTGCTGGCTGTCGCTTTATCGATTTATCCATTGCCGAAATGCGATCGCAATATGTCGGGGAAGCAAATAAAAAATTGACCCAAACTTTTGAACGAGCCAGACGAGAAGCGCCGACAATTCTATTTATCGATGAAATTGATGCTCTGTTTCCCCAGCGAGAGAGTAATGTCTCTCAATATGAGGTAGAACTCATCAATCAGCTTTTGCAAGAGCTAGATGGTTTTCGAGGGGGAGCGACAGGAGTATTGGCGATCGGTGCAACTAACTACCCCGAACGAGTGGATAATGCGGTGCGATCGCGTTTAAATAAATTGATCGAAATTCCTTTACCTGCTCAACCCGAACGAATGGCTATGCTGCGCCTGTTTACCAGAGACATCCCGACTGCTGCCGATCTCGACTGGAAGCGAATTGGTCGCCTGCTGCAGGGAAAATCGGGTCGAGATATTCGTCAGGTAGTCAACGAGGTGGGTCAGTATGCCAGCGATCGCTCTAACGATCAATCCCTAACCCTCTCTATGGATGATTTTCTGACGGTAATTCAAGCAAAAGTACCCCAGGGAGAATTAACCTGGGATGATATTGTTCTGCCCGCGCAGATAAAAGAAGAACTTCAGCGTTTGGTTAAGCTAGTTGTTAATTACACCAAGCTGCCTCCTGGAATTAATCCGCCCAAAGGGGCATTACTCTATGGAGAACCAGGAACAGGAAAAACTCAAATTGCCAGAGTTATGGCTTCGGTAGGACAGCTATATTTCAAAAGTTATGCCCCCGCCGATATTCGCAGTAAATGGGTTGGACAGAGTTCGCGTAACCTAGCCGATGTCTTTAACCAGGCTCGTCAGCACTCCCCCGCCATTATCTTTTTTGATGAATTAGAGTCCTTGTTTCCCCATCGAGGCGGTATGGGTAGTGGTGATGCAGATCTAGAAAATCAAAACCTGGTCAATCAATTTCTTCAGGAAGTAGACGGAGTAAAAACTCAAGGAGGTTATGTATTTGTCTTGGGCGCAACCAATCATCTAGAAAGTATAGATTCTGCCGTGCGCTCGCGTTTACAAAAGAAAATAGCAATTTCTCTGCCAGGAATCACAGAGATCAAGCAGATTCTCCAGCGAAATATTCATCCCAACTGGATCTTAGCGGAAGATGTTGATTTATCCGCTTATCCCAAATTCCTCGTTGGTCGCTCGGGACGAGATATTGCAACAGGCATAGAAACCGCAGCCCAATTCGCTTTTGATGACTGGAGGGGAGGTGCTTTAGTTTTGAGCCATGGTCATCTTCAGCGAGCTTTTGAATTAGTCGATTTTTAAGCTTGTCAACTGTTTCTAAGTTTTTCAGTAAACTCTACGTACAGTAAAAGCTCAATCCTCTAGCCCCAATGCCTATTCGAAGTCTCCAGCCCAACATACGGCAGCTTCCAAGCAAAAACAATAAAAGTAAAAAGATCCCTATCTTGGAGAGTAAATTCTTGCTCATTTTAATAATTAATTTAGTCCTATTGGCTTTAAATACGTTTGAGGACAGTAATAAATGCAGAGGACAATTAACATATGCGTTTCAAAACTTTTGGCTGCATGGATGTCAAATCATTTAATACTGATTCAACATCTCCAAACTTAGGTTTTTAGTTTAATAGCTGGGCGAAGCCCTTTATTTCAAATTGCTCTTTGCCTCTTGTGCTACCTGTTCGGATTCATCCTGGGCTAACTTGGCAATTACTGCCTGTGCCTCTTCGCCGCCCAATCTACCCAAAGCTTGGGCTAGACGATAGCGTATTTGCCAGTCTTCATTATCCGCAAAAGTAGCTAGTAGGGGAACTGCTCGATTATCTCCTAGCTCTCCCATCGAACCGATAGCCGCAGTTTGCAGCAAATTATTGTCCGAGTTTAATGCTTCTTTTAGAAGATCGAACCCACGAGCATCGCCTAACTCTCCTAGTGCCGCAATAATACTAAACTGCACCAACCATTCAGACGAATCGTGAAACACATTTGCCAAGTCATCAAAAGCTTCAACTAGTTTTAATCCACCGATGGCGTCTGCTGCGGCTGCCTGTACGTCAGGTTCTGGATCGTTAAACAGGCGATCGCGTAATATTTCTAAAGCCTGTTCTTTGTGGTTGCTGCCTAGTGTATCTAACTGACTGACTGCTGCATAACGAACCCTGGTATTCTCATCGGCAATCAAAGGCTGCACCATGGCAAAAGCCGTCTCTGTTTCAATTTCTCGCAGCTGATTCAGACCCCTAATGCGCATTCCGAAGTCTTCAGAATCTAATAACTCTTTGACTGACTCTGGTGTAATATCCATAATTAACTACAAAACCGTTTTAAAATTTATCAATTTAATACAATAGCCAAATTCAGGCTTGGAGTTGATCCTCGTACCTGCCTTAGCCCATTAAAATAAGTATTGCGATAAGAGCAAGCTGTTACTGTGCTGCCATCATCCGAATCACATCGCCCTGAGTGATAATACCAACTAACTTTGATGATTCGTCTACTACGGGCAAGCGTCTTACCTTTTTGTCGTGCATAATTTTGGCAGCTTCTCTTACCAATTGGCTGGCTTTAATCGTCGTAGGGCGATCGCTCATCGCTTCTCCCACGGTTTGACCTAAAGCTTTGTGTACCTCTTCGTTATGCTTGAGGGGATTTTGCAGATAGATCACGCTGTCGAGGAACATTATATAGGGTGGTGCATCTACCCCAGTTGCTTGCCAAGTCAAATCGGTTTCTGAAATAATTCCGACCAATTTTCCTGTTTCATCGACTACGGGCAAGCCACTAATTTTTCGTTCAGCTAGTATCTGAATCGCTTCCTGCAGCGATGTTTGAGGGGATACTGTCGTCGGATCGGCAGTCATAATTTCTGCAACGGTTTTGCTCATTTTCAATCTTGAATTAATCGTATAATCGGCTACCACTTATAAGTTCAATTTATCGCGAATTGCCGTATGTGCGAACAAAACTGTAATTTTTCCTCAAGATAAAGATGCAATTTCTCAAGCAAAATTGCATCTTGAGATAGCAGTTCATTTAAAAGTCTACGGTGTATACCCAATCTCGATATCCAGCTTCTTTATTTTCCGTAATTGAGGTTAGTTTTTGTTTGATTTGCTCGGTAACTGGTCTATTAACAGACAGATGATAGCTCTCTATGCGCTTTACGGGAGTTACCTTAGCTGCCGTTCCGCTTAAGAATACTTCGTCCGCAACTAGCAGTTCGGTTTTGTCGATCGCTCTTTCTTCCGTCTCTATTCCCATATCTCTCGCTATGGTCAAAACGCTATCTCTGGTAATACCTTCTAAGATATCTTGATTGAATCCAGGGGTAATTAGCTTGCCATTGCGCACCATAAAGATATTCATTCCCGAAGCTTCGCAAACTTTTCCTTGGGAATTCATCAAAATTGCTTCGTCAAAGCCCGATTCTACGGCTTCTGTTTTAGCTAAAGAAGAAGTAATATAAGCACCGCTAATTTTACCTCTTAGGGGTAGGCTACGATCTTCTTGACGATACCAAGAACTGAGACGACAGCTAATACCCTCTGGAGGTAGATAATCCCCCAACTCCAAACCGTAAATAAAAAAGTCTTTCTCGATTTTATGCAGTCGAGGAGCAATACCCAAATCAGAGGTGTAAACAAAGGGACGAATATAAAAAGGCTTGTCAGGCTGATTCTTTTTGACAAAATCAACAATTACCGACTTTATTTTATCGGCAGGTAAATCGTAGTTAAGCAGCTTGGCACTGTCGCTCAAACGACTGCAGTGGCGATCTAGCCTGAATAATAATATTTGTTGCGAATTTTTTGGGTTGGGTATACCTCTCATCCCGCCAAAGGCACCAGTTCCGTAATGAAGAGCATGAGTGGCTATAGAAATATTTGCATCTTTAAAGGGAACAAATTTATTTTGAAAGTAGGCTATATCTAAAAAATTGTGCATTCTTACTTATCGCTGATTAATTATTATTGGTTACTTATTACTGGCTTCCCCTAGCCATCCTGTCAAGTTTTGCTCTTGTTCTGGGGATAAATTATCTTTGATGGCGACTTTATAACGGCTGGGTTGGGGTTCGGCTAAGGTTACAGTAAGAGTTCTCAATTCATCTTGATGAAAAACTGCCACCTCAATGGTGTCATCTGCCTGATAATCTTTAAGCCGTTCTTCTAGGCTTTTAGCATCCGTACGAATGCCGTTTATTGCCAATAACTCATCTTTGGCATCAATTCCAGCGACGGCGGCGGGAGACTCGGCTGCCACAAAGCTAACAACTTCTCGATTGTTCTCTGACTGCACTTTGATACCCATATAAGGTATGTCCGTTTTATCCACGGCTTTCAAGTATAAGCCAAAAGAGTCGAGGTAATCATCAAAGGGTAATTCTTCGGTAGTCTCTACATAGCGATGGAAGAAATCGCTCAAGTCTTCTGCTGCTACTTCTGAAATAACATCCCGTAGCTGCTGTTCGCTAAAGCCAATTTCATCTTTACCAAAACGTTGCCACATAATTCGCATCACGTCATCGAGCGATCGCTCGTTGTGATGTTTGGCTCGAATCAACAAGTCTAGCAGGAGCGAAACTAACTGTCCCTTGAGATAATAAGAAATCTGATTGTTATCGCTATAAGCATTGCGACGATAAAGCTTAATCCAGGCATCGTAACTCGATTCTCCTAAAGGCTGCACCATTCTACCTGGGGTATGAAGATATTTATCGATATCCTTGCTCAAATTTTTTAAATAAGTCTTACGATTGTAAATACCAGCCCTCAAAGGAATTAAAATATCGTAGTAGCTGGTCGTTCCTTCGCAAAACCACAGGGAAGTCGTATAGTTTTCTGCCTCGTAATCAAACTTTTCTAAAGCCTTGGGGCGAATGCGTTTGACGTTCCATAGATGGAAGAATTCATGGGCTACCAGCTGCAAAAAGCGTTCGTATTTATCGCGATCGCGAAATCCGAAGCGAGGATAATTTAAGGTACAGCTATCTTTATGTTCTAATCCGCCATAGCCACTACCCGATAGGTGCAATAGAAATAAGTATTTGTCATAGGGCAAACCACCAAAAAGCTCTGCTTCAGCTTCGATAATTTTGGCAGTATCGGTGATCGTTTTGGCGGGATTGATATTGCCCTGACTCCAAATCGCCCACGAGTGGGGCTTGCCCAATACTTCAAAATCGTATATTCTCTGCGTCCCCACCTCTACGGGGGTATCGACTAAGGTATCAAAGTCGGCAGCAGCAAATGTATTAGCTCGATCGCCTACGGGGGGTAAAGTTGTGCTAACCCTCCAATCTGCCTGGGGCGGTAATATCTCCACCTCGATCTTTTCTCGTTCGTAGCCAGGAATGAAAAAGAACAGTGCTGCACCATTAAAATAGCCGTGAGTCGCGTCTAAATGATTGGTTCTCACCGTCAGATCGTTGGCGTATATTCGATAGCTAATCTGTAGTTCGCTATTGTTGTTGGTTTCAACTTGCCAATGGTTTTTGCTTAATTTTTGACTGGCTAAAACCTCTCCCTTGCCATTGCGCGCCACAAAATCTTGAACGTGTCCAGCGTATTCCCTCACCAAATAAGAACCAGGCGTCCAAACTGGCATTTTCAAATCTAAAGTAGCTGACTGCCAACGAGCGACTCTTAAAGTGACTTCAAAAAGATGAGATACTGGTTTGGGCATAGCAACCTGATAAAACAAAATTGCTGCTTCACTGGTGGGTTGTGGCTGGCGAATAGCTGTAGCTTCAGTCATTAAAAATCTCTGGGCAAAATTACAGTACAGACACGAATTAATATTTTATCCACATCTTGTACTCTTGCCCAAATTATTGGATAGTGCGATCGCTTTGACGTCTAATTGTTTGAGACTAGGACTTACGCATTGACAAAAAACTAACACTATGTAAATTAAGCAACAGGGGTAGCTGAAAGATTTTCTAGAATATATTCACGGATAACGAGAGTAAACAAATTTCTCTGTACTTGATACCAATTAGAAATTAAGTTGG
>JBCDCO010000142.1:0-14734 GCA_039181635.1 Cyanobacteria bacterium P01_G01_bin.19 | reverse complement strand
TACCCATGTTGAAACCACTTCTGCTCCTATCACTGATGACCAAGCAACTCCAGCAATTCACGAATCACTAAAATCTCAAGACTTGTTACCCAGTCAGCACATTAATGAATTCGCCAGCAGTATCAAAACTGTGCAAGACCCTTAATCTGGTCTCAAAAATGCCGTTATTTCGGGTCGAAGTGATTCTTATTTTGGGTCGCTACAATTACCCATTACTTACGAACAATCAAATAAACTTGTCCTAACATCACTTTGTACGGCTATAGCTTATAGCTGATGACAAATGACCTTAAATCAATAGTCTTACACCAGACACCAGTAATAAAACTAAGGTGATACGCTTAAAGACTACTGGATTGATGCGCTGAGAAAAAATAATTCCCAGCCAAAGCCCCAGGGCAAAACCTGGAATACTAAAAATTGCGTATCGACCGACATCTAGAGTAACGTTTCCCTGTAAGCTATGGGCTATAGCAGCCAGCAAAGAGCTAGAGAAAAAAATTGCAGTGAGATTTCCCTTAAATTCTCTTATTTGCCAGTCACTACAGTTAGCGTAAATGACTACAGGTGGACCACCAACGTTATACGCACCATTAAGAATTCCCGACATTCCACCAAAAAAATAAGCCCAGGTGGCTGATTTAAAATTAGGCAATTTAAGATTAAACCAATCGTAGAAAACATAGCTAAAAATTAAAATAGCCAAGCCTTTCAAAGCGATCGCTTCGGGCAGATAATTTAGTAGCAAAACTCCTATTGGAGTAGCAGCAAGAATGGCAAGAACTAAACGCTTGATGGTTTTAAAGTCGCAATTGCCTCGATAAGAATACCAAACGACTATATTGCAGACAATATTGACCAAAAAAACTAAAGGAACGGCGGTTTGTAGCTCGACAACTCCTGGCAAAAAAGACATGGAAATGATCGCCAAGTCAAACCCCGTAATACTCTGGATCAGTGCAGCAAAAAATATAATTCCTCCAACCACCAAATAATCATTTGCCAATAGATCCATCTATTTGATCACCAATACAGGACAAGGTGATAAGCGTACCACCCTTTCCGCTACCGAACCTAATAAAAAGCGACTGATGCCTTTTTTGCCATGGGAAGGTAGAACGATCAGATCCACCCCTATATCTTTGGCAAAGTCTACAATTTCCGTACTCGGATCTCCTAGCATTACTTCAATTCGGACTGCTTTATAGCCCATTTCTCCCAATTTTTCGGCTAGGAAGTCTTTGACCTTTTGCTTCCTTTGCTTGTCGTCGAGGGTATTCCACATAGCTGCTGGATCGGCAGGATGCAAAGGGGTTAGAACGTGAATCAAGGTTAAACTTGTTTCGGACTCCACATATTCTCTAGCAGGGGCGATCGCTTCATAAGATAATTCCGAAAAATCAATCGGAACCAAAACTGATTTTTTTACTAGCCAATTCATATCTTTCCTCCGCTTACTTTAGAACTGGTTCTCTATCTTTAACTTCTTGAAGCTCTGCCAACATTTCCCCAGACTTCAAGCGAGACATATAGCTATTTAGCTCTTTAGCTAGTACGCCAGAAAGCAGAAAACAACCAAGCAGATTGGGGACAGACATCGCCAGCAAAACTACATCGCTAAATTGAACCACAAGATCGAGATTGATGACCGTACCCATAAAACCAAAGGCGAGGAACAGAGCTTTGTAGATATTTACGGTGCGATCGCCAAATAAATAGCCCCAAGCCAACTGCCCGTAATAGCTCCAGGTAATCATCGTTGAAACAGCAAATAAGAATCCCGCCACAGCAATCACGAAGGGAAACCAGCTAATGACTGTTTCAAAGGAAGCTGCCGACAGTCTAGCACCATCGAGATCGGCAGAACCAGGATCGGCATAAACCCCAGTTAGCACGATGACAATGGCGGTCATATTACAAATAAACATGGTATCGATAAACGGCTCTAATAGTGCCACAATACCTTCTCTAACTGGTTCGTCGGTACGAGCAGCAGAATGGGCGATCGCTGCCGAGCCAATACCAGCTTCATTAGAAAATACCGCTCTTTGGAAACCAATGATAATGGCACCGATAGCTCCTCCCGCCACTGCTTGAGGATTAAATGCCGTAACGATAATAGTGCCAATCGCTCCAGGAATGTCGGTAAACTTGACTAACATGACCCAAACGCAAGCAATAGTATAGACTACTGCCATTAGCGGAACTAAAATACCAGCCACATTACCAATCCTTTCGATTCCGCCCAAAATTACCAATCCCACAATGGCGATTAAAATAATTCCAAATAACCAGGCAAAACTATCAAAAAAAGGTATGACGTTAGAAACTGCCGCGTAAGCCTGATTTGCCTGAAACATATTACCCGCACCCATAGTTGCGATCGCACAGGATATGGCGTAGAGAACTGCTAAACCTTTGCCTATCTTACTCATGCCTATCGAGGATAAACCACGGGAGAGATAGTACATCGGTCCCCCTCCCACTGTACCATCAGGCTTGATAATACGATATTTCTGACCGAGGGTACATTCGGCGAACTTGCTAGACATGCCTAAAAAACCCGCTACGGTCATCCAAAAGGCTGCTCCTGGTCCTCCCATGCGAATGGCGATCGCTACTCCCGCAATATTACCAATTCCCACCGTACCAGAAAGAGCTGCTGCTAATGCTTGGAAATGGGAAACATCTCCTTCATCCTCTGGATCGTCATACTTGCCCCGAACAATTTCAATCGCGTGCTTAAACCCCTGTATGTTAATAAACTTCATTCTTAGGGTAAAGAATACTGCCCCTGCGATCAGCCACAAAACGATAAATGGGATGCCGTTTTCGCCGCCAATTTTGAAGTAAATTACATTATTTAAAATATCAACTACGCTTTGAAATATGCCTTCTAAACCACTTGGTGCGGCTACATCTTCTTGAGCCAAAGAAACTTGAGGAATTAATACAATAAATAAAACAGGCAGCCAAAAATACTTCTTGAATTTAATCATTTTTTTTCATAATTATAGTTAACTCGTACAATAACCTTTCTCAAATATAATGCTATAAACTTAGTGATTTGAGGTTTAAATTCTACAATGATGTCTCAATTTATATTTATCCTAAAAAGGTTGTAAACTGTTGCAAATCATTGTCTGTTTCTCTTGAAGCAGCATTTTTAATTAGATTCGCTTTGATATCCTTAAAAATCTTATCTTGACCATTAAATATTACAGCCTTGTAAGACTTGTTAAGACTACTTTGCATCAGTTAAAGTGTGCAATTGTTTGCCATAAAAAACTGCAACTGAATATACAAAATATTATTATTGGCTGCACTTTAAGGCTTGATTTTGTCAATATAGAAGTTTTAGAATAGTTGCTACAAAAAGACTTTTGCTTTAATGTCATCAAATAGCAATTTTTCTTCAAATCATTTTTTGTTTGGATAAAATAACAGTTTCCCTAATTCTGTTTTAAGCATAGAAACTATGGTGATTTAGTTAGACTAAATTTGCTAGCGAGTGTAACTTGAGACTTTTTAGGTATCCTCTTATTAATAAATAAACTTTACAGGCTTTTGTTTCTGAAATTTCGGACGATAAAGCATAAGTCTCGCCCGAACGAAACACTGGTTTAATAATGTGCCAAACAAATAACCAATCAGATGTTTTGACTTTAGTTATAGCAATTGCATTCACAGCGTATTTTTAACTCAATACTTTCCAGTTAATGCATCTCAAGGCAAAGTCAATTCCGCCGTACGAGCCACTAGATCTTTAAATACCTCTCTAACTAATGGATGTACTAATCGATGGTTGTTGACGTTTAAACCCAGAGCCAAACTAGGGTCGACTTCCAAAGCCTTAATACCCATATCTGCTAATTTAATTGCGTAGGGTAAAGTACTATTATTCAAAGCCTGTGTGGCAGTCCAAGGTACAGCACCAGGCATATTAGGCACGCCATAGTGAACTACACCAGATTCAACATAGACAGGTTCGCTATGAGACGTGGGACGCAGAGTTTCAATACATCCCCCCTGATCTACTGCTACATCAACAATCACCGAACCAGGACGCATTTTTGCCACCAAATCGCGATTGACGAGAGTAGGTGCTTTCTTCCCAGGAATCAGTACCGCACCGATTAAGAGATCGGCATCGGGGACAGTCGCTTCAATGGTTGCGGCACTGCTATAAAGCAGTTCTACCCTCGAACCAAACAGATTTTCCAAATAAGTCAGGCGATCGACATTAATATCAAAAATTTGTACCTTTGCACCCATCCCGACAGCAATCTTTGCTGCTTCTGTACCGACAACACCGCCCCCCAAAATAGTTACCTTGCCAGGAGATACCCCAGGAATCCCGCCTAGCAAAACGCCCCTGCCTCCTTGCTGTCTTTCGAGAAAGCGCGCGCCAAACTGTACCGATAGCCTGCCTGCAATGACGCTCATAGGCATCAAAAGAGGTAGCTTACCTTGCAATTCTACCGTCTCGTAAGCGATCGCCGTAACTCCAGAATCTATCAAACGTTGAGTTAGAGTTTTATTAGCGGCTAAATGCAAATAGGTAAACAAAATTTGCCCCGCACGAATAAAATCGTATTCTGCCGTCAGAGGCTCTTTAACTTTGATAACCAGTTCGTTATCCCAAGCAGCTTTGGCGTTGGGAACTATATTCGCCCTTGCTAGTTGATAATCGCGATCGCTAAATCCAGAACCAACTCCCGCACCAGTCTCAACCGCTACACTATGACCTCTGCCTGTCAACACGCGCACGCTATCGGGGGATAGTCCCACGCGAAATTCCTGGTCTTTAATTTCCTTTGGTACGCCAATCTGCATGATATTTTTTCGTTAAATGATGAACAGTAGACGATTGGCAACTGACACAGAGCGAGAAAAAAACTGTGTCACTTATTATCCATTACCCATTACCCATTACTCATTACTCATTACTTTTTCTAATGCCTGTTTTAAATCATCGATAATCTTGTCGGCATCTGTCTTAGTCAAAATCAATGGCGGAGCGATAATTAGCACATTAGAAAGCCCAGGAATAGTACTAGCGTTGCGCCCGATAATTGTGCCTAGTTCCAAGCAGCGTTCTTTAACTGCCCCTACTTTTTCTCCTGCTAAGGGTTCTTTGGTTGCTTTATCTGCTACCAATTCGATACCAATTAGTAAGCCTTTGCCTCTTATTTCGCCTACCCAGGGATGGTTTTCTAAAACTGACAACTGCGATCGCATATATGCCCCCATTTCCGCAGCGCGATCGGCTAACTCTTCGGTTTCGAGAATCTCGATATTTTTTAGAGATAGGGCAGTGGAAGCAGGATTGCCACCATAGGTATTTATGTGACGGAAGTGGGAAGTCGGATCGGATTCATCTAAGAAGGCTGCAAAAATATGCTGTTGGGCGACGGTTGCCGATAGAGGTAAATAACCGCTGGTAATACCTTTCGCTAGGGTGATAATATCTGGTTTGACTCCCCATAGTTCGTGTCCAAACATTTTACCCA
Source organism: Cyanobacteria bacterium P01_G01_bin.19 (assembly GCA_039181635.1). Classification (GTDB taxonomy): domain Bacteria; phylum Cyanobacteriota; class Cyanobacteriia; order Cyanobacteriales; family Xenococcaceae; genus Waterburya. The sequence continues at coordinate 9,221 of JBCDCO010000142.1, read as the reverse complement.
AACGACCAAAACCGCTAACCACTTCATCAAAGATTAACAAGATGCCATAGCGATCGCATATATCTCGCAGTATGGGCAAGTATTCATCGGGAGGAACTATCACACCACCACCAGAAATAATCGGCTCGACAATAATGGCGGCAACGCTTTCTGCCCCCTCGTGAATTACAACATTTTCTACGTTGGTAGCGCATTCAATACCGCAAGAACCATATTCCTTGCCAAAAGGGCAGCGATAGCAATATGGAGGATGTACGTGCATAAAGCCAGGCACGAGAGGATCGTATTTTGCCCTTCTTTCTGCCTGCGCCGTCGCGCTTAACGCACCCATCGTGTTACCGTGGTATGCCCGATAGCGGGAGATGATTTTATAACGTCGCGCACCACCTGTTTGAGAATGATATTGACGCGCCATTTTGAATGCGGTTTCATTAGCTTCCGAACCACTGTTGGAAAAGTGAACCTTGCCTGCAAATCCCAGTAGTTCCAGCAGCTTTCCTGCTAGCTCGATCGCGGGGGAATGACTCATCACTAAAGGGAAATAAGACAGTTCCAAAAGCTGCTCTCGTACCACATCAGCTAGTTCTTGGCGTCCATAGCCGACGTTGACACACCATAATCCCGATACCCCATCTAGATATTCTTTACCTTCACTATCGGTAACATAGCAACCCTTTGCTTTATCCATGCGTTTGGGCGAGTTGCGTTCGTACTTTTTGTGCTGCACCATTGGATGCCAAAGAGATTCGACATCCATTTGAGTTAGGTCTTTAGCAGGGGACGATGGCATTGCTTCTGACTCAATCGCGATCGATTCGTCAGATCTATCTATATCTAACATGATAATGATTACCGATATCGGTCTATTACTACTGAGGTTTATATGTATGCATTCGGAGACGTCAAAACCCAAACTAGTTGAATTTAACTCTACCCGAAAAGTTATAGATCAAAACAACAAGCAGCTACCTGACACGTCAAATCCAGAGTATGAAGTAAACTAGACTTCATCCCTTTCACTGGATACAACACACCAAAAATATTCTCCGCAGCTACTTGCTACTTAAAATTGAGGCGAACCAACACCACTGCGGTTGATTAGGTGCTTATGCAGTCTGCCATGTTTAATGTGGAGTCTTATAGGAGTATGGTTATGGCAAAGACACTGGCAAGACACGGCAATAAAGTCAGAACTAAAATGTACTAAAAATATAAATCTTAAAGTTGAATAACTAAAGCCTATAAAATCTGATTCTGACTTTTTGTTTGCTGTAAACATTATCATTCAAATGTCATGATATCTTCAAGCTAATTTGTAGCGTGTTTAGGAGTGAAATAGCTTTTAGTCCATCGCTCGATAATTTTTGAGAGTATCCATAAAGGCAAATACAGCAGGAGTATGGAGAGCATCTTTTACAACTGCTGCTGTGATAATTCTGTCTAAGGGCTCTGGCAAAGAATATGATTTTAGGGCGGCTGGAATTGGCTGTGCTGCCAGCTCGGGGACGATCGCCGCCCCTAAACCTTGAATTGCCATACTCAAGATAGTCGAATCTTCACGCATTTCGTAAGCAATGTTTACTGGTTCTCCCGAACTTAATAGATATTTGCGTAACTTTACCGAGCAACTTCCCGTCGCCGAAATAATTAGGGGGTACGAGGCTAATTGCTGCCAAGTGAGCTTGGTTTGGCTTAACTTTAGGCTGCGGGGCAGTAACACGACATATTTATCGTGATAAAGCTCCCATGTTTCCAATCCTACTGGATTGAACAAATGAATTAAACCGATGTCTGCCTTGCCAGCACGCAGTAGATTTTCGATCTCTGCATCTTCTTGCACTTCGGTGACGCTCACCGTAATCGACGGAAACTGACTGCAAAACTGAGCGATTAGCGTCGGTAAAATATGAGTCGCTGCACTGCGAAAAGATATGAGTCGGACATTTCCTCCCTTCAAACCCTTGGCTCGATTGGCTTCAGTTGCTATTTTCTGCAAAAGGCTCAAGATTTCTCTCGCAGGTACAATCAATTGCGCGCCAACATTGGTCAGATCTGCTCCATTTCTTCCACGTTTAAATAGGATGACCCCTAGCTGTTCTTCTAAGGTAGCGATCGCATGGCTGACTGCTGACTGAGAGATGTCTAGATGTAAAGCTGCCTCACTAAAATTTTTATACTCAGCTACCGCTACTAAAATCCTTAGCTGAGAAATTTTTAGTTTGTACGGATCTATACCACCCATTGCAGTCTTACCAGGTTGTTTGAGCGTTTTAGCTATTTAGAGAAAGCGATCGAGCCTCTCTAAATACATACTGACATTTTTATCTCATACCGCCGATCGTATGCATGAATTTTATTCATACTTACTATGCGAGCTTTGTTTTGTTTATCCAGAATAGCGTCGCTATGTTTTATTTACAGGCAAAAAAACATTTGAATCTGAAACACGGAGGAAAAATGAAAATCATATTCCAGTCAGAAGCCAGAACGCTAAGTAATTCTGAAATAGCAAAAAATCAACAAGATTTAATCGATCTCATCGGTAAATTACGCCGCCCTAATTTTAGATCGTCAAGCAAAGCGGCAAAGGAGAAATGTTCTTCCTAAGATTAATCGATTCTAGGTTGATCTTTACCTATAGCTATCAATAACACATCCATAGCGGAGAATATTATCCATGAAAATAAAAGATTTATTTATTAGCCTTCTAGTCAAAATCAGGCGAGTATTAATCGCCTCCAACCACGAGCCAAAGATAGAGCAAAAACGCGATCGCTTTGGCAATCTATATTGGCTAGTACAAGATGCCAGAAGCAGAAAATCTCATACTTTTGGTTCCGAACAAGATGTAAGAGCTTGGATTGAAAACAGGTATCACAGTCTTTAGCCAAGGTGAGTTCGGAGTTCGGAGTTCGGAGTTCGGAGTTATGTAATTTAACAACGAAAAAATAAGGAATTCAGACTTTTAAAAATTAGAGAGTTACACAATTTTTAAGTTTTTATCGCTTCGTCGAACTCACATTATCACAGTCTTTAGCCAGACTGAGAAAAATCACTATTCAATAAGGTAAGAAAAAAATGAGCCACACCAAACACCATGCTAATCTAGATGCAAGTATTGACAGCAACAAAGTTGAGTTTGAAGAAAACAAAATGCTGCTGTGGTTAGAAAAATTTTGGCAATTTAGCCTTTTTTACGGCAATTATCTTGGCAGTCTGCATGCGCGCAAGAACAACAAACTTTCCTAAAGATATGAATTTGCTGCTTGCTGTTGCAACTATGACTAATGCCGATTAATCATAGTTGCACTAGATTGATCGGTAGCTAGAACTAATATCTCACTTATATTGACATTTGCCGATCGCGTAGCGCAGAAAACCACTATCTCGGCAATATCATCGGGAGTTAAAGGGTTCATTCCTTGATATACTTTCTCGGCTCTTTCTGTATCCCCCCGAAATCGTACTTTACTAAAATCAGTTTCTACCGTACCAGGATCGACACAGCTAACGCGAATGGGAGTACCTAACAAATCCATTTTTAGTCCTTCTGACAGTGTTCTAACTGCTGCTTTAGTCGCGCAGTAAACATTACCACCCGTATATGCTTGATGTCCTGCAATCGAACCGATATTGATTATGTGTCCTCGATCGCGTTCGATCATTCCAGGCAAAAGCGATCGCGTCACGTACAGTAAGCCTTTGACATTAGTGTCGATCATTTCCTCCCAATTTTGAATAACACCATCTTGCAGCTTATCCAAACCACGGCTCAATCCTGCATTGTTAACCAAAACATCTACTTCACGCCAAGCCTCGGGTAAGTTTTCAAAGGACTTTTCTACCAAGGTGCGATCGCTTACATCAGTTTCTAAGACGTAGACTTTACTTTGATAAGTCTCTTCCAATTCTGTTGCGAGTGCTTTGAGCTTATCGCGACGACGAGCCGCTAAGATTAGGGATGCACCTTCTTGGGCAAACATCTTGGCGCAAGATGCGCCGATACCACTACTCGCGCCTGTAATGACTACTGTTTGTCCTTTGATTGAAACCATAAAATTATGTGATCGCTCTTGCCTGACTTCGACTGTTGCTGAAGCTCGATTTCAAGTGTCCGATAGTAGAGCCACTTTTGCTGTGGTTTACGCTACCAAAACCCTTTAGGGCTTAATTAGCAATTAACAAGTAAGAACCTGTTTGGGTCTTTATATCGCCTGTCCACTGAATATCAATGACGATGACAATGGATAAATCAAGCTAAAAGCTAACAGCTATGGAAAAAACCTCTGTACTAAGTAAGAAGTAAATTGAATTTACAGCTTCTGTACCAATACAACTAGCTGATTAAATGACTGGGTGATAGTCATGGACTGGGCTGAAATTCGCTCGGCAATACTTGCTACCTCCTGTACGGAATCTTTAGCAAAGGTCGAGCTTTGAGTCTGATTTTCTACGGATTGAGCAATACTTTCAATCAGGGTGTTCATTTTGTTGTTGAGAGTGACAACCCGTTCTAGCTTTTGACGGACTGATTGAAACTCTCCCGTGCCACCGATTAGCTGATGCGTTCCCGCATCGAGGGCAATTGTCTTTTCTCTGATCTCTGTCTGAATACTGGCAAATAGTGGTTCTATCTTAGCCGAAGCTTCGTATAGCTGCTGCATTGAAGAAAAGATATTGTCGGATAAATCCATCATTGAATCTTGACTATTGGCGTCAATCTGACTGCGATTGACGGCTCTGGCTAAATTCATCGACTGCTGAACTATTTGCTTGCTGACATCTCTAATGGTGTTGACGGCTTCAGCCAGCGATCGCGTAGAATCACCAATATTATCAAATCCGACTGCCGCATTTTGAACCGTGCGTTGAATTTGAGAAATATCACCAACGGCTCTTTGCAGGCTATCTTGAGTATCCTGTATTGCCAAATCGTTTTGCTGTTCTTGAAATTTGACCTGTTTTACATTTAAAGCGATGTCGTTAAATGAATCTGCCACCTTTTGAATTTGATGGAGAACATTGATCGTGGTCTCAGACTGGCGCATTGCTTCTTGAGAAAGAGTTTGATAGGCATCTACCTTATCTGTCAGTATTTCAACTACCCGATCTTTCAAAATTTCTGTTTGCTCGTACTGCTGATTCGATACTTGGCTGTTTGTTTGATTTGATTCTTGAAGCTGTTCGAGAAGTTTGGCATTATCGAGAGCAAAACCAACCTGGGTGGCAATTTGAGCGACCCAGCGAATTTCAGCCTGCTGCCACTGGCGGGTGTTGGAGCATTGATGGGCTACCAATAAGCCAAATAAGTTGCCTTCATTGATGATGGGAGTCACGAGGTTCGCTTTAACTTCCAACTTCTCTAGCTGCTCGATATAGCAGCGAGTCATGCCTGCTTCGTAGATATTGTTCCATGCCCGTACTCTACCGTTGCGATACTTTTCCAGATATCTACTTTCAAAACAAGGATCGTTAATTACCGTACCCTTAGCTCTCGTCCAACCAGGAGTTACCGATTCTGCCACTATTTCCCCTCGATTATCGGAGTTCATGCTATAAACCACCACGCGATCGCATTCTAAAGTTCTACGTACTTCTTTGACGCTAGTTTTGAGAATGTCCTGGGTTTTTAAAGATTCCCGAATATGCTGGATGGCATCGGTAAAATACTCCGTCCATTTGCTTTCATCTCGCACCTGCTGCTTGAGATGTCTGGCTTCTACTAGCAGTTTGGCATTGTCGAGGGCAAAAGCAACCTGGGTGGCAATTTGCGTCACCCAACGAATTTCAGGCTGTTGCCAAGCACGAAAGTCTGAACACTGATGGGCTACCAACAAGCCAAATAGCTTGCCTTCATTAACAATAGGCGTAACTAAGTTGGCTTTGACCTCTAATTCTTCTAGCTGTTCGATATAGCAGCGAGTCATGCCAGCTTCGTAGATATTGCTCCAGGCACGTACTCTACCATTACGATATTTTTCGAGATATTTGGCTTCAAAGCAAGGATCTTTAATTACTTTTCCCTGGGCTCTCGTCCAGCCAGGAGCAACCGATTCTGCTACAATCATGCCGTGGTTATCGGAGTTCATGCTATAAACCACCACGCGATCGCAGTTTAACACCCTTCTGACTTCTTCAACGCTAATTTCTAAGATATCTTCCTCTTGTAGAGATTCGCGGATGTAGCGAACGGCATCGGTAAAATATTTAGTCAGCTTGGTTTCATTTTCTAACTGCTGCTCTAGCTGTCTGGCGTTGGCTAGGGACTGAGCATTATCGAGGGCAAAACCAACCTGGGTGGCAATTTGAGTTACCCATTGAACTTCAGGCTGTTGCCAGGGGCGAAAGTCCGAACACTGATGAGCTACCAACAAACCAAATAGTCTGCCCTCATTGAGTATGGGCGTAACTAAGTTGGCTTTAACCTCTAATTCTTCTAACTGTTCGATGTAGCATTTAGTCAAGCCAGACTCGTAAATATTGCTCCAGGCTCTAACTCTGCCATCGCGATATTTATCGAGATACTTAGCTTCAAAACAAGGATCGTCAATCACTTTGCCTTTGGCTTTTGTCCAGCCAGGAGCGACCGATTCTGCCACAATCGTGCCACGATCTTCAGAGTTCATGCTATAAACTACAACGCGATCGCATTCCAGTACGCGTCTTACTTCTTTGACGCTGGCTTTTAAGATATCTTCCTTTTCGATAGAGGTGCGAATATATTGAATCGCATCGGTTAGATGTTGATTCCATTGATTCTCCGCTGCCAATAGCTTGAGGGATTCGGCTGATTCGGATTCAGTTTCAGTAAATGTTTCAGTGTATTCGAGCATAAGACCTACTTGGGTAGCAATTTCAGTAATCCAGTTGATTTCTTGTTCCCGCCAATGGCGAGGATAGTCACATTGGTGAACGATTAGTAAGCCAAACAGCTCGTTTTCTCGGATAATTGGGGCGACTACTTTAGCTTTGACTTCTAAAGCTTTTAGCTGTTCGAGGTAGCAAGAGGCGGTATCTTCAGCCGACACATCATCCCAAGCGCGGACGCGACCTTTGCTGTATTTTTCGATGTATCTAGCAGCAAAGCAAGGATCGTCAATGGTTTTACCTAAAGCTCTAGTCCAGCCTGCGGCTAAGGACTCAGCGATAATTACGCCATAATCATCTTGGTTCAAACCATATACAACTACGCGATCGCAGTGGAGCAAATGACGTAGTTCTTCCACTGCTGCGTTGAGGATGTTTTCTTGTCCTATTTCGCTGGCAATCTTGCCGAGCGCATCAGAAAACGACCTGACCTCATCTCCCTGAATTTTGGTTTGTTGTTGAGAAGGTTCGATGTTGCTATCGCTAATGCCATTGCCATTACTATAGTTACCGTTGCCATTGCCGTTTTCTCCTCGATCCATGGTTAAATTAGTTTCGCTTGCTTGATTTTGTACTTCTGCTTGGCTGATCGGTTCCTCTGACACAGATAAATTTGGCGTATCATTTTGTGCGCACGAACTACCTTCTGCAACTGATTCGGGCTTTTGCGCCCTGACAATATTAGAAAGAGCAAAACCTGTTGCGTTGGCTTTTTCTGTCAAAAAATTGATCGCTTCGGAACTCCAGTCGCGAGCCTCCGAACATTGATGAACCACCAAAAAAGCCAATAGCTTGTTGTCAACAGAAATCGGTGCGATCGCCAGGCTTTTTACGCCTAATTCTGTTAAATCTTCTAATTTGTCTTCCCCTAGATCTGTTGTGGAGATGTCATTAATCCCTACAGTCCGACCATAACAATACATTTCCAGATATTCTTCTGCTAAGAAAGGATCGGTAACGATAGTTCCTTTAATAGAGGTATGTCCTGGGGCTACAGACTCGGCTATTACTTCCGATTTCGGTAGTTCGCTAGCATCATAAACAATTACGCGATCACACTTGAGCTTTTTTCTAGTCATCTCGATGGTAAGCTGAAAAATTTCTTCGAGATGCTGATAGGTATTAGTCTTGGAATTAATAGATTGAGTCATCGATTGCCAGGATAGATAGCTTCTAGAACATTGGGAAAAATCGACAGTTGCGATCAAATTTGTCAGGCAGTTCTACAAAATTTCGAGCTCGAGTAACATTTTGCAATAATTGTTTGTGTAAAAATACTTACTAACCTCTCTGTATAGCTTAATATAAATAAATGAAATAAACTAATAAAAATTTTTTGTTACTTTTATTTTACTAATTGTTACAATTCTTCAATATTTTCGCGTAGTATAGAGAGCAGTTGAATACAACATCAGCTTGGAAACTAACTTTATGGGCAAGCAAGAAAGCTACAAAAATTTGATCGCAGAACGCCCACAAGCCAAATCTTCTCAAGGCATAGAACGAATGACATCGATCGCTCTGGGTATTGTCAGCTCGATTTGCCTGATATGGTCGTTGGGCGCGATCGGCAGAGGAATTTGGCAACTGTCTCAACCTGCGATCGATACAGAATTGAACAGCAACAATATTGCCGACTTTTCTCAGGTGCCCAATGTGACTACTGGAGTGTTTAACTATGGTGGTAGTACTGCCTGGGCTTCTTTACGCTTGGCGGTAGACTCGGTGATTCAGTCAGAAAGACCTGAAGTACAGTTACGCTATGTTCAGCCTCAAGATGAGCCACCAGGATCTAGCCCAGGAATCGAAATGTTGCTAAATGGTGAGGTAGATTTTGTTCAGTCTTCTCGTCCCCTACGCCCAGAGGAATATGAGTTAGCCGAACAACAAGGGATACAATTAAAGCAGGTTCCCGTCGCCGTGGATAGTGTTGCGGTTGCCGTTAACCCCAGCCTAAATATTGCAGGTTTGACTCTCAGTCAACTGCAAGGGATCTACACGGGAGAAATTTCTAATTGGCAGGAGCTAGGCAGCGCAGATTTGCCCATTGTTCCCTATGCCCGCCCCACCAGTACGGGAGAAATTAACGATCTTATCGATCGCCAGATTTTTACCGATCGCCAAATGGCGGCAAATGTTCGCTTGATGCCAACCGCCACCCAAGCACTCCGTCAACTGGCTGAAGATTCAGGGGGAATTTACTACGATTCTACTGCCACAATTGTGGCTCAGTGCACTGTTAAACCCTTACCTCTGGGAGAGTCGCCAGATAATTTAGTTGCTCCCTATCAAAAGCCCTTAGTACCTACTACAGAATGTCCCCAAAGACGCAATCGAATCAATATTCAAGCACT
>JBCDCO010000141.1:0-14739 GCA_039181635.1 Cyanobacteria bacterium P01_G01_bin.19 | reverse complement strand
TTCTAAATTGAGATTACTGGTTAATGTCTGAGGAGAATCTATTGCTCTTGTAAAGGCAGCTCGATTTTGATAATGATTAGTTTTAAGACTTAGTAGTTCTTTAAACTGATGATCTTTTGGTTTTTGGAGTTCGCTTCCCTTATAAATTAAATAAATCGTCTCAATGATTTCCTGAGCATTGACACTTTTTAATAAAAAGCCTTTCGCTCCTGCACTCAAAGCCTGAACTAATAAGTCGTCTTGGTCTTGGATGGTTAAAATTATGATATTTAAATCTGGATTTTGCTGATTGATTAACTTGGTTGCAGCTAAGCCATCTAAATTGGGCATTTCTAAATCCATTAGGATAATATCGGGAGCCAAAGCTGCTGCTAAGTTAACTGCTTCGTACCCATTACTTGCAGTACCAACTACTTCCAAGTCTGGTTCTGCCTCTAACATGTACTTGATTTTTTCGATAATAGTTTTTTGATCGTCTACGATTAAAATACGAATCATTGTAAATTCAGTTTTTTTAAAAAGTTTGATTATTTTACTCTTGGTTGATGTTGCTCTTTAGTTGCCCACGATCGCAAACTATCGGCTTCTGATCATAGTTAAACTAACTTAGGTTTGTTTATAGACATAACTTTAAAATTAATTCACTAATCCACAAATTATAATATTAATTAGGAAAATTACTCAAATAAGTGATTTTTGAAATATATGCTTTGAGGCAAATTAGCTAGTTTACTTAGTCTCTAAAAATAATTGCCTTAATCAGAACTATTAACCATAGTTAGCACCTAGCTGACTGACAATCCAATTGGCAATTTTTTCTGAGTTTTCTTCTAGAGTAAGGGAACTATCTACTTCCAACATAGGAATTTCTTCAGTTTTTACCCAGTTAATTATTTCCTGGAGATAGGGACAATATTTTGTAAGTAAATCATAGACTTGCTTTGAATCCATAAGATCGAAATAGCTATCCTTGATCTTTTTTCTCGGACGATTTTTTATTCTAGATACCGCAGTATTTAAATCTAATTTACAATTAACGATGGCGATCGACCTATGATCAAAAAGAGTAACCATGGTTCGTTTGGGGTAACTGAATTGTGGGAGGCTGCCTGTGATTACAATTGACCAAATTGTCTGGAGTAATCCCTGCTCTAGCAAGATAATTTGACAATTTCTGGCGCGAACTAAGTCATCATTGCGTTTGACATTGACAAAAACTCTTCCTGCTCGCAAAAAGCTCTGCAAATTGATTGGTTTGACTTGCGCTGCAAATGTTAGAGAATTACGCAAAATATTCCATTGATTCGAGTTAAAAGTAAATAACTTAAATAGTTTTGATAAGGCTTTTTTTTGATGCCACTGTTTAAGAATCTCCTCTCTCGAAACAATTTTGATTCCTTTAGATTCCAGCTTGAAAGCAACTAAATTAGATAAAGTTGTCTTGCCAGAGCCTGGAAGACCCACAAACTCTACCATTAAAGGATATGGATTGGTTAAAGATTTTGCCTGTGTCATACTATGTGCTTTGCCTTAAATATAATCTCGTCTAAAAAGCTTTTAGTATCGAGATTAGCAATGGTAGCTTAAAGGTAAAACTCTTTTTACTTTGTAATAAGAACAGTACCAATCAACAAAATGTCCCAATCCAACCTCAAGCGAAGTTTTAGGCTTAAATCCCGTATCTTTGATTAGTTCGTTAATATCAGCATAGGTTTCTTTAACATCTCCAGGCTGCATAGGAAGTAACACTTTTTGCGCTGGAATGCCAAGTTGCTTCTCTAAAATATTGATAAAGTCAAGTAGATTGACTGGCCGATTGCTTCCAATATTGTAAACTTTGTGGCGGCTGGTTTTTTCTGGGGTATTAGTAAACATAGGTTGCGTTCTACTCCGATCAATAACTCGAATTATCCCATCAACGATATCGTCGATATAGGTAAAGTCACGGCGCATCTTACCCTGATTAAATACTTTAATTTCTTTTTTTTCTAAAATAGATTTAGTAAAGGAAAAATATGCCATGTCAGGTCTACCAAAAGGACCATACACAGTAAAGAAACGAAGCCCCGTAGCAAAGATGCCATATAAATGACTATAGGTATGAGCCATAAGTTCGTTGGCTCTTTTTGTCGCGGCATAAAGGCTGACAGGATTAGCTACGGGGTCGTCCACCGCAAAGGGGGTTTTTGTATTCCCACCATAGACCGAACTAGATGAGGCATATACTAAATGTTCTACGTTAGTCTGACGACATCCCTCTAAAATATTGACAAACCCTACTAAATTGCTATCCACATAAGCATGAGGATTGAGCAGAGAATAGCGTACTCCCGCCTGAGCAGCTAGATTTACTACCACATTAGGTTTATAGAGCGTAAAAAATTCGTCAACTTTAACACGATCAGCAATATCCAGTTGAAAAAAACGAAAATTTCTTTGAGGAATTAGCTGTTCTAAGCGGGCTTGCTTGAGACCAACATCGTAGTAGTTGTTTAGATTATCTATTCCAATGACAGTTTTACCATTAGCCAGTAAGCATTGACATAGATGATAGCCAATAAAACCTGCTGCTCCAGTTACTAAAATTGTGCGAGTAGTCATGATTATTTTCGATTATTTTAAATTTAATTTGACCGAGAGGGGTGGCGAGGCACATGCGGGCAAGCCCTTTGTCTCGCCATACCCAATCGAGGTGTTGACAATATTTGCTGGTAAGAAAATGCTATCGATCGCTTCTGTGTGAAAACCTAAAAACTTGAGCTTTGATAATTAGGATTAGCTAAGATGATATTCGTAGAGCTAATAAATGCGTCTAGCGGGAGTGTAGTTTTTTTGCAGGTATCTTAATGTTCTTGATAAATACTACTCTTGTTAAACGGCTCCGCTATTTTTGTTAAAGATCGTCAGAACGGTTTTAAAAATTAATCTCAGATCGTAAAAAAAACTCCAATTTTTTTGATAACGCAAATCTAGTTCAATTACATCTTCAAAATTGCTAATCTGCGATCGCCCGTTGACTTGCCATTCTCCTGTCATTCCTGGCTTGACATTTAATCGTTGCCACTCTAGAACCTCATAAATTACTACTTCATCAGGAATGGGAGGACGGGTTCCTACTAGGCTCATATCGCCTTTCAGAACATTCCAAAATTGAGGAAATTCATCAAGACTGGTGCGACGAAGGAAACGACCAACTTTCGTGACACGGGGATCTAGATTATTTTTGAAGAAAGCACCGACAGCTTGATTGCTTACCTCGGCTTTTATCGTCTCAGCCTCAACGCACATAGAGCGAAACTTCCAAATTTTAAATCTGTGTCCCAACCAACCGCAGCGAGTCTGATTGAATAAGATTGGACCTGAGCTATCTAATTTAATAGCGATCGCTACTGGTACAAAAATTACTGCAGTAATTGCTAACCCGATAGTTGCTCCCATAACATCGACCAAACGTTTGAGGGGAGAATGAACCGAAGGATGAGTGGCAAAATAACCTTTTTTTGATGTGAGCTGTGCCGACTGAAGTTGAAATATTTTTGTCAAATCAGCCATTGACAATGCTGCCATTACTGGAGATTGTAGTGACTGAAGAATTAGTTCTTGCTGACAGGCGCGAGTAGCTACATAGACTCTAACTAAGGCCCCAATACCACTGCTATCAATAAACTGTGTATCTTTAAAGTCCAGAATTACTTTCTGACCAGCTTTATTTTGTTTGATCGACTCAGAGCATAATTCTTGTAAAGTAATTGATTCTTTTAAGGTTAAACGTTTAGGTAATTTGACTATTAGACAATTATTACAATAGGTCACAGGAAAATCTATTTCCCGAGTTGGATTGTTCATTTCATTAGCTTAATTTTAATAAATTGAATTGATGAGGAAACTTTTCTCACAAGTTAGCTTTCTTATAGAATGAGATTTTCACGATGACCAAATTACCGTATATCTAAATCTTTAGACATCTGGTTTTGCTCGTGTCTTATTTTAAGAAACGTTTTTTTGTTGCCACTGTTGTAGTAGTTTGTTATAGATTCCGCTAACAACATCTTGAGCACTATAAGGTTTGGCAACTCGCGTACAAGCTCCAGCTGGATAATTTTCTGGATGTTTTAACACCTGTCTCCAAGCGTTAGCAATCGCAGTAGGCTCTTGCTCTTCACAAACAATGCCACTATCAGCAGTGAGGAAATTTGGCGTCTCGCCAGCTCGGGTTGTTACTACAGGTGTACCGCAAGCCAGAGCCTCAAGAGAACCCAAGGAAAGACCTTCATAAGCACTAGTCAAAACAAATATATTACTTATTTGATACAAACCCGCTAACTTGCTTTGCTCTAGCGGACCGAGCAAAGTAACTCTATCGGATAATCCTAACTGGGTAATTTCGGCTCGGATTTTATCTTCTAACTCTCCCTGCCCAACGATAAGAAGGTGAGAGTGAGGATGTTCGAGCGCAGCGAGCGAACGGATTAATAACAGAGGTTGCTTTTGAGGATGAAGTCGTCCAGCAAACAAGATAAAACAGGTTTTGTCATCAAGACCCAATTCCTGGGCTAACAACTTCCTTTTTGTTTGACGCTCTTCCTCAGACAAGGGATAAAAATTATCTCCATCTACTGCATTAGGAAGATAGGAAACGCGATCGGCAATATTAGGATAGCGCTGTTGATATTGTTTTGCTGAAGTGGAATTGCAGCAAAGAACCCGATCAAACTGATTTACCAAAAGGCGTTCGAGGGCAAAGTAAGCCCAGGGAAATCGCCGCCAGAGGATCCCCCCCTCACGACTAGCACCGTTCATGGCTTGCTCGATGTCATTCTGAATATGAAAAATCCTGCTGCCCGACCAATGAGGAGTGACCAATGTTGGCTCTAGCCTATAAAATTGCATGAAGTCAGACGAAAAATTTTTTCCTAGAAGAGCCATTGTATACTTGACCGTTGTAGGAATTAGACCTCTGACGTTATCGTTTTCTAGATATAGTAAGGGCATAAACAGAAATTCTCTGTCATATAACTTAACTTTCTTCCACTCTCCGATAGGCATAGACAGATCGTTTCCTACTCCAACTAAACGTAGCTCCAATTCAGTTGGCAGGTATTTGATAATATATCTAATACAGGTTTGGATACCACCGATACTAGGGTTTAAAGGATTGAATTGATAAAAAATTGTTAAAATTGGATGGGACATTATATTATGGCTAATCAAAACTGTTAGCCGTTCTAGTCTGGGTGACCTTCAATTTATACAGACTGTCTTGAATAAGTTGGTTTTCTTTGATTATTTTTATCCACCTTTATCCACCAGGTCGAGAAATATCTGACTATATTTCTCAACCTGTTTTGTTTGCTCAAAATCCTTGGCAGGACTAGAGTAAACTAGGCTACAAGATTCCTCTTCAAGTGCTTTTGTAATCGCTGCTTCTAGCAAAAACGGACTGCTAGTAGGCAACAAACTGCCATATTTACCAAATTTCAATATTTCAGCAGGACCGCTAGGACAATTGGTAGCAACAATTTTTTTCTTTAAAGCTAATGCTTCAATTAGAATATTTGGTAATCCTTCATAAACAGAGCTTAAGACAAACACATCAGCTTTCGCGATAAAAGCATAGGGGTTCTCTTGAAAACCAACTAAATCAACATCTCCTTGGAGCCCTAGCTTAGTTACTAGTTTCTCTAGTTCTCGTCGCTGTTTACCTTCCCCTAATATGACTAACTTAGCATCTTGAAAATTGCGTTTAACTCTAGCAAACGCTTCGATCAGAGTTGTAAAATCTTTTTGGGGCTTTAATCTCCCTGCTCCCAAAACAATGGGAAAAGATTTTTGCTCAAACCATGGATGATCTGTCTCCTGTTGAGCTTTTTCAAAAATATCTGGCGTTACAGTAGGATTGTAAATATGCTTGATTTTGCTTTCTTCAGCTTTCATAAACTTCGTTAAGTCTGAAAGTAAGCCCCTAGATGGACAAATAATTAAATCGGCTTTTTTATAAGCCATTCTGATTAGGGGATACATTAGAGGGCCAATCGGAAAAGGATAACCTTTCAGCTGATACTCAAGTCTATTAGCCTGTCTAACAACCAGCTTTGTTTTTACGCCTACTAATCTTGCCAGAGCGATCGCGCAAGCACTAGTTATGTTGTTGAAATGGATTGAGGAAAATAGAATAGCTGGTTTTTTTTCAATCAAGTAATTAGTTAAACCAACAACATTCTTCATCAAATTAAATCTAGAACTTCCTAGATCAATCAAATTGACTGCAGGGTTAATTTGAGAACCTCTTTTATCTACCCCCTTAGCAGTAACCAGATCCACATTTACACCTAGCTCGGCTAAACCTTCAGCTATTTTGAGCAGCGTTTTATCTGCGCCATATCCCTGAAGTAAATCGATATATATTGCTATTTTACCGAGGGAATTAAACTGATTATTTGTGACAGTAGCAGTTACTGAAGAGTCATGCGGCTTTTTAGATACCTTTACATGATTAGGTTGATTATTTAGCCAATCAAAAACCGTTGTTTTTATAGTCGATTTCACTCAAAGCTCCTAAATAAAAAAAAATTAAAGTTAATTTTTAGTAAAGATTGGATTAAATCTAGCAGAATATACTTACGTTTGTATAGTTAATTTAACTTTAAATTAACTATTTATCATCTTTTGGTAAAGATTAGATTAAGTCTGTAGCAGAGTTTACTTAAATCGAATAGTTAACTCAACTTGAGGTTAAACCAACCTGTTTTTGATAAACAAAGTAGAAAACAACTTATATTGAGCTTTTTATTAAAGTAGAAAACAGCTTATATTGAGCTTTTTTTAAGTTTTCATAAAACTAATAGTTTTCATAAAACTAATATCTTTTAAATAAATGTAAAAAAATATACTATCTTATTTCCCAACTTAATTAATGATTACTACATTTATTTATCAATTCAAAATTATGGAAAACTTTCAAATTAGTCTGATAAGAACTTTTGACGATGTTTTTGGCAATGGAGAAATACCTAGTCCTACAGGGTTAGTGTTTATACCTAAGGCTGATGCTTTTCTGACTATGCCCAGTAATTCTTCGACCACTACTGGAATTGCCTCTATTGAAGAAGAGGTAATTGCTAATCTTTCAATAGATTTACCTGCTTCGATTCAAGCAGTTAACATGACTTTCGATCCCCATTTCAATCGTTTACTGGGTTTAAATTCTAGCGGTAATCAATTAATTGAAATTCAAGCCGACTCAAGTGGCAATCTCAACCAGTCAACCCAAAAAAAAATTGATGTTAAATTTTTGGGCATTAAAAACGCTAGAGGAATTAGTGTTGCTTCAGACGGAACTCTATATGTTTTGGATGGTACTGCAAAAGAAATTATACGCCTTAAACCAAGCGCCGATGGTAGTTTTGAAGAATCAACAGTTGCTCGAATTGAGATTCCCTCGAAAATAAATAATCCCCGAAGAATTGCATTTAACTCGAATACGGGCAATCTTCATATCACCAACTTTCCCCAGCAAGAATTGTTTGAACTTTCACAGCAAGATGAAATAGTAGCAGTCCGCGATTTATCGACCTTGGGAATTCGCCAGCCAGAAAGTTTAGTCTTTGCTCCCAGTGGAGATTTAACAGACGACCCCAATCAATTAAGTCTTTATGTTGCTGATAGTGCGCCTAACTCTGGTGGAATCGCTGAGCTGTCTTGGGTTGAACTAGTAGAAGCATCACAAATACAGAGTCGTGCAGCAGTTACTAATAATTCTTCTTTGGTGCAGACTATTAATACTTCACAGTTTTTACCTGCCAGTTTTAGTCAGCAGGGATTGCTTATTTCAACTTTTCTAATACTCTGCATATCGATAACTCTGAAGTTAATCAAATATTCTTCTAGAATAAATGGCTGACTTATACTACAATGCTTAGCTAATTAAAAATTTAACTATTTTATAATACATACTTGCTCTATTGTTTATGAATCCTACTTTAATACAGACCATTGATACTTCAGCATTTTCACCATCGAGTCCCGATCCTGCTGGGATTGCTTATCTCGACTTCTCTAACACTTTGCTCATTAGTGACTCTGAAGTTAACGAACAACCTTTTTTTGGTACGGAAAACTTATTTGAAAGTAGTTTGACAGGTAGCCTCGTTGATACCTTTGGTATCTTAGATTTTTCGACAGAACCGACTGGAGTTGACTACAATCCAGCTAACCAACATCTCTTTATTTCCAATGATGATGACGAGGAGGTAGTTGAACTCGATCCAGGAGCCGACCTGATTTACGATACTGCTGACGATATAATTACTATTATCGATACCAAAGCTTTCGGCAGTTTTGATCCTGAAGGTGTTACTTTTGCTAGCAATCTAGGAACTTTGTTTGTTGCTGATGGAGCAAACTCCGAAGTTTACCAAATCGCCACCGATGGCACGCTGATAAGTAGTTTTGATACGGCTAGTATTGGGGTGAGAGATCCTGAAGGAATCGAATACGATCCCAGTAGTGGTAATCTTTATATAGTAGGCAGACCATTCAACACCGTAGCAGAAGTAACAACCTCGGGAACTCTGGTAAGTAACCTGGATATTTCCGCTGCTAACCCAGTAAAACCAGCTGGTTTGACTTTGGCTCCAAATAGCCAAAATTCTTCTGAGATAAGCCTTTATATTACTGATCGCGGAATTGATAATAACGCCGATCCCAATGAGAACGATGGTAAAGTATACGAATTTTCTCTGGGAGCAGCACCGCCTGATACTAACCAATCGCCGATAGTCAGTGCTGGAAACGATCTTACTATTGCTGACTTTAGTGTCTTTTTAGATGGTACAGCCAATGACGATGGGCTACCCGATCCTCCCTCTGACTTAAGCTTTACTTGGAGTCAGATTAGCGGTCCTGGTATTGCTACTTTTAGCGATCCTAATGCAGAAGATACGACTGTCGATTTACCTGATTCTGTTTTTGGGCAATATGTATTTAGTTTAGAAGCTAGTGATGGTGAGCTATCGACCAGCGACGAGGTGACAGTCTTGGTGATTGAGCCGCCAGAATTTAGCACCCTCTACGCTAGCTCTAGTACTAATGGTACAGTGGACGGAATCTCTTTTAGAGATGAAGATATTTTGGCTTTTGATACTGTTAGCCAAACTTGGTCGCTTTTTATCGATGGCTCTGACATAGGTTTAGATGTTAGCGGTGCCGATATTGGTGCTTTTCATCTCAACTCAGACGGTAGTATCTTGATGAGTTTAAATCAGACTTTTACTCTGCCAGATGTCGGTAGTGTTGATGAAAATGATATTGTGCGCTTTATTCCCACTTCCACAGGCAGCGATACATCTGGGACTTATGAGTGGTACCTTGATGGCTCAGATGTTGGATTGCCTGGTGGTAGTAGCGGGGATATCGATGCGATCGCATATACTCCTGACGATCGTTTACTAATCAGCACTAAAGGCTCTGTAAACCCGACGGGGGTTTCTGCTAAAGACGAAGACCTAATTGCCTTTAATGCCACTAGTTTAGGAGAGACAACAAATGGCACCTTTGAACTCTATGCAGATAACTCTGATGTTGGTTTAGGGGATAATGGCGGCGAAGATGTTAGTGCTGCCTGGGTTGACAATAATGGAGATATTTATCTGAGTACAAATGAAGCTTTCGACGTTGTCGGCGTAACTGGTGACGGGTCCGATGTCTTCTCTTTTCGCCCTAGCTCTCTCGGTTCTAACACGAGTGGTACTTTCAGCTCATTTTGGGACGGTTCAGCCAATGGATTTGGTGGAGAAAGACTCGATGGCTTGACTTTGGTCTAATCAAAAAAGTGATTTAACTGTTAAAAATCAGAATAGATGCCCACTCCCAAAAGTCTAAAGGAAAAAGTTCTCAAAGGCGGTATTTCTCTGTCAATTAGACAAATATTTGTTGCAGGGCTTTCTTTGGTCAATGTGCTAGTAATTGCTCGCATTTTAGGACCAGAACGCTATGGCATTGTCACTATCGTCTTGGGAATTTTTTATTTCTTTACGCCGACATTAAAGTTAGGGTTGCATGTTTATTTAGTTCGCAAGCCTGAATTATCAGGAAACGAGTCCGAACAGGTAGTCGCTTTTTACAATACAGTAGGGGTTGCCATTATTGGCTTACTTTGGTGCGCTGCCCCTCTGGTTGGTTGGTGGACTGGCAAAAGTGAAGTAACTCAGGGATTGCAGTTGGTGCTACCAGCCCTCTGGCTCGATCAAGTCAGTCGCATATCTATTACGATGCTAGAGCGAGAACTACGCTTTGCCCAGGTAGGAGTAATTGAAGCAGTAGCGCAGACTGCTAATTATCTGTTATCAGTCATCCTAGTATTAACGGGATGGGGTTTCTGGGGGCCAATTATCGGCACAGTTATCAGATATGTAGTTCAGGCATCATTGGGATACTTTTTTTACCCAGTCACTTGGCGTTGGCGTTGGCGTTGGCAGTCTCTTAAACCCGCCCTCAGTTACGGATTTAGCTATTCTAGTTCTGACTGGCTACTTAATCTCAAAAATCTGCGAGTTCCTCTACTGGTCAGTCGTTTACTGGGGGTAGAGGCAGCAGGATTAATCAGTATTGCCATTCGTTTAGCCAATCAATTAGCAATTTTGCAGATGGTGGTTCGTCGAATGTCAATTAGCGTGATGGCTAAATTGATAGACGACCCTGAGAAGACTCGCAACGCTATCAGTCAAGGGATGGCATATCAAGCTCTCTTAATTGGTCCAGTTTGTGCAGTGTTTTCTTGTATTTCTGCCTGGATCATTCCCATCATGTTTAGTGAAAAATGGTTAATTAGTGCGGAAATCTTTCCCTTTATTGCTTTAGGGACAATGGTTAGCGCCATATTTGAGCTACATGCTTCTACCCTTTATGCCACTGGACACAATTATGAAGTCGCCCGTCGCAATCTCTGGTTGGTGGTCATACTTTGGTTGGCAAGCCTAATTTTGATGCCGAGTTTGGGACTTTGGGGATATGGACTGGCAGAAATTATTGCTTTGCCTAGTTACTACTGGATTCATCTTTCAATTGTCAAGTTGTTTGGGGCTCCCAACTATGGAAATGTATTTTGGCTAACGTTAGCCTCGGCAATTCCTTTATTTGCAGGAGCTTTTTTGCCCACTGCTTCAGGAATTGGCTTATTGGTTGCTAGCTATGGATCGGTATTTCTGTTTAATGCCGATATTAGAAAAATTTTGGTTAAGTCCCCAAGATTAAAATAAGTAGTCTTATTTGATTAAATGTCATGTTGCTGAGGTGGAGACTGGGAAAATTGCAACTCAATCAACTATCAGTACTTGACATAACAGATACATCGTACATTTTTAACAGAGACGTATCATTAGATTAAGAATAGAAGCAATTAAAAATTTAGCAAAAACTCTTTTTTGATTTCAAATATTTCACGATTAGATCGTATTAATTACCAATTAAATTATGCCTCCACTAAAAATTGTTAGCCAATTAAACAGTTGTCTTGAGCAAGAAAATATTCGTTATTGTCACTGGAAAAGTAACGAACACGTCGATGCTGCAGTAGAGGGCAAAACTGACTTGGATGTTCTGGCAGACCAAGCTGCAAAAGAAAGACTCAAGCAAGTTTTAGGCGAGATCGGTTATAAGCAGTTTATCTCAGTCCCTTTTCTTCAATACACAGAGATAGAAGACTATGTGGCAATGGATGAAGATACAGGAACCTTGGTCCATCTACATCTTCATTACCAGCTAGAACTAGGTGAGAAAAATCTCAAAGGATATCATTGTCCTTGGGAAGAATTGTTATTATCGACCCGAATTTACGACCAAGAACACCAAATCTACATTGCTGAACCTAATATCGAAATTATTATTCTGCTGGTTCGTGCCGCATTAAAAGTGAGAAACCGCGATCGCGCAAAAAGTTTGGTTGGTGCTGATTATTTTGCAGGTGACGTTATTCGTGAATTTCGCTGGCTTAAAGCAAGAATTGACCTTGCCCAAGTAAGGAAATTAAGCGCAGAACTATTGGGAGAAGATGCCGCTAAGCTTATTGCAGAAGCGATCGCTGATGAATCTCAACTTCAGAAACTGTTGTCACCGCGCAATGCAGTTCGCTCAGCAGTCAAAAAATATCGACGCTACGACCCAATTACGGCTATGAGATTGAGATGGTATCGAGAATGGCAATATCTCTTCTGTAAAGTTCTAAAAAGGTACTTTAAAGCTCCTGTCAAGCTCAGAAGAACCTCAATCGATAAAGGGGGGGCGATCGTTGCTATCTTAGGGGCAGATGGAGCGGGTAAATCAACCGTCAACGCCGAGATCGTTAAAGGTCTGTCAAGTAAGGTAGATGTGTTTCCTATCTATCTTGGTAGTGGAGATGGTACTGCCTCAATACTGCGACAACCTCTAATTTGGCTGCGTCAAGGCTTTAAAGCTCTCAAATCTCTGAAGTCATCTGGGAAACCATCCACAGGCAGTACTAAAAAATGGTACGAGAGATCTAAGATTTACCAACTAAATCATATTTTGTGGGCAATTACCCTCGTGATTGAAAAGCAAAATAAACTCAAGCGTATCAATTCAGCAAGAGAAAGAGGTCTGGTGGTAGTTTGCGATCGCTACCCCCAAAGCCAGATTCCCTATTTAAATGAGGGTCCTTTATTAACTACCGAACATAAAAGTGACTCAAAACTATTACAAGCCCTTCAAGAATGGGAACTAAAGGCCTACCAACAAATGGTAGCCGATGTGGTACCTGACCTAGTGGTCAAGTTAAATGTTTCCCCTGAAGTAGCTCTCACCCGTAAATCATCCCTACCTGAAGTAATCGAGAAAAAAGTGGCAGGGGTAAAAGCGATCGAGTTTCCCGATGGAAGTTCAATTGCTAATCTGGATGCTGATCGTTCTTTGGATGAAGTCATCTTGAAGGCAAAGCACGCAGTATGGCAAAGTCTTTAATCGCAAATCATACTTCTTTAGGGATAGATTTGGTCGGGTTTTCTGCTTCTGGCAAGACAGCTCGATCTAATATAGACTTATGATTACGCCAAGGACGAATTAAATAAAGATGAGAATTCGTCGACCTTTTGCTTTAAGTTTATTGATACTTCTGTTTATACTGCTGATTTCTTCTTCCAGCAATCTTTCAGGAGAAGATTTCTGGTTGGCTTCTGCTCCAAACTCTCTCCCAGCTTTTCCTGGGGCAGAAGGCTTCGGCTCTCTAACTGTGGGAGGTCGTGGTGGAAGAGTAATTGAAGTTACTAATTTAAACGACAGGGGAGAGGGAAGTTTGCGAGCCGCTATTGAGGCGGAGGGAGCGAGAACTGTAGTTTTCAAGGTTGCTGGCATCATAGAGCTAGACTCTACCTTGAGAGTTGCCAACCCATATATTACTATTGCTGGTCAGACAGCTCCTGGGGGAGGAATTACCCTCAAAAATAGTGCTAAAAACACCAAGCCAGCTTTAAAAATCAAAACCCATGATGTAGTTGTCAGGTATATCAGATCTAGACCAGGAAGTAATCCCAATCAAGCTGGGGAAGATGGTACTCTCGATGCCCTAACTATTGCTTCAGGAAGTAGAGAAGTCTATAACATCATTGTGGATCATTGCTCATTTAGCTGGGCTACAGATGAGGTGGTCAGTGTTTACTATGACGCTCATGACATTACGATTCAGTGGAGTATTATCGCCGAAGGATTAGACTGCTCAACTCACGTCGAAGACGATCAACGCCAGTGTCACAGTATGGGGTTGTTTTTAGCTTCTGAGGGGCAAAAAAATATCTCTATTCATCACAATCTTCTTGCCCACAACAGACGGCGAAATCCTTTGGTGAAGACTACTGGGGTAGTGGATATCGTTAACAACGTAGTTTACAATTCTGGCTTTGGTGAAAATTCTTCTGCCCCAACTCACGTTAGGGGTGACTATGGTATATCTCCCGTAAATTATATTAGTAACTGCTTCAAACCAGGAGTTGATAGTGGCTCTGGTGACTGGTTTATCGATACCAAAAATGAACCAGTAGAAATTTATACCCAGGGTAATCTAGTTCCGCACAGGGTAATGCATCCAGAATCTCTGAAGTGGGTTGTTAACAATCCTCATCCTGCTCCTAAAATTACTACATTTTCTGCACAGCAGGCATACAGGCGAGTATTAGCAGAGGCGGGAGCCAGTCGAGGACTGAATAGCGATCGCGGAGCGCGACGCGCAGCTAGTCCTTTAGGGTACCCTGCGGGCTTGCACTCGAATGGGTGTAATCGCACTTTTTTTATGAGAAGAGATGATGTCGATCGAAGAATTGTCGAAGATGTTAAGCAAGGCACAGGGAAGATAATTGACGATCCGTCAGAAGTTGGTGGATGGTCTAAACTACGCGCGGGCAAGCCCTATCGAGATACAGACCATGATGGCATGGCCGATCAATTTGAAACTCTCTACGGTTTCAATCTCCAAGATGCCTCAGATGGTTCTCAAGATGCCGATGGTGATGGCTATACTAATCTAGAAGAATTTATTAATGGAACCTTTCCATTGAAAGATTAGGACATTTCATTGGTAGCAGATAATTATTCTTCAATCAACTAGAGATTTAAAGAGACTCTGATGCAGGACACGGCAAATTTTATCCTTGTTTTGGGTTAAGAGAGATACCTGTATTGCGATCGCACCAACAAATTTTTTGATGTAGATTGTGTAAAAACAATCTACATCAAAGT
>JBCDCO010000140.1:0-14768 GCA_039181635.1 Cyanobacteria bacterium P01_G01_bin.19 | reverse complement strand
ATTTTATAATACTCAAAAATAATATTGTTTAATAACATGGCGAATAACATCAGCATTAGTTTGAATAGTGAAAATCTCGAATATCTCAACAAGCAGGTCAAAAATCGCAGTAAATACATCAACGATCTAATTGCAAAAGATCGAGAAGAACAATTTGCCGAATTAATGAAACAAGGATATTTAAGTCAGAATCAAGATCCTGAAGTTAAAGAAGACGATCGCCTTTGGGAAACAACTACAGGAGACGGTATTGACTAAACAAATTAAGAGGGGTCAAATTTGGTTTGTGCGTTTAGATCCAGCAGAAGGAACAGAGACTAGAAAAACGAGAGCTTGCTTGGTATTGCAAAATAATATTGGCAACCAGTATAGCGAAACAATTACTATTGCAACTTTTTTGACCCCTGGAAATTACCCTTTCATTGTCAAAGTTACTGCGACTTCTCAAAATGGATTAGACAAAACGAGAGGAGTTAATTTAAGTAAAATTAGATCTGTCTCCAGAACAAGATTCAATAATTTAATTGGTTCATTGGAGACGAAATACTGGAATCAAATAGAAAAAGCATTACTAATTCAGTGTGGATTTAGGAGTAGTTAAAGCGATCGCATTTATAGAAGTTTAAGAGTAGAGCGATCGTATTATTAGAAACAGAAGAGTAGAGCGATCGCTTTTGTCTAAGTAGAAGAGTAAGGCGATCGCTACGTCAGGTAAGAAATATATAATTCCGTTCTAATGTGAGAGAAAAGTAATAGACTGGCATTTGTGGAGTAGTCAATAGCATGTAAATGGCAAAGTTTTATTCTCAATTGACATCGGAGTTACAAGGCTTTATCCAAAAGCAAAAAATCTTTTTTACCGCTACTGCACCCCATGCGGGCAGAATTAATTTATCTCCCAAAGGCATTGATACTTTGCGCTGCATCGATTTATCTACCGTCGCTTATTTAGATTTAACTGGTAGTGGTAACGAAACGGCGGCTCATTTATTTGAAAATGGCAGAATGACAATTATGTTTTGTAGTTTCGACGAAAATCCTCTGATATTGAGGCTATATGGTGGAGGAGAAGTAATTAACAGGGAAAGCGATCGCTTTAACGAATTGCATTCTTTATTCCCCGATCCCCCAGGAGAAAGACAAATAATTGTACTCAATATCGAATCGGCACAAACTTCCTGCGGTTTTGGCGTACCTGTTTATGAGTTTAAAGAAGAACGTGATACTTTAACTAATTGGGCTGCTAAAAAAGGGCGATCGGGAATTGAAAAATATCAGCAGAAAAATAATCTAGAAAGCATCGATGGCTTGCCAACCAAGCTGTTTAAACAAGACTAGTAAATACTGTCTATTTTGTACTCTTGCGTTGCAATACTGCCGTTAATAAACCCAGAGCCAAAATACCTAACAAAGCAAACCCCAGTAGTAATTTACCCGATTCTAATAACCCTGCCCCTAATGCCACAATCGGTGGATTAGAAAGGGCAATACTGATAACTAACGCAGGTGCAAACTTACGCCAGGGAGTTTTAGTTAAACCTACGCCATAGGAGACAAAGTCAAACAAGCCCGTCATTAATAAACCAGTCATTAGCCAAAAATTATTTGCTAGATTTTTGTGACTAAAGCGGTCGCATTTCTCGATAAATTTCTCACCGACTAACTTAGTAACAAAACCCCTACCATATTTGCGAGACAGATAAAAACTGAGATTACAAGAAACCAAATCCGCCAAACAAATAACGATTAAACCAGGTATAAAACCAAACAATGCACCTGCCATTACGGAATAAGCCGTACCAGGAAGGGCAGGTATAACCACGCTAGTCAGACGCAGAGTAAATATGGCTGCAAAACCCCAAACTCCTAACTGTTCTACGGCTGTCCTAATTTCTTCAACACTGACTCGATTAATTAAATAAATTCCTAAAATTACCAGTAGTGCGACTGCGCCATACTTCAAAACTTTAGTTACTTTACTCCTTCCTTTGTCTTCTCTACTACCTATACTCATCTCAACTCCTCGCCTCTTCTGGCGGATAATATCTTTCCTGTCTCAAAATCCAGCCTGTTTTCTGTTGTATATGGGCATGGGTACTCAATCCTTTGGCTTTAGCTTCTCTAGCAATTGTCCTATAATCCCAGCCAAAATGTCCGCACAGTTGTCTTTGACTCAAACCTTTCATATTTATGAGAAAACAGTAACTAGCAAAATAAATTACTCGTTACTGTGATAAGGAGAATACATATGGCTTCGTTCCCGAAGATTTAAAAACTTAGACTAATGCAGGTTGTTTTTCCATCTCTGCATTATATTTACCCTGACTGGCTGCACTAATACACATCGCTCGATGTAATAATAATTTCTGGGCTTTGGCAATATTATCAGGATTACCGCGCCAATGCTCTAAGGCTGGTTGTTGGATTGCACGGGCATAAGAGAAAGTAACTCGCCAGGGCATTTTATCTCTATACGCTTGATTCATGGCGTTGAGGTAGGCAGCAGATCTCACTGCGCTTTGTCCGCCCGATAAGAAAGCAATCCCTGGCACAGTAGCAGGAACATTATTAAGCAAGCATTCCATTGTGGCTTTGGCTACTTCTTCGATACTAGCCTGTACGTTACAGGCTGCCCCAGAAATGACCATACTGGGTTTGAGAATCATGCCGTCATAAGCGACACCCATGAGAAATAGCTGATTGAATACTTGCCATAAAGTTTTCTCTGTAACTTCGTAGCATCTTTCAATGGTATGACTCCCGTCAATCAATACTTCTGGCTCGACTATGGGTACTAAACCATTTTCTTGACAGAGGGCTGCATAACGCGCCAAAGCATGAGCATTTGCCAAGATGCTGCCATCGCTGGGAATATCTTCGCCAATAATAATTACCGCCCGCCATCTAGCAAATCGCGCACCCATTTGATAATACTCAATCAGGCGATCTCGTACAGCGTCCAATCCTTCAGTTACTTTCTCTTGGGAACTCAAAGCTAACATCTTTACCCCCGTATCGACTTTGATCCCAGGAATCATTCCTGCATCTATCATGACCTTAACAAAAGGAACACCGTCTTGACTAGATTGACGAATGGTTTCTTCGTATAGAGTTGCTCCGCTAATATAATTACTCAAATCAGGAGCGGTGAGAATCAATTCTCGATAGGCTCGACGATTATTCTCAGTGGTAGGAATGCTCAGAGCTTCAAAACGACGATTACAAGTTCCGTTGCTTTCATCCATTGCCAAAATACCTTTCCCCTCAGCCATTAATGCCTTAGCTGTATCTCGCAATTCTTGAGCAAAATTATTCATGAGCGTGATTCGGTTCAATTTGCTGTTGCAATCATCATGACATTATTGAGAATTAATTGCAAGAAAATTTTGAAAATGATATGGTACTGGTGTTAGACAAAAAATAGAGATGATTTTGGAGTCCTACTGTTCTGGATATCTTTTCTCTATCTATTAATCGAATTAACAATAGCTAATTCGCTCTAACCACAACTGCTATATTCTCTGGGGTGTGGGGTAAGTAAATCTCCTCACTCCAGTTTATCTAATTCTCTAAAAATACCTATTAATCGATGAATAATAAATCCCACCAGCGCGATCGCAAATACTTATCCTCCTGGCAAATTAGAAAAATGCAAAGCATTATTGAAGATCGCTGGCAAGAAGTATGGCAAGTAGCACAGGCTAGGGATTTGGGGCAAAATAGTAGAGCAAAAAACAATTACGACATATATCTTTGAATTGACAACTTTATTTGTTAACGATTAAATCATAGTTTCCAACTGAATCCTATTCTCCTCTATATGATGCGATCGCCATAACCTAAAAAGCGATCGCTATAAAAATCTCCAGCTTTACCGCAAAAAAGTCAATTAGCTATTATCAGGCTGAGGAATAGAAACATCAACAACCGTAATTTTTTGCGCTAGAGCACTCAAAGCAGAATTCATTGCTGTTTTGTTTCCTACTACCAAAGTGACCAATTTATCTGGCTGAATATTTTCTTGGGCGGCTTCTAAGATATCTTCCTTGGTAGTTTTTTGTACTTTTTTCTGATACTCAAAAATGAAGTCTTCAGGATAATCAAAATATTCATAACGCATCAAGCGAGAAAGAGTTTGACTGGGACTTTGAAAATTAAAGACAAAGGAGTTAAGAATTGATTCCTTGGCATCGTTTAACTCTCTTTCAGTCACGGGTTCGTTACGCAACTTTTTAATTTCCGCGATGACTGACTCGATAAAGGGAACGGTGTTGTCAGTTTGAGTTTGTCCTCCTGCAATCAGCAAACCATCAAAGTCATAGCTCGGACTCCACGCCCCGTAAACACTATATGCCAAACCCTGGCGCGATCGCACTTCGTTAAATAAGCGTCCGCCAAAACCGTTTAAAACTCCATTTAACACGCTCATAGTGGCATAGTCTGGACTATCAAATTTACCGGCGATATGCCCGATTCTAATATTACTCTGAGTTAATTCAGGGCGATCGACGATAAACAATCCATCTGTAAACTTTTGAGTTGCTGCGGGTGCTTCTAAAGCTGGAGTCGAAGTATTGACTTCCCAATCGCCAAAAGCGTCATTAACTCGCTCGATTGTTTCGTCAGCGTCAAAATCGCCGACAATACCCAAAATTATATTTTCGGGACGAACGTAAGTTTGATAGAAATTTACTACATCCTGACGAGAAATATTATCCAAGGTGGAATATTCAATAGTTCTGCCATAGGGACTGGTATCACCATAGATTAGCTTGTCAAATTCTCGACTGGCAATATCTCCTGGATCGTCATTGCGACGGGCGATCGATCCCTGTTGCTGTCTTTTGGCGATCGCAAATTTATCGGGAGCAAAAGCTGGCTGACGCAATACTTCAGCAAATAAAGGAAATACCGTATCCATATCTTCAGACAAAGTATTAAAGCTCGCACTACCAGAAGTACTACCAATACCAGTTTCAACGCTAGCAGCTTTTTGCTCCAAAATCGAATTCAATTCTCCTGCAGGATGGTTTTCCGTCCCTCCACTACGCATCACGCTACCAGTCAAGCTAGCCAAACCAACTTTGTTTGCTGGTTCAAAACGAGAACCCGTTCTGATTAAAGCAGTTCCGCTAATTAGAGGTAGATCTCGATCTTCCAATAAATAAACTACCATGCCATTATCTAGCTCGTAGCGGTCGTATTCTGGTAGTTGAATTTCGGGGACGGAATCGAACTCCAGCTCAGTGTAATGTTTTGGAGTATCGGCAATTGCAGGCAGCCGAATCGTAAATGATAATAAAACTGTTAATACAATTAAACTCAACCAAGACAATAGCTTTTTACTCATTTAGATTTATTTTGAGAGAAACTGTACTATTTTATCTATTTGGCTGAGTTATGAGTTGAGAGACTATTTTTCAGAGTCTTTAACGCGATCGCTTTTTGGCTGACAAACGCAGTCCTCTATTTGTTGGCGCAACAAGTCTCGGTCGATATTTTGACCGATTAAAACTAGCTGATTTTTCTTTTCTCCTTTCCAATCCTCGTCTTCTAAGGTAAATCGTTTGCCGCTGAGATGGAAAATATGACGCTGGGGACTTTCATCAAACCACAGTATCCCTTTCGCCCGAAAAACGCTTTCGGGTAGCTGATTGTCTAGAAAATATTGAAACTTACGAATTGCCAAGGGGCGATCAAACTGTAGAGAAAGAGAAGAAAAGCCGTCATTTTCTAAATGATGGGAATGGTCGTGATGGTCATGATGGTGGTCATGGTCATGATGAGCATGGTGATCGTGTTCGTGGTCGTGATGATGGTCATGGTCATGGTCATGGTGGTCATGGTCGTGTTCTTTTGATTCGGCTTGTTCAAAATACCGATCAGATTCAAATAACCCAACGCTTAAAATCAAAGGAATAGATACCTGAGACTTCTGCGTCCGCAAAATGCGCGCATCTCTCTTCATGTCTCTAACTCTAACTTCCAAAGCATCCACATCCGCTTCATCGACCAGATCGGTTTTATTGAGGACAATCACATCGCCATACTGAATTTGACTGAGTGCTGCTTCGCTATTGAAAAGATCCAGACTAAAATTGGAGCAGTCTACCATCGTGACAATAGAATCCAGACGGGTCATTTCGCGCAATTCTGTACCCAAAAAGGTTAAAGCCACAGGAAGAGGATCGGCTAAACCAGTTGTCTCGACAACTAAATAATCAACTTTTTCTTCTCTTTCTAAGATTTTGTAGACGGCGTTAACCAAGTCCTCATTGATCGTGCAGCAAACACAGCCATTGTTTAATTCCACCATGCTGTCATCATCGGTAGAGACAATCAATTCATTGTCAATCCCAATTTCGCCAAATTCGTTGACCAAGACAGCAGTCTTAACTCCATCTTGATTGGTCAGAATGTGATTTAACAAGGTGGTTTTACCACTACCCAAAAATCCTGTAATGATAGTGACAGGTAAACCTTTTTTCGCCACATCCATACCAGTAGGGACTTGAGTTTGAGTATTAGTTGTCATAGCGATCGCTCGTAAATATTGTCAGACTATAAATTTATCTTCTATTTAGCTATTTTAGAATTATCTCGCGGGCGATAACCTGAATTTAATTAGTAATTTGTGGCATTGCTGATTTAAAGTATCCCATATGCGGAGCGGTATCCACGAACGCGAATGCGTTCTAGTCCGCAGAGCGGACGATGGCACATAAGTGCTGTGGACAAGGGGACAACGTGAAATCGAAAAGTAGTCTGTTCGTCCCTAAAGCGATTGTCTTGAATGTCAAGTTTAATTTGTTCTTTTCAAGTGATCGCTAGGGACAAAATTGAGCCAGGATAATTGGTCATCACACCAATTGTTGACTGCGATGCTATTTGCTTATTGCTTATAAGTGATAGTTAAGAGTAGGCAAATATTAATCGTAGATTCTAGCTTCCAAGGCACTTGGATTTTCTTCGCAGTAAAGCTCAAATTCAGACTTAGGTTTTTCGACAAAATCGCTTTTATTGAGAATATCGCTGATGGAAATAATACCTAGCAGCTGACCTCGAACCACAGGGGCGCGACGAATGCGAGTGTTAGAAAACAGACGTGCTACATACTCTACTCCTAAATCGGGATTGACCGTAACGCAGGGTTTGGTCATAATTTCATAAACTCGCATCTGTTTGGGATCGTGTCCAAAAGCTGCCACCTTGTAGACAATATCGGTTTCGGTAACGATGCCATAGGGGTCGCTATCGCTGCGCCGTTCGACAATTAATGCCCTCAAGCTTCTTTCCTTCATTAGTTTGACCGCTTCGGCAACTGTAGCAGAACCGCTAATAGTGACCACATTTTTGGTCATAATTTCTTGTGCTTGCATCATCGCAATTGTCTCCTTAGTTGCAGTTAATCTTCATAAATACGGCATTCTTGAGCATCGGGATTTTCAGCGCAATAAGCTTCTAATGAGCTAGTCATTTTTTTTTCTTCACGCTTGTGGGCAGCAGCAGCCTGTAACTCCTCAACTTCATCCCAAGCAGCAGCACATTCAGGAGAAGTCGCTCCCTTTTCTTTACAAATAGCCCGCGCTTCTTCGCGAGCGACATCTATTCTGTCTTCTAGGTATAGCGGTTTGGGCTTTTCAACAAAATCGCCTTTTTTGAGAATATCGCTGACGGAAATAATTCCTAGTAGTTTGCCTTCGATTACAGGAGCGCGACGAATACGAGTAGTGGCAAATAAACGGGCTACGTACTCTACCCCTAAATCTGGATTAACCGTAACGCAAGGTTTAGTCATAATCTCGTAAACCCGCATTTTTTTAGGGTCGTGTCCAAAAGCTGCCACTTTGTAAACTATATCGGTTTCGGTAACGATGCCATAGGGATCGCTATCGCTGCGACGTTCGACAATTAACGCCCTTAAGCTTTTTTCCTTCATTAGTTTGACCGCTTCGGCAACCGTAGCAGAACCGCCAATAGTGACCACGTTTTTGGTCATAATATCTCTTGCTGAAAGCATGGGGGTGTTACTCCTCTAATTTGAAATCTGAAAAAACTGAGATGAATATATTTTAAGCGGGTAAATCGAACAATGGTCGCAATAAGATCGGGCGTTTTGGCTGAATTATGGGAACTGAGGTCTGTGGTCGATTGACGATCGCCGTACAGGATGTATGCGCTTCTATTACTTCTCCACTGTTAAAACTAACTACCGTGTAATAGTCACAATGAGGACATTCGGTTGTTACTACCGTATTTGCTGCCTGAGTATAGGTGCGCTTGGCTAAATTGCCACAGTCAGAGCATCGAACTATTAATGAATGTTCCATAACCAAAACCGAATACTTTTATTTGGGATTGAGAAAGTAGAAAAATAGAGACAGTCAGGTTGATACTGCCTCTAAAACGCTGGCAAATCTATGCTCTGAGCTTCGTTTCGAGAATATTGCTATAGGTTTCGTAGGGTTGTTTGCCCACAATCCTTTCTGCTAATTCACCCGATTCGAATACCAGAACGGCTGGAATACTGCGGATTCCGTATTCTTTAGCATTGTCGGGATTTTTTTCGATATCCACCTTAACTACAGTTGCTCTATTTTGGTATTCCGTCGCCAAGCGATCAATCGAAGGAGCGAGAACTTTGCAAGGACCGCACCAAGAAGCTGTGTAGTCAACTACTACTAGCTTTTCATTGGCGACTAGTTCCTTGAGTTCTGCAGTGTCTACAAAATTAGCTTTGGTAGTGGCATTCATGATAATCTTCCTATTGTTGGATTGAATAAAGTTGTTTAGTGAAGCTCGTCTATTGCTAAACTGACAGATATCAAACAGATATCAATTTTTATTTGAGCGATCGCTACTATGAGCGCAGAACATATTGAACCCGAAGGCGCAGTTTGGCAAAGATTACAGAGGGGAAGGCAAGCTAAGGCAGCTAAGGGTGGCTACGCTGGCTATGGCTCTCCTGCCTTCGGTCAAAAAGTAGTCGATGGAGAACTGGTCAAAGATGCTTGGGAACAAGAAATCGTCGAACTAATCCGTCGCCATCATAAATCTGGTAAATCTTTGCAGCAAATTGCTGATTGGTTAAACCAAAATGGCTACAAGACTAAACGAGGTAATCAATGGCGCAGAATCTCGATTAAGCGAGTTCTTGATCGCCTATATGGTAAAAATCAGAAAACTTCTGGCGTTTTTCCGCCTTCTTAGTCTCACAACCTGTGGCGGCTAATTTCACCCTCCCCATTGGTTTATACGTTTTTATCCGTAACATCTCTTTTACTATAAACCTTAACGTTCAGAAAATAAAGAGAGAATAGGGAATTAAAAGATTTTTTTGTAACATCTGTCTGAAACTAATAAACTATTTACTGCGAGTCAATAAAGCAACAGCTATCCAGTTCGGGCTTTCTGCAAAATTCGAACAAGTCGAAACAAGCGATCTCCACTTATCAAAAATCATTTACAAAACTTATAAAAATAACTGGTGCGAATTACTATGGCAATCGACTCAAGTAAGCCAACTTTTACTCATCTCGATCTCGATGCAGCCATAGACAAACAGCCTCTAGTGGTCAGTCTCGATACGCCACTGACTGAGACGATCGCCCTGATGGGAAGTCGGAGGGTTAGCTGTGGTTTAGATAGAAATCTGGAATTGGAAGATATTTCGAGCATTGCCAGTCGTTCGGGTTGTGTATTAGTTATGGACGGCGATCGTCTAATAGGAATTTTTACCGAACGGGATATTGTCAAACTAACTGCCAGAGAACAAATATTTAGCGACCTAACCGTTGCAGAAGTAATGACTCAGCCTGTGATCACCTTACAGAAAGATAATTTTCAGGACATTTTTGCTGTTTTATTTTTGTTTCGTCGTTATCGAATTCGCCACTTACCTATAGTCGAGCGAGATGAACGTTTAATTGGAGTAGTTTCTCCCGAAACCATTCGTCGGGCGATGAAGCCCGCAAACTTGCTCAAGCTAAGACGTGTTGGCGAGGTCATGAGCAGAAGAATCGTTTATGCTTCTCTCGATACTAAGGTACTTGATATCGCTCGATTGATGGCGCAGCAACAGGTAAGCTGTGTGGTAATTACTCAAACTGATACTGAAGAGGACATCTTTATTCCCGTCGGCATCATTACCGAACGAGATATTTTACAATTTAAATTTTTGCAATTGAACCTGAGTCACCTTGAAGCTAGTCAGGTCATGAGTACGCCTTTATTTTTGCTCAGTCCCGAAGATTCCTTACTGGCAGCGCATCAAGAAATGCAGCGCAGAAGAGTCAGACGCATGGTAGTTTCTTGGAATTGGGGACAAGGACTGGGAATTATTACTCAAACCAGTATCCTACGTATTTTCGACCCAATGGAGATGTATGGAGTTATTGAAACTTTGCAAAGTGCGGTTCAGCAGTTAGAGCAAGAAAAAGCCGAACTTCTAACACGACTCGAAAAACAGCAGCTAGACACAACTACCAGCTAACACCAGCATATCCTCACAACTTCTTCAATTTATCGCTTTATTCTGAAAACAAAACAGAAGATAACTAAGTAAATCTTTCTTGTCTCAATGGTTCGGACAAAATTGAACTAGTAACGAGAGAATACTGGTTTGACACCAAAATCAATTAATCATCAGCCTCTTAAAACTGTTCTAACTGTTCTAACTGCCAAAACTGTCCTAACTGTTGGTGTCTGTAGTAGCGGAGGAAAGAATTATGAAACTACATTTTCACGGTCAAGATTACCAAGATCCTTATATTGAATGGCAAGTAACCGAAGGAGCAGTAGGCGGAAAATATCGCGGTGTTCCTTGGAAAATTCATCGCATGAGAGAACAACATCGTCTTCATCCCCATCATCTCGAACTAGTCTATCGTGGCGTTCACTACACCAAAGATTAGGGAAGTAAATTTTGAAAACAAGGCTTTCAGCAGAGGAAATCAAAATGCGTTCTACTTTAGATAATAGGGGCTGGAAACGTCTTAGTAGCGATCTCTCAAAATCTAGCGATCGCGACCCATCCTTCAAATCTTGCTCTGACGATGAGTTTACCAAAGACGACCTTTGTCAAAAAATCCGCAGTCTGGAAACCGATCTGTTTGCAGAATACTGCGCCGAATTGCCAGATGATCGGGTAGAACAACTTTGCAGTAGGAGATAAGTCATGAAAGCAGCAGATATTATGACTACAAATGTTGTCACCGTAGACGGATTGGCAAATATCATGCAGGCTAGCAAACTAATGAAGCAGCATAATATCAAAACCTTGATTGTCGACCGTGCCGATCAAAACGATGCCTATGGCATTATTACTGCTACAGATATCTCGCGGGCGATCGCTGATGGTAAAGACCCCATGACTACATATGTCTGCGAAGTAATGACTAAGCCTTGCATAGTGATAAATCCCAATCTATCAGTAGAAAATATTCCCAAGCTATTTGCCAAAGCCAAAATTCGCATTGCACCAGTAATTCAAGACAAATTATTAGGGCTTGTTTCCATAACAGATATTTTATCTAAAACAAATTATCTGACTAAAAAAGCTAATTTCGTATCCAAGAGAACGGAAAACTCAGATGAATTACCAAGCGACTTATTGGCAAACCAGGAATGGGAAACCGTTGATTGGGAAAGAGAATTTGATAACTGGTGCAGTGGATAATCGGAAGTCACAAAGGGCTATGCCCGCATGTAGTCAGGAGTCAGGAGTCAGGAGTTAAAAGTCAAAAGTCAAAAGTCAAAAGTCACAAAGGCGCATAGTCCTAAAGGATACCGCTCCGTGACTGAAAGGAATCCTTTAGGGCATATTCGCCGCATGCAGTCAGAAGTCAGAGGTCAGGAGGGTTGTCTGTTAACCACCAAATACTAACGACTAACGACTAACCACTAACCACTAACAAATAGGAGAGGAAAAGATGAAAGTAGCCGAAATCATGAGTAAAAAAGTAATAACTATCCGTAGTTTCGCTACTGTTGCTAATGCAGTGAAGTTGATGCGAGACCATAGTTTGAATTCTTTGATTGTCGATCGCCTCGATGAATCTGATAGTTATGGCATCGTTACCAAAACTGACATTATTCATAAAGTAGCAGCCAAAGGATTAGATCCCAAGCAAGTTCGCGTCTGCGACATTATGACTAAGCCCTGTATTGTGGTCAATCCCGACCTCAGTACCCAATCTGTAGCACAACTATTTGCTAATACTGGCATCCGTCGCGCTCCAATTATTAGAGAGAAGCTTTTAGGCATTATTTCTACCACAGACTTATTGCTTAAAGGTGATTTTGTCGAACAGCCAGGTTCTGTATTGCTCGATGCCCAAATCGAACAAAAAATCGCCGAAGCTCGCGAAATTTGTCAAGAACAGGGTTTTGGTTCGGACAATTGTGCTGCTGCCTGGGATGTCGTAGAAGACTTACAGGCTGCACGAGCCTATCAACAAACAGAAGAATTAAAACATACTGCTTTTGACGAATATTGTGAAGAACATCCCGATGAAGAAATCTGGCGTTACGATCCTTGGTTTTGCCATTGGGAAGAAGAATTACCTGTTTAGTCAGAAGTCAAGAATATTAGACAACCAACCACTAACCACTAACCATTAACCATTAACCATTAACCAAGATTAAATGTCCCAAAAAATCACCATCGATCCTGTCACCAGAATTGAAGGTCATGCCAAAATTACGATTCATCTTGACGAGACGGGACAAGTAGAAGATGCTCGCTTCCACGTTACTGAGTTTAGAGGCTTTGAGAAATTCTGCGAAGGTCGTCCTTTGTGGGAAATGCCAGGAATTACAGGTCGCATCTGCGGTATTTGCCCTGTCAGCCATTTACTAGCTTCTGCAAAGGCAGGCGATCGCATTCTAGCCGTCAATATTCCTCCTGCTGCGGAGAAATTGCGTCGTTTGATGAATCTCGGACAAATAATTCAGTCCCATGCCCTAAGTTTTTTTCATCTTAGTGCGCCAGATCTGTTACTCGGCATGGATAGCTCTCCTGCCTCCCGTAACGTTTTTGGCTTGATTGCAGCAGAACCAGAACTAGCTCGTGGCGGTATCCGTTTGCGTCAGTTTGGACAAGAAATCATCGAACTACTAGGAGGGAAAAAAATTCATCCTGCCTGGGCTGTACCTGGAGGAGTCAGAAGCTGTTTGTCAGAAGTGGGAAAAAAGCAGATTGGCGATCGCCTGACTGAAGCTAAGACAACTATACATAATGCCTTAGATAAATTTAAAAGCTTACTCGATCGATATCAGATAGAAGCTCAAACTTTTGGCAACTTCCCTAGCTTATTTATGGGATTGGTCGGTCAAGATGGGGAGTGGGAACATTACGGTGGCAAGATTCGCTTTGTTGATAGCGCGGGTAATATTATTGCCGATTGCTTAGATGCAACACATTACCGCGAATTTATAGCCGAAGCCGTCGAACCCTGGTCGTATTTGAAATTTCCCTATTATCGTCCTTTAGGTTATCCCGCTAAAGAAGATTTTTGCAGCTTACAAAGTGGTATCTATCGAGTTGGTCCTTTAGCTAGATTAAATGTCTGTAGACGTTTTGGTATGCCTTTGGGCGATCGCGAATTAAGAGAGTTTAGAGATCGGGGCAAAGGTATTGTTAACTCTTCTTTTTTCTACCACTATGCGCGATTAATCGAAATTCTCGCCTGTATTGAACGAATTGAGATTTTGTTAGAAGATACAGATTTGTATAGCGATCGCCTCAGAGCCAAAGCTGGCATCAACCAACTCGAAGGGATTGGAGTTAGCGAAGCTCCCAGAGGTACTTTATTTCATCACTATCAGGTGGATGAAAATGGCTTAATCGAGAAGGTGAATTTAATTATTGCGACGGGACAAAACAACTTAGCAATGAATCGTACTGTTGCTCAAATTGCCAGACACTTTATACGTGGAACTAAAATTTCCGAAGGAATGCTCAATCGCATCGAAGCAGGAATTAGGGTTTTCGATCCTTGCTTGAGCTGTTCTACTCATGCAGTAGGTCAGATGCCACTACACATTCAATTGTTTGATACTGAAGAAAACTTGCTAGATAGTGCCTGGCAAAATCCATAGAAAAATAACGCTGAGGTAAATTATCTTTTATCCTAAACATAATCTATAAATGTTTTATCGAAACAGGATTTAGGATCATTTCTTTTTTACCTAAAGCTGGTGTATTTTTATGGCTCGCTTCTGGTTTAGCCTCAATTTGTCGTGTCTTTATTTTGGCATTTGTATATTGTTCTGGTTTTTTATTCTCTTCGCCCTCTTGAGGTGTGGCAAAGAAAGGTTCGGCTATCGAACAAGCAAGACAATTGCCTTTAACTTCGACATTTAAGATTTCGCAGTGTCCCCAACAGTGACCTTCTAACTGAAAATAACGACAGAAACAACATTTATAGTGATGATTGTTTTCCAATTGCTTGTCTCGCACTTTAATTTTCTTATGTCCTAATAAGCTTTGACTTCAAAGTTAGACTAAAAATTTGAGGAAGATGTGAGCAAGAAGCTTTAAGAGCCTGTTCGATTTGAGAAAAAAGTCAAATTTACTTTTAAAAATAGTTAGGTTAAGTTGGTAAAATTGTAGAGGCGTGTAGCAGACCTAAGTACAGGACAAAAATTTTAACGAGGTAAGAAATGCTTCATGTTTGAGATCTAGATCGGTCAAGATAGACCGCAGATGATCGAAACCATTGCGAAAAATACTCTTGGCAAGGCGACCATGTTTTTTGACTTTAATT
>JBCDCO010000139.1:0-15108 GCA_039181635.1 Cyanobacteria bacterium P01_G01_bin.19 | reverse complement strand
CGACTCAAGATGTTGAAAAGGCAAATGTATGGTCGTGCCAGTCACGAACTACTCAAGAAAAGATTTTTGTATCCTGTCTAGTAAACTAGCGATTGCCTGATTCTTGGATCACCAAAACTGTGCAAGACCCTTAGTCTGGGCTGGTCCTAACAACTTTTTAGATTATTTAGGTGGAAGCGAACCCCATGACCCCGCAATATTGCTGGAATCGGGAATAGACAATGCTGTCAATAATATCGATCGCCTAATAAATCTAGGTGCCGAAAATTTAGTCATGCCGAACATGCCGTCTTTGGGCAGATTGCCTTTTAGTGCCGAATTTAGCGATGAAGCGAGTGCTATAACTATTGCCTATAACGGCGGTTTGGCTTTGGCGATCGACAATCTTGGGTTACAAGAAGATTTCCCCGCTCATATTACCGAAGTCGATTTATTTGCAGCTAACGAAGCGATCGCCAGCGACCCCGAAGCATTTGGTTTGAGCAATATCAGCGATCCTCTGTTGCTGTCAGGGTTAGATCCTGCCGAAACCACAGGATTTTTCTTCTGGGACATTTTCCATCCCACCACTGAAGCACACGCTTTGTTTGGTGATACTATTGCCCAAACAATTACAGGTGATATTCCTCAACCGACCTTTAACAATTTTGTCGGCACAGACAATCGAAATTTTATTTTTGCTACTCGAGAGGCAGATAATATCGATGGCTTTGCTGGAGGGGATCTAATTTTGGGCAGGGATGGAGATGATCGCCTTGAAGGCTGGTCGGGTAAAGATTTAGTTTTTGGCGGTCGAGGTAACGATACAATCGATGGCGGTAGCGGTCGCGATTATTTATGGGGTGGTGTTGGAGACGATTTATTATTTGGTGCTGCTGGCAATGATTATGTTCGAGGCGGTCGTGGTAAAGATATTTTAGTCGGTGGCAACGGTCGCGATTATTTATGGGATGGCTCTGATGATGACTATCTTTTAGGCGGTCGAGGCGCAGATCTGCTTTGGGGTGAAGGTGGCAACGATATTCTTAATGGAGGAAAAGGCAACGATCTAGTTCGAGGAAATAGCGGAGATGATTCAATCGATGGCGGTGCTGGCGATGATCTGTTGTTTGGCGATGCTGGCGCAGACATCTTCGAGCTTACCCCTAACTTTGGCACTGATATTATCGCTGACTTTCACCTCGATTGCGATCGCTTGATGCTTTCTGGCGAACTAACTTTTGGCGATTTATATTTTGACGATAACCAGATTTTACTGACCGCTACTGACGAAACCTTGGCTATTTTGTCAGGAGTGGATACTACAATTCTAGACGAAAGTAATTTTATTGTTTAGTCTTGTCTGGTTCGATGGTCAATACAGCAGCACCATCAATTTTACCCGTGCGTAAAGCGTTTAAAGCTTCGTTAGCACTGGATAGAGAAAATGCGGTAACTTCGGTTTGGATGGGAATTTTAGGAGCCAATGCCAAAAATTCTTCTCCGTCTTGACGAGTTAAGTTTGCCACAGATCGCAATACTCTCTCCTCCCACAAAATTTGATAGGGAAAGCTAGGAATATTACTCATATGTATCCCCGCGCAGACGACAATGCCACCTTTAGCAACGGCTTTGAGGGCTGCGGGGACTAGCTTACCTACAGGGGCAAAGATAATCGCTGCGTCTAATTTTTCGGGGGGTAGTTCATCCGAACCTCCCGCCCATACTGCACCGAGACTGCGGGCAAATTGCTGACTTTGAGTATCTTCCGCACGGGTAAAGGCATATACCTGTTTGTTTTGATAGTTTGCCAACTGAATTAAAATATGGGCTGCTGCGCCGAAGCCATAGAAGCCGATCTTTACTGCATCCTCGGTCATGCGATAAGAACGATAGCCGATTAAACCCGCACAGAGTAGTGGCGCAGCCTGTAAGTCGGGGAAGTCTTCAGGAATAGGGAAACAAAAGCTTTCGTCAGCAACGGCATATTCAGCATAGCCACCGTTGAGATCGTAGCCCGTAAACAGGGCGCTATCGCACAAATTTTCTCTACCTTTCAAACAGTACCGACATTCATTGCAAGTATGTCCCAACCAGGGAACGCCAACGCGAGTACCTACAGGGTATTTATTCGCTCTAGTCCCAGTTTCAACTACTGTACCGACAAGCTGATGACCTAATATCAGGGGGAGCTTTGGTTTATCTAGTTCGCCATCGACGATGTGTAGATCGGTGCGACATACACCGCAGACATGAACCTTAAGCAATACCTGTTCTGGTTGCGGTTGGGGAATCGGTAATTCCTGAAGCTGTAAAGGTTGTCCTACCTTGTTTAAAACCATTCCTCGCATAGCGATCGCCTCGAAACGATATTTAACTAACTCAACAATAGCGAATTTTATAGGACGACTGTAAAGGAAAACCACGTTCTACCAAAATGCTCTTCACAATTTCCTCAAGCTGTCGAGCTATTGTAATAACTAGAAATAAAGTAAATAAACGAGATGAATGCAGTTTTTACCAATCGACGGGATGCAGGAAAACAATTAGCTCGACAGCTTACTGCTTATGCTGATAGCTCAGATACGATAGTGCTGGCATTACCTCGCGGTGGCGTACCTGTTGCTTATGAAGTAGCAAACAGATTAAATCTTCCTTTAGATGTCTGTCTAGTTAGAAAAATAGGTTCGCCTTACAGTCCAGAAACCGCAGTGGGAGCGATTGCTGAAGACGCTTTGTCACTCAACAATAGTGGTTATATCGCTATTATCGATCGCGATATGATAAAGAGTTTTGAAGTCCAACAGCCAGAAATTGAGGCAATCGCAGCCCAAGCCAGAGCAGAATTAAGATGGCGCGATTACTGTTATCGACATTATCGTCCCATGCTTCAGATAAAAAACAAAGAAGTTATTGTTGTTGACGATGGATTGGCGACTGGTTTGACTATGGAAGCCGCAATTCAAGCTTTACGGCAGCATCAACCTCAAAAAATTATTATTGCCGTTCCAGTAGCATCCTCTCAGGCAATTGTCCGTTTGGAAGATCGAGTAGATGAACTTATTTGCTTATTTATCCCAAATTCCTTTGGCGCGGTTGGTTTTTGGTATGAAGATTTTACTCAGGTATCCCATCGCGAGGTATGTGATTTGTTATCTCAAAAGAGCATAGGGTTAGTGGGTAGTTAGTTAGTTAATAGTTGCAGGTTATCGCCAGATTTACAGGAGAAGTAATAATGTCCAAAAAACCGAAATCGACCAAA
This sequence comes from Cyanobacteria bacterium P01_G01_bin.19, assembly GCA_039181635.1. GTDB lineage: Bacteria > Cyanobacteriota > Cyanobacteriia > Cyanobacteriales > Xenococcaceae > Waterburya. Next base: position 11,867 of record JBCDCO010000139.1, on the reverse strand, counting down.
ACCCCTCAATCTAGCGCAGCGGGCTGGAGCATGATTATTACGGCTATTTTTTTAATTCTATTTGGCTTATTTTTACCAATTACTCCTGCTAACGAAGTTCAACCCTATAGTAAGTTTATTAGTCTAGTAGAAAGCGATCGCGTCGAGCAAGTTACAATCGGTTCTAGTCATATTGAATATGTCTTAAAGTCACAGGGAATAGATAAAGACTCGGAAAGAACTTTTAAAACCGTTATCGTCGAACAAGATACAGAATTACCAAAATTATTACGTCAGCATCAGGTAGAGTTTTCAGCCACTCCCTCTAGTAGTGGTTCAGGAATTTGGGGATTTTTGCAATTTCTATTTTTCTTTTGGTTGATTATTAATCTTGGTAGTTTCTTGTTGAGCCGAGGACAACAAGGCGGTACGGGAGCGAGTCCTTTTGGCATCGGTCAAAGCAATGCTCGCATCTATTCCGAAGGAACAATGGATGTCACCTTTGATGATGTGGCGGGAATCGACGAGGCAAAAGCAGAACTATATGAAATTGTTGATTTCTTGCAGCATCAGATTAAATATTCACTACTAGGAGCTAAAATACCCAAAGGCGTTTTGTTAGTAGGTCCTCCTGGTACGGGTAAAACGCTATTAGCTAAAGCGATCGCGGGTGAAGCAAAAGTTCCTTTCTTTAGCATCTCTGGTTCGGAATTTATCGAAATGTTTGTTGGTGTCGGCGCATCTAGAGTACGAGATTTGTTTAACCGCGCCAAAAAACAGGCTCCTGCCATTGTCTTTATTGACGAACTAGATGCCTTGGGCAAGTCTCGTGCTGCTGCGGGGGCATTTATGGGTGGTAATGACGAACGGGAACAGACTCTCAATCAGTTGCTAGCAGAAATGGATGGCTTTGAACCCAATGCAGGGGTAATCTTGTTAGCTGCAACCAACCGTCCTGAAGTTCTCGATCCTGCTTTGCTACGTCCTGGTCGATTTGACCGTCAGATCGCCGTAGATCGCCCTGACAAGTCTGGTAGATTGGCAATTTTGGAAGTACACGCCAGAAATGTTCGATTGGGTTCGGATATCGATTTGGACAAATTAGCTGCCCGTACTCCTGGATTTGCAGGAGCAGATTTAGCCAACTTAATCAACGAAGCTGCTTTACTCGCTGCCCGACATAATCGCTCTGCGGTAATTATGGCAGATTTTAATGAAGCTACCGAAAGAATTTTGACTGGACTGGAGAAAAAATCGCGGGTTCTTAACGAAACCGAAAAGCAAACTGTGGCACACCACGAAGTCGGTCATGCGATCGTCGGATACTTAATGCCTGGTACGGATAGGATCGAAAAAATTTCCATCGTGCCAAGAGGTATCGGTGCTTTAGGCTATACACTACAGTTACCTGAAGAAGACCGCTTTCTGACTACCGAAGATGAAGTTAGAGGTCGTATTGCTACTTTACTAGGAGGAAGGGCAGCAGAAGAACTAATCTTTGGTAAGGTATCTACGGGGGCAAGCGATGATATTCAAAAAGCCACCGACTTGGCAGAAAGATACGTTACTCTTTATGGCATGAGCGATCGCCTGGGTCCTGTAGCGTTTGAGAAGGTGCAGCAGCAATACCTAGAAGGAATTACCAATCCTCGCCGTCAGGTCAGTCCTCAAGTAGCCGAAGAAATCGATCGCGAAGTACAACGAGTTATTGAAGCAGCCCATCAAGCTGCCTTGGCAATTCTCAGGGAAAACCAACCACTTTTGATTTCTCTGGCGCAAACTCTATTTAATCAAGAAGTTCTAGAAGGGGAAGCATTGCGATCGCAATTATCTTCGGCAAAAAGAAACTCAACCATCAACCGCTGGCTGCAATCTGGTCAGAATGGAATTACCGATTGTGAATCTTCTAGTAATGGGAAGTTTTCTGTTAGTTGTTAGTTGTTAGTTGTTAGTTGTTAGTTGTTAGTTGTTAGCTGTTGGAATTAATCTAGAGAGCTTAGATCCACCAAATGACTAACGCTCTGTATCTATCTGCTGTGGTTGTGAATCAGTGATAAATATTCATCACGAAAATGACGCAGAGTACTAATGACTGGATTTGGTGCCGATTGCCCCAGACCACATAAGCTCGTACATTTAACCATGTCGCATAGTTCTTCTAGCTGCTCTAAGTCTGCTAAATCCGATCTTCTCTCGCGTATTTTTGTGAGTAGCTGATATAGTTGAACCGTTCCCGCACGACAGGGAATACATTTACCACAGGATTCATCCATACAAAATTCCATAAAAAATCTCGCTACATCTATCATGTTGGTAGTTTCATCCATAACAATTGCCCCGCCAGAACCCATAATCGAACCCAGCTCTTTTAAAGACTCATAATCTACAGGAGTATCAAACATCGCAGCAGGTATACAGCCCCCAGAAGGACCTCCTGTCTGGACTGCTTTAGCTTTTCCGCCATGGGGAACTCCATCGCCCATTTTTGAGACTATTTGCTGTAAAGTTGTACCCATAGGCACTTCAATCAAGCCCGTATTGCAGACCTTTCCCGCGAGAGAAAAAACTTTAGTCCCCTTACTCGTTTTTGTTCCAATGCTAGAAAACCAGTCTGCACCCTGACGAATAATTGTCGAAACGTTGGCAAAAGTTTCGACGTTATTGATTAAGGTAGGACAGCCCCACAAGCCAGATTCTGCGGGATAGGGAGGACGGGGACGTGGGATTCCCCGCTTACCTTCGATCGATGCCATCAATGCGGTTTCTTCACCGCAAACAAACGCTCCAGCACCAACACGAATATCGATTTTAAAATCAAAGGTCGACTCGAAGATCTGACTTCCTAGTAAACCCAACCGCTTTGCCTGGCGAATTGCAGTTTGGAGATGATTGATTGCTAAAGGATATTCTCCTCTGACATAGATATAGCCTTGGCTCGCACCGACTGCGTAAGCCGCGATCGCCATGCCTTCGATTACGCGATGGGGATCGCTCTCTAAGACGCTGCGATCCATAAACGCCCCTGGATCGCCTTCGTCGGCATTACAAATTATATATTTTTGTTCGTTTTGTGCCTTAGCCACTGTTGCCCATTTTAAGCCTGTGGGATATCCTGCCCCGCCTCGACCTCTCAAGCCACTGCGCGAAATTTCCTCTACTATCGATTCGGGACTCATTTCGCGTAAAGCATGGTGTAGTCCCTGATAACCATCGGCAGCAATATATTCTTCAATTTTTTCTGGGTCGATCTTGCCACTATTTTCTAAAACGATTTTAAATTGCCTGGTAAAGAAGGGATGGCTGTCTGGTTGATAGGTCGATGGAGGTAAAGACGACTGAAAATTCTGGTTGGCAATGGCTGCCACAATTTTGGGCGCATTATCGATCGTAACGCGATCGTATAGAGTACCTGCAGGATCGACCCTGACCAAAGGACCTTTACTACACAAACCCATGCAGCCTACTCCAGAGACTGCTACTTTACCTGCCAGACCTGCTTCATTCACCGCTTCCTCTAACTGTTCTTTTACTGCCAGTCCATTAGCAGATAGACATCCTCCTACAGTGCAGCAGCGAATACAGGTTTTATTTCGTTGTCGCTCTTCTCTAGAAGCAATCACCTTTAATTCTTCAAGATCCATGATGCAAACACCCCTTAACACGATTTACAACAGATTCAGTAGTTTGATGACCTTCAACATTGCCATCTACCACCACCGCAGGGGCAATCCCACAAGCACCCAAACAGCGAGCAGTCACCAGAGACAATTGATTATCAGAGGTGGTTTCTCCCGCTTCAACGTGATATTCCCGTTCTAAAGTCGATAATAAATTAGCCGAACCTTTTACGTAGCAAGCTGTACCCATACAGACAACACAGGTATGCGCTCCTTTTTGCTTTAACGAGAAAAAATGATAAAAAGTAGCCACCCCATATACTCTGCTAGGAGGTAGTTTGAGGCTATGGGCAATGTAAAGTAGTAAATCTTCTTCCAGATAGCCAAATAATTCTTGTGCCTGGTGGAGTACCTCAATTAAGGCATCAGGAGCATATTGGTAACGTTTCATGGTTGCGGTTAACATCCGAAACCGCTTGTCGCCACTGGAATGTAATATTGGTTCTGTTTTGGTGGTGGGCATATTCTGGTTAGTAGTTAGTAGTTAGTAGTTAGTAGTTAGTAGTTAGTAGTTAGTAGTTAGTAGTTAGTAGTTAGTGGCTACTCATTACTTATCTTCCTCATCCCTCTACCTCCCCATCTTCCCTATCTCCCCCATCCCTCTACTCCTGATTTCTTTAAATGGTTAGTTATCAATAGTTGGTATTTGACCTCTACGCCAGACAGGGAAGCCATTGAGATCGCGAAGTACCAAGGTTTTATCGCCTTTAACAATTTTGCGGGCGATAATCGCTTTTTGTCCATCGACGTTAATTCGCGAGCCAATGACGGTAATTTTGCCTTGAGATGTCAGGTCGAAATCTTGCTCTGCTAAAAACCAGGATGGTGCAAGATGTACCTTGATCGTTTCTTTGTCTGTTTTAATCATTAGATGCGTTCCAGGAAAACCCTTTCTAGATAAAAAACTATTTAAACTGATTACTTCTCCCTCAAGAGCTTCTGTGGTTTGAAGATCGTAGCTTCTGAAGTTATTACCGTAGCTGTAACCCTGACAACAAGACCAGTATTCTCTGTTGTTAGGCTGTTCGATAGGTTCTTCGGCAGCTACAGGACTAGCCATCAACACAGAAAAAATTATGGTCAAGGCTATTGTCTGCCAAAACTGTTTATTACTCATAACTAATACCTCCCCTGTCTACAGTTGTTAATGCAGACATCTGACTATTAGGTATTTTTAATTTCAAGTTAAGTTAGTATTTTGAGGATGTTGTGAGGAATGGAAGAGGTAGAATTAGCATTTCAACAAAAGGTCGATATTTCTGAGGCGATCGCTACTAGCGAACTTGTAGCCTTTAACTGTACGTGCGATCGAGAAATAATTTTAGCCATAGCAACAAAACCCCTAAACTATCGCAGATATAACAAATCAGGAGCTTCTTTTGCCAAAGTCAAAACCAAAACTGGGCAAGATTATCGTATTTTCTACACAGTAGACGATACTTTGATTAATTTAGCCAACATTAAAAATGAACCCTTCAATATTCATGAGGCTCAATTTCTAACTGGTAACTAAATATTACTCGTGTGTTGTCGTTCTTATTACTATGGCAAGGATAAGTATGATCGCAATTATTTTTATCTAATCAGACTAGGCAAGAATCATCAAGCAACTATAGAGAAAAAAATACAGCAAACTAATCTTAAAAATATCGAACGTATTTGTAGCCGAGGGGATACAATTTTTTGCCTCTATAAACGAAAAATCTTTGAATAGTTCGATAGCTTCCTCCTTTTCCAGCCCAGCGGGATATCCCCAGCATTGTTACCCGACCAGTCATCGCTAACATCGCTTGGATTATACAACCGAGATGCTTCAGGCTGGTGTTGTTGAGTTCAAAGGTCAGGCAGGTTAGGAGTGTTAGAATTTCTGACATAGGCTTTGCGGAACTTCGTTTAGGAGTAAACTTAGTTTCCTACAAAAGCCCTCTTGACTTCACACCAAAATTTAGCTCCTCATTTGGCGAAGGTATTGGTTTATCTATCAATTCTTTAAGTTCATTCTGCTGCTGAGGCAAAGTTGGCTTTTTCAAATAAGTCACCCTTTCAACCTCAACTTTTCAACATTAAAACCAGCATCATCAAATACTGTATAAGCTCGTCGCATATATCCTCTCAATCCAGCCAACTGAGCCGTACTAAACTCTGAATATCTTCTTGCTTCCGTAAAACTCAAAGCATTCTTATACACTGTCGTCGCCGTATCAAACCTCAACTTAGGCAAGTCAATTACCTTCAACTCCCACGAGATGCGCAATGAGATTCAAATTATTAAGACAGGGCTGGGTTAGAGACAGCGATCGCCGCCTTGAGTTGAGTCGGAGAATTTTGCCATCATCAGAGTTTGGCCGAAGTGACAAGCATAGCGTTAGGTAATGGTCATTGGTGACAAGTTAAGAAAAAGTATTAAGTTGTCAAGTGTGGTGAAATTAAAGCGTGTAGAGGTTTTAAACTGGGCAGTAAAAATTAATTTTGACTCGAAGGGCGATCGCCAGTAATTCTATGGCACACTCACAAAAAAGTATTAGAGATCACGCTAGAAACAGAAGTCATCCAAACTTAGATAATCAAGCAATTTCTCAACAGTTAGAAGATTTGGTCAAACCCTGTGTTTACAATCAGCTATCTTACTATCGCTCATTAGGAATGAGAGAGAGAATTTTGGGTTTGCCCCTGATGCTGGCGGCAGTTCTAACATTGGTCTGGCAACAAGTACCCTCGGCAAGAGAGCTAAATCGGATGCTGGCGCGTGAAAACTTGTTATGGGCAAAGGCAGTTTGTGTATCGCAGCAAGCTTTGTCTCAAAAACTTCTAACTTTTCCTGCCGAATTATTCGAGCGAGTTCTGAAAGAACTATTGGTGAGTCTCAATCAGCGATGGCATCAACGGAAGGAGCGACCTCTTGCTCTAAGTGTAGCTCATGCCAACCAACATTTCGAGCAATTGTGGATTGTTGATGCTTCGACCATGGAAGCTTTATTTCGGAAGTTAAAAAGCCTAGAAAGTTCGACTTTGGGCAAACTGGGGGGACGAATATGTGCGGTAGTAGACCTTAAAACTCGTTATCCAATTCAGACTTGGTTTAACGAGCAACCTTACCAAAGCGAAAGTAACTTCGTGCCAGGCTTACTGGAGTTAGTTAAGCCTAAAACATTGCTATTGCTGGATCGAGGATTTTGGAATTATGGCTTGTTCGAGCAACTAATCTTCGCTCACTCAGATTTTATTACTCGACTTAAATCCAACGCCAAATATGAATCAATTTTAATCCTTAGCCAGTCTTCGGCTCATCGAGACACTTTGATTCGTCTAGGTACTGGTTATCAAGGTAATCCTATTTTGGATTTGCGTTTAGTTGAGATTCGCCATGGTCGTAGCTGGTATCGATATCTGACTTCGGTACTCGAACCTTCTGTTTTACCTCCTTATGTCGTTGGCGATCTTTACTCCCGTCGTTGGCGTATTGAAGAAAGCTTTCTTTTACTCAAACGTTTATTGGGTCTTAGTTATCTTTGGACTGGTTTGATTAATGGCATCAAACTCCAGATTTGGGCAACCTGGTTGTTTTATGCTGTTTTGCTCGACCTATCTGATGAGATTGCCGACGAGTTGAGTTTACCGATTGATTCAATTTCAATCGAAATGGTTTTTCGGGGAATTTATCACTTTACCCAAGCATTAAATCAGGGGAATGTCACTGATATTATTACTTATCTGACTGCACCTAAAAATCGAGACTTGGGAATAGTTAAATCTCCTCGTCCTAAAAGAGCTAAACTGCCCCTTGACTTATCTCCGAGTCCCTCTTGACATCTGGCATAGAAGCTTAACTTGTCACCAATGGGTAATGGTGAATAATAAGTGAGACTAAAGTTAGACAATGGCTTGAGAGGAAGTAATCAAGGAAAGCCAAAATGTCAGAACCCACAAAGGATTTTCTTCTATCGGGAATAGAATTAACAACCACACCACCATCGAGCCTAATCCAGTTATACCTAACTGGTTGGGTGAAGCCCTTTTACTCGGAAAATATTGGATTGAAAGTGGCTTATTAGAAAGACTTCAGCAACAGGTGCGGGTATCTCGTGGAAGAATGGGAGACTATGAGGTGTGCGATTTTGTGCTGTTATTACTAGCTTATGCAGTAAGTGGAGAAAAGACTCTGAGTGACTTCTTTGCTACTCTGAAGCCAGTGAGATTCCTGTTGATGGCTGTGTGGAGAAGAAGCAAGTGTCCAGTGTCCTCGACCCTGAGCCGTTTTCTAGAAGTGATCAATGATTGCTCACTAGAAAAACTACGAGGCTTATTTGAACAGGACTTATGGGAACGGGGATTCAAAGGAGAAGATCGAGGAGGATTAGTAGACCGCACTGGGGAGCGATATTAGTTATTCGATCTCGATGGAACCAAGCAAGCAGCCAGACAGCGATCGCTAACTTCAAAAGAGGAATATCCTCCTGGACAACGCCGAAGTAGGAAAGCTTGTGCTAAAGGATACAGGGGACGGAAACGAGGGCAAGTAGTGAGAACCCGCAGCACCATTGCTCAAGCCCATACCAGCGAATGGTTAGGAACCTTTGGCGCCCCAGGAAATGGAACACCAGAACCAGAGTTGCAAAGAGCCTGCTTGGTCGTTCAATCTTACCTGAAACAGCATAATCTGCCAGGGAATCGGGCAATGGTGAGGCTGGATGGATACTATGGGTTGCCTAAGTTTGTTAATCAAATTCAAGAGCATCAATTGGGATATCTATTACGTAGTCGAGATTATGGCTTGCTTGAGCATCAGTCAATTCAAGCTCGTCTTGAAGTCACCCCAGGCTCATTCTGGTCTCATCCAGAGTGCCACCAAGTCCGTGAAGTTTTTGACCTGGGCCCCCTCGAAGATAGTTGGACTGGCTATACTCAACCAGTTCGTTTAATTGTAGTTCGTACTCCCCACAACCCAAAGCGCAAGCATCGAATCGGCAAAAAAAGGGGAGATTTTATTTACGAATTATTTATCACCGACCATTCACAAAATGGGTTAAGCGGTTGTGACCTTCTCAGTCTCTATTACGGTCGAGGGGGATTTGAAAAGCTGTTGGGAGATGAAGATAGAGAACAAGATTGCGATCTTGGAGTGCAGTTGGCATCCCCAAGGACAAGAATTCTGGCAGATACTCAGTCAGTGGGTGTGGAATTGGCGCTTATGGGCGAGCAATACCTACCAGCCTCAACCTCTACGGTCAACCATTTGGTCTCCCGCACAACCAGAGGGTTTTACTCCCTCCGAAAGCGAGGCGATCAAGGATGAGCCATTAAAACTATCAGAAAATTCATCGACAGATAATGTTTCTGGTGTTGAAGCTGCCGAGTATGGACCAATGCAAGTGTCTGAGGGATGGGCCAGAAGCCGCAACAAGTTTTCCGGTGACGATTTCACCCTGGTTGATGAACGGACATTAATTTGTCCAGCATTGAATCTTATGTATCGCCGAGAAGTGAGACACAATCGCTACGGGGACAAGCTGATCTTGTTTGGGATTAATCCCCGAACCTGCCAGCAATGCTCCCTTAAATCTCAGTGTTTAGCTGACGGCTCCAAAGGCACTGGGGGACGACGAATTACAGTAAAGAGCAAAAAGTTATCGAGTCCTTCAACAGAACCCCAAGCTCAAGCTACCTTAAAGCCCAAACCTGTGGTTCAATCCTCACCAGTTAAGGATAAATCCTCGAAAAAACAACCTTCTCGGCCTGTACTGTGGTTAGACTTGACCACAACTCGACTGCGACGAGATCTTAGCCATCAGCTACAACAGCAACAACTTGTCATTGAATCCATTAGCGCAACGAAGCCGATAACCAAACAACCAAACCAACTTATCACACGAGACCAAAGAGCACACCGCCGTTTATCATGGACACAACGATGGTCAAGAAATTCAATCTTAGATACGGCGGCTCATTGGCGGGTTACTCTCTTTGGAATTTCTTCAGCAATCCTAGATTGGCTCGACAGTCTCAAACCCAGCCCTGTCTTAATAATTTGAACCTCATTGCGCATCTCGTGGGCGGTCAAAGTAATTGACATTTAATAAGCACTAATCTTCACTCCCCCCTCAGTTATCGATTCAGCCAAGTCATCATATTCACATCCCCTAGCTAAAGCTGCCTCAATCTTCAAGTGCAACTTAGCTACTAACGTTCTCAAATATCCAGGTTTCGATGCCTTATCTTTCGTCTTGTCAATCTTACGGGCGATCGCTTTCTCTAACGGACTTAATTCCGACTGATTCATTTCTATATTTTGACTCTATATCTTTACCAATTGTGCCAAATATTTCGCCAATTTCACAATTGATTTAATAGAAAAAATACACTTTCAGTGAGATAGATTACTTTAAAGACAGCTAACTATATACTGATTAAATTTCCACACCTGATGCACCCTTTTTAAAGGCAAGATAAATTAAGTTATTTTAAGACTTAAAGAAAAAATTACAATGCAAAATGTATACAAAAAATTCATTTGTTGAACGAGAAATAAGGAAGAAATCATTGTAGTTAAAAATATAATGTATACAAAACAGCTATTTTGTATACATTTTGTATGAATTTAATGCATTAGAAAAAATAGCTAAAAAGCTGTAGAACTAGAAATATCGATTTTATAAAAATAATCAATAATGGTTTGTTCGATTGGTAGACTCTACGCCAAGTTAAACGACTATGCGACTGACAATTACTACACTCAAAACCAAGGATTAACTAATAGTTCTTGGTATGGAAAGGGAGCAGAAATACTCAAGCTCAACGGTCAAATTACGAAGGAAGAATATAAGCATGCCTATCAGGGATTAGATAATTTTGGCAATCCTTTACGCCAAAGACAGTCGGGAAAAAAATATAACCCAGGTAGAGACATAACCCTCTCTGCTCCCAAGTCTGTCTCGTTATTGGGTTTAGTTAAAGAAGACAAAACGGTAATTGCAGCACATCAACAGGCAGTAAACACAACTCTTGAATATAGAGAGAGAAACTGTATTTTTACCCGAACGGGCAAAGGAGGTGCAAATCATCTCCAAACAGATAATGCCCTCTTTGCTATCTTTCAACACGATGATAATCGCAATCAAGATCCTCAATTACATAGTCACTGTGTGATGTTTAATTTCACTCAAGGAGTAGATAGTAAGTGGCGCACGATGGATAATCGCCAACTATACCAACAGAAGATGACAATCGGTCAGGTTTATCATCATGAACTTGGTAGAAGATTACAAACTCTAGGATATGAGCTGGACTGGAATCGTGATGGCACTTTTGATGTTCGAGGGTACAGTCAAGAGCAATTAAAAGAGTTTAGTACTCGCAAACAAGAAATAGATCGAGCCGTTGGACGTGAAGCAAATGCAACAACTAAAGCTAAAGCTTGTACCAGAACTCGAAGAAATAAAGTCCATCAAGCAGCAGAACAGAGGGGAGAATTAAAGCAGTTATGGCTACAAAGAGCCGAGCAATTAGATCTTCAACATCCCCGAGCCAATCGTCAATATCAACAGGTAATAAATCTCCGAGATAAAAGTCAGATAATAAATGACGCTACGGAGATAATCACTGAAAAACAGGTAGCTTTTCCCCAACATATATTACTCAAAGAATCCCTCAGACAATCTCAAGGAAACTATGATCTTGAAGATCTAGAAAGAGAAATAAATCTAAGCGAAAGTTTACTCAAGACTCAAGATGACAGACTAACCACAGTAGCTGCTATCGAAAGAGAAAAGCAGATTTTAGATTTAGCCAGAAATAGTAAAGACAAATATTCGCCCCTTGCCAATACAGAAGTTGCTCTTCAACAAGCCCAAAAACTAGGACTCAATAAAATACAAACTGCTGCGTTAAAGCAATTTGTAACTAGTCGAGATGGAGTAATGCTCTGTCAGGGTAATGCGGGAGTGGGTAAAACCTATACCGTTAGAGCATTAAAAGAAACTATTTCTCCCAAGATAAAAATCAGAGGTTTAGCTCCTAGTGCAGCGGCGGCAGGAGAGCTAAATAAAGGAGCAGAGATTAACTGCCAAACCCTAAATGCCTATCTAAATATGGCCATAAAGTCACTGCCCAAAAACGAACTAGTTGTAGTGGATGAAGCAGGGATGATTAGCAGCAGCCAGATGAAAGATTTGCTAGAGAAGAGCCAGCAAACAAACTCTCGAATACTATTAATTG
>JBCDCO010000138.1:0-15111 GCA_039181635.1 Cyanobacteria bacterium P01_G01_bin.19 | reverse complement strand
GATTACCAAGTTTCTTTTAGAATGCCATCGATCGCGATTGCGGAGCTAGCCGAAGGCATCGCATTTCTGGCAGTTTTGACTAGTACAATTGCTCACCTTAACAGGGGTAGTTGTTAGTTGTTAGTTGTCCTAAAGGATATCCCCCTTCGACAAAGGCGCATAGTTTACCCATTCGAGGATAAACGCCGCATGTACGTAGCCGCTACGCATATTAGTTGTTAGTGTATTTGCCCACTTTAACAGGCTAAGAGCTAAGAGCTGAAAGCTTAGAGCTACTAAGAGTAAACCATCGTACGACATTACTGAATTACCAATGCCTTTTGATAGATGCCATATATCTGTATTTAGATAGAAGAGCTTTCTGATGGTAATTGATAATATTATTACAACAAATAAATAAAAAACATTATTATTTCGAGTGCAAAGCAGAGGTTTTGACTAACCTCAAAATTAAAATTATCGATTTTATAATGTTTTAATAATATCGAAACGAATAGTAAAATTAATAGGAGAAAGATATGGGTATTTTAGCTTGGTTAGCATTAGGATTAATCGCAGGTGCATTGGCAAAATTGATCTATCCAGGACACCAAGGTGGTGGAATTATAGCCACAATTGGCTTAGGTATTTTAGGTGCACTAGTTGGAGGTTACTTAGGACAAGCATTGCTCGGTACGGGGGCAGCCTCGCTGAGTGTCTCTGGAATTATATTTGCCGTACTCGGTGCGATGTTACTTATCTTCATCTGGGGTCTATTGACTCGCCGCGCTGCATAAAAATTTAGACCGAAAATTTCTCGGTCACATTCCTTCAAAAATTACCATACTAAAGACGCTACTACTTGATAGCGTCTTTTTTTGTTTAAAAGTTCTTTTAGCTCAGAAATCCTTTCTTTTTCTTTTTCTTTTTAGTTTTAGATTTACTTTTTTGTACTTGTGCTACGGCTGCTTCAAATAAATTATTCAGATGAACGGGAACGCTAGCGATCGCTGGAAGTTCTGGAGTTGATTTTTTGTTGTATTCAAGAAGTAAATTATCGAGATCTGTAGCCAGATTGAAATCATCTTGATTGGTATATTCTCGAAGCAAAGTTGTAAGTTGAGGTGAATATTCTTGTTTTAGCTGTTGCCAAACATAATAGTTAGCTTCGGGTAACTGAAGATATTTCTCGATCGCTTTTTGTCTGGTTTCTGGTTCGGCATTATTTTCCTCGGCTAAGAGATTGGTAAACTTATCAAAATTGGGCAAAAACATTTGACCCCATTGTGGATGAGAAAATACGGTAACGGTTTCAGCTTGCTTTATTTCTGGTGGTAAATCTACTTTGGGCGTGACCATCGATAGCTTATCTTTATTCTCTACAATCCGATCTATTGTCTGGGTGTCTATACCCAAATCGGCAGCAGTTTCGGTAAATTCTGCCTTATCTGTACCCGATTCTGACAGCATTTCCGATAGAGATTTATTTGTATCTATTCCCGCATCGGTTAGTTTCTGTTGGCTCATTTTTTGCTGTAGGTCGCCAATTTTTTGATTTAATTTATAGCCTGGTAAAGTTAGACAGTCAGCGTCAAAATAATCGACAAATTCTTGATGATATACGGCTACAGATTCCCAAGCCTGTTCTAATAATTCTGGGGCGTCAGCATAAAGAAAATCTGGATAGTTATCGCGAAATTCACCAATAGCTACTGCTAACTTTGGCTGACTCAATCTACCTTTAATTACGCGATCGCTAAAAAAGAACCAGTCGCGATCGCCAATCGGCGCGATAATCGTCAGAATAATTTCTCCTGGCTGCCATCTACCAATTTCCTTTTCAGACATGCCAGAATGACGATAAACCTTATAGCTTTTGGCAGTAAGCCAGTTCATTAACTGATAGTAATCAGCTTCAATCGCCTTAATTTCAAATAAGCCAATAAAATTTTTATGCCATCTTTTAACTAGCTCTTGCTCCTCGGATTTTAAGTCTTTTGCTTCAGCCAAAAACAAGTCTAAGGGAGTTTTTTGTCCGACTTTTCCTGCGGTTGTAAACAGATCGACGGTTAGATTTTGCTGCTTAATACCATAGCTATTTTTCTTACTCTTTTCCGCCGCATAGTTTTCTAAGGCGATCGCAATTTCATCCTCCGCATCATAGACAAAATCTACTAATCTAGTTTTCAACTCTAAAGCTCGTTCGATAATATTTTGCATAATAAAAGTTGTTAGTTGTTAGTTGTTAGTATTTAATTATTCGATTAGAGAAAAAATCAAATACTTATTACTTATAGCGATTCTCATAGCCGTGCGGTACGGTCTACAACTAGGTTTTTGTTAATTGTTAATTGTTAATGGTTGATTGTGTATTCCTCATGTATTTGAGAACCGCTATATTACTTATTACTTATTACTCATGCCCTAAAGGATTAGTTGCGGCGAGCTAAGCGCCTTACTTTCGGTCTCGAAGCAATACTAGACAATATTCGATCTTCGCTCTCTGCTCTTGGGGAAAGGTGCTAAAGTATCTGGTTCCAGGGAAACTTGATAAGCACTTTTGACCGTGCCAGTATCATTCCAGGGTGGATGCCAATAAGTCTCTTGAATGACACTCTTTTTGGACGACCATTGAAACCTGACCAAGCTAAGATTATTTCTACCGACGACTTCCGAACCTTCCTGTATCCAAGGGTTGCGCCATAGCCAAGAAATAAATCTAGTAAGTAGCCTTCGCCATCGATTGTCTTTGTGTCTGGGTTGTCTTCGGGTTTGTTTCCAAGGCAATAACTCTGCGGGTTGTCTTTTGCACCATTCAATTCGATATTGCCAGTCGGGTAGTGAAGGATGAAGTTGGGAGGGAGGCTTGTTTCGCCGCCAGAACTTATTAGATACCTTCTCAACCTTTAACGGTTGATTCCAACCTAACCATCTTTCGGTTACTTCGGGAAACAGTGATTTGAGCTTAGTATGTACGACGCGAGTTGCTAGTTCGGAGTTCTTGATCGCGCTGGAAGTTAGCTGAACTAAAACGCTAGTTTCCAAAGAATCGTGAAACCAATGAGTCAGACGTACTGCACAGCTATAGTGAATATCTCCTGAAAGTATAATAACGCGATCGCGCTGCTGACAAAGGTTGAGCAACAGTTGGGCAAATGCTTCAACATGAAAATTCCACGCATCTCCTACATCATGATTAAAAACCCGATCTCGATTTAGTTCAAATTGCTGAACGCGATCGATAATACCCAGAGCGACTAGATTGGTGGGCAAGATGACAAAAGTAGCTTCAATCTCTGGTTTGCTGTTGCTGAGGGGAATTTGTAGCTGCCGCTCGAACGCACTGGGAGATAGTAACATTGGTGGCTCTAACTTCTCATCTTCCCCTGGAGGATAACCACGCCAAGTGCGAGTATCCAGAACGACCACTTTATGACTACTGCCTTCAATTGTATAGTGCCAATCGATCGCCCGACTGTCTCTTGCCAAAACTAAAACGCCTCCATCTTTGGTTAAATTTGGCAACCCAGTCAATTCATCTGCTTTGGGTATACCTAAATAGCGATCGCATTCAGCTTTGACCTGGCTATTTTTGCCCTCAGAAGCCAGCCATTGGCAAGATAGGTGCAACAGCTTTTCCCCGTCTGTTCCAGCTTCAAACCAATCTGGTGTATTACCCCAAGCTTGAAACAGTGCATAAGCCAGAATGCCATTTTGAACCACTCTTTTGCCCAGAGGTTTCCCCAAAACGCGATCGCACCACTCGCGATTGAGATACCAGTCATCGCTGACATCGTGGTCGTCGCAGATGGTATATACAGCAATATTGGCTAAGGCTCTCCTAACGCAGCCCAAATCTTGGATAAAGCTATTGGTGTCGTAAATTTCTCGTTCCCAATTACGAGATGCCTGCTTATCGTTAAAGATATTTTTGCCGCGAGGAAAACCAGACGACATCAATACAGGCGACCAAGATAGTAAATATACCGCAGCATACTCCCCAAAGCTGAATAAGTGACTTTTGGCTTTTTCTGGAGAATCTGCCAGCATAGCAGTCAAACCAGCTTCAACCCGAGCAGTCTCTGTTCTCCGTCCTGGTGCCAAATCTTTAGCAGCGATCGCGCCAGAACTGAGAGGCAGCTCTTCTTCCCAGCCAAACAAAAGCTGATTTACCCCTTGTGCCAGCCATAAAATAGGGTCGGCGACATCGTCGCCATAGATCTGATCGCCCGTAAAAAATACCTGCTGGGGTCTAGAATCGAGGATATTTACTGACTCCTGCAGCATATTGTCCAAATAGGACAAAGAATCTATTCCACCACCATGAGGTTTGCGACAAGAGCCATGGACGATCTTTAACCGATTGAGGTCTTTGGCTGGCAAACAAAAGGTAGGAAGTTGATGGTCAAAATAACTTAAGCTGTAGGGTTCTACTCCCTCGTTAACAAGAATACTTTCAGTTTGATCGCGACTCAAACTGCAACAAACGTCATATGCATAGATATTATCTGGCTCTAAGAAGCTCTCTCCTACAGGAGTTGCAGTTATTGCCACTAAATGAAGATTTTTTCCCAAGCGAATAGTCTGTCTTTGCCCTTGAAGTAGTATTTCCTCAATCTTTTCTCCAGAGTGTCTGGTGGCATATATCTTTAAGGAAAGCGATCGCGCCTCTTTGAGTGCCAGCCAAACGGTCACTTTTTTTGATTCTGTACGACGCAGAATTGGTCCAGCCAAAATCAGAGGCAAATCAGAAATATCTGGTAAATAATCTATGGCAGACGGTAGCAGAGTCAAAATTTAAAATAGTACGCTTAGTGTGGATTAGCGGTGAGACCCCGCGTTATGCGGAGCGGTATCCTTTAGGACGCCGACAGGCGCAAGGGAACGCTCACCAAGACAGCTTCTTTGAAAAGTTATTGGTTTGTAGCTTTTCCTAAAGGACATTGTGCCCTCGTGGTATACCTCTACGCATATAGCTTTTAGCTTTTAGCTCGGTTAATATCTAAATCTATCCAATAATATTACTAGGTCATCAATTAAAAAGGTCTGGCAGAGCCAAACCTTTAACCAAAACACAACATTTAGCATCGATCAAACTAATCAATCGCTTTTTTGATATCGTCTTTCACGTTTTCTACGCTGTGCTTGACCTGAGCTTCAGACTGCTTCTCTTTGCCTTCCGCTTTGTCCTGAGGATTGCCAGTTATATCTCCTACTGCTTCCTGAACTTTCCCTTCAATGTTTTTAGCAGTAGCTTCAACTCTATCTTCAATGCTCATAATGTAATTTATAGCTTTAATTTAAACTAATTTAGAATATATCTCTTATGAACTAATATTTACATCTGCCAAAAGATTGAGACGTTGTCTGAAAAGTATAAATCATAACTTCAATGCCCCTCAAATCCCCACCATAGGATCTAACCCCATCAACATTACTATTAATATTCAGAGCGACGAATGTTGAAACAGCACCAGTCTTTTCTCTTCCACAGCGCAGCTACTGTCCATCCGTTTTGCTCCACAACATCAGCAATATCATCTGCTTGAGTTAATAAAATTCCGCTTAAAATTGCCCAGCTTTTATCATGGGTAATCTGATTGAATTGAGGAAATAGCTCGACAATGACATCGGCTAAAATATTGCAGACAATACCGTCAAAAGTTTCACCCGTAGAAATTAAAGCATCGATACTACCATCGGTAACAATGAGGCGATCGCGATCAATATCATTTAACTTACAATTATTACGGCAGGTTTTGGTTGCCAAAGCATCGGTATCGACAGCATGAACCTTTTTTGCTCCCAGCAAAATTGAACCCAAAGACAAAATACCAGAACCAGCACCGAGATCGGCAATGGTTTGCGTCTCGGCATCTTTATGCAACCGCATCTCTAAAGATTCTAAACACAGTTGAGTTGTGGGGTGAGTACCAGTTCCAAATGCAGCACCTGGATCCAGTCTTAAAATTAATTTTTCAGAGTTTTCAGGTAAATCTTCCCAAGCTGGATAGATCAAAAAGCGATCGCCTATCTCAGCAGGTTCCCAATGTTGTTTCCAATTGCTCGCCCAATCTTCTTCATCAATCAAATGCCATTTCGCTTCGGGTACTGATACCTCCAGCAACTTAGCGTCTTGCTCCAACCACATAGATAAAGCCGCCAAATCTAATAACTGAGTGTTGATTTCAGGAATGTAGGTTCGAATTAAAATCTGCTGTTCCAAAGATTCTAAGTCCGCGTCTTTTTTATCGTCTAGAATTTTGACTTCGGTAGCTGTTCCAGAGCAACCAAATTTTTCTAGTCGCCAAAAGACTGATTCTTCCAAAATCGGCTCGCATTTTACGACGATTTCCCACCAACGATTAGACATGAATTTCCTTAATTTATGAATTATATAGGGACGATCTAACTGGAACCATAATGGTTTCAAGCATTACTGCTTAATCTAGTTAACTATTAATTTATTAGACTGGGTAACTTAAAAATTTCTATTACTCGATTTAGCTCGATCCACTTTTTTATTTGGTTCTACATTATAGTTTTCCCAATATTGTCAAATAATTTACTGTCAGAGCAAATTCTCATCCAAAAATTACGAAGTTGGTAAGTATACCTACCAACTTCCAAATTAACTTTGGTTTTTAGCCAAGCTGCAAATTGCCAATAGCCCAATTTTAAATAGAAAGTTTTACCGTGTAAGCGTCTCTGATACCGTCTACTTTGGTAATTTCCTGTAAGATTCCTTCGGGTAGAGGATCGTCTAAGCTTAGAACCATTACCGCTTCTCCTCTGACGATTTTTCTCCCCACCTGCATGCTGGCGATATTGACGTTGTAGCTACCCAATAGAGATCCTATCTTGCCGATAATTCCTGGCATGTCTCGGTGTAGTGTGAATAACATATGGTCGTTAGGAGGAACGTTAATCGGAAATTCATCTAAATTGGTAATGCGAATTTCTCCTTCGCTCAGCAATGCTCCTGTGACGGAGTGTTTGCCGTTAGCTCCCTGAGCTTCTACATGTAAAGAGCCACCAGAGTAATCGCGAGTAGAGCTATCTTTAGTCTCGATTACCCTAATACCTCTTTCTTGGGCTTCGATCGCTGCATTAACATAATTTACTCTTTCACGAAGAGCTTCTGATAGTAATCCTTTTAGCGCAGCAACAATTATAGGCTGACTATCATTATTAGCTAGCTCTCCCTGCAAACGTATATTTAATTCGTCTATTCTTCCTCCTGCTAGTTGACCAGCCATCGTACCTAATGTCTCAGCCAGTCTTAGGTAAGGACGTAATTTTTCCATTACCTCTGGATTTAAGCCAGGAATATTTACCGCAGAGCGAGCTGGCAGCCCTAACAAAACATCTCTGATTTGTTCGGCAACGTCAATTGCTACGTTTACCTGAGCTTCCGCAGTAGATGCGCCTAAATGAGGCGTTAACACCAAATTAGAGCCAATTGCAGTTAGAGGTGATTCTCCTAAAGGCTCGTCGTTGTATACGTCTAAAGCAGCACCACCAATTTGTCCTGCTTCCAATGCTTTGGCGATCGCTGTCTCGTCAATAATTCCACCACGGGCGCAGTTGATAATTCTGACATTGGGCTTCATCTTTGCTAAAGCCTCGGCGTCGATCAGATTAGCTGTCTCGGGAGTTTTAGGAATGTGTAAAGTGATATAGTCAGACTCTTTAAACAATAGATCTAAGTCTACTAAGCTACAGCCAAGTCTTTCAGCTCTTTCGGCTGAAACAAAAGGATCGTAAGCAAGCAACTTCATATCCATTGCTCGTGCCACCTTAGCTACATGGGCGCCAATTTTACCTAGCCCAACCACTCCCAACGTTTTCTTGTATACTTCGTTTCCCACAAATTTCTTGCGCTCCCACTTACCACCCTTGACAGACTGGTTAGCATCGGGGATCTGACGAGATAGTGCCAGCATCATCGCCAATGCGTGTTCGGCGGCAGCAATAGTATTACCTTCTGGAGAATTAACCACGACAATACCATGACGAGTAGCAGCCTTTACGTCGATGTTGTCTACTCCTACTCCTGCACGTCCAATAATTTTGAGGTTTGCACCAGCTTCAATAACTTCTGCTGTAACTTTAGTACCCGATCGCAACATGAGAGCATCGTATTCGGGAATTATTTCGATCAGTTCTTCTAACGGTAGTTTGGTTTTTACATCAACTTCAGCTACCTGTGAAATAATATCGATTCCAGCTTGATCGATAGGATCGGAGACGAGAACTTTTGCCATAGTCATGAATTGTAGTCTAATTCCCTTTAGTCTTATTTTTCTACCTATAAGCGTAGTTTTGTCTATAAGTCCATTCAAACTTTTTACTGGCAATACAAGATAAAAATCTTGCTTTTAAATAGCCAAGTTATAAAAGGTTCGAAGGTCTGTAGCTTATAGCTGATTGCGAAGCAATTTTTAATTCAGCGCAGTTGAATATTGTAAAGGCAAAAGCTGTTTTAATTGCATAATCGTTAACAAGATTTTGGATTTATTATTTTGCTTGATTTATGTGGTTAAACTTCGCTGGGCAATGATTGAGCTAAACCTTCCAATTTATGACGCAGAGTAACCAGTAGCTTTTTCCACCATCCAGGTACTTCTGTATCTGTTTTATCTTTATCTGAAGCCGAATCTGTTTCAGAATCTAGAATGCTAACCATAATTTCGCTGTCTTTGTCTTTGCCCAATTCTGATTCGAGTATGACTGTCTGCGGTAATGCTTCTAGATCGCTAGCATCTTGCTTGATCGAGGTAATAGTTGGTTGGGTTGGAGACAGTTCTGCAGATTCTCCCTCTTTTACTGTTTGGACTATCTCAACTGTTTCTATGGTTTCTCGAACTTCTTCAACTTTTTCAGGTATGGAAGCGCTCTCACTTTCTGCTGATGTTTCTACAACAACTATTGGAGTCCCTGATTCGGAAACTGGCTGGTCTGTTGTGGGAATTATTCGATCTTCAGTTTTATCTTGATTTTCAACTGCAGACTCAACTGTCGACATTTTCTCTTCTTCAACGACTGGTTCTTCTACAGGGGTTTCTTCTGGTTTAATTATTTCTGGTTCGCCTACTGGTTGAATGTAATAATTTTGCTCGACTATAGATTGTGCTTCACTCAAGGCTATTTTATCTGTCAGTAATCTGCCTAAAGTATCTACTTGTTGAGGAGCATAGTTAATTACCCTAACAGTATTGTTAAAAACATTTTCAATATTTTTTCCCGCTTCATCAACCATTTCTAATTGAATCCAGTTTTCTCCTTTATTCAAACCAGATAAATATACAGATTGCCAATTTTCTAAATAAAAAATATCACCATTAATCGTTGTTTTTATTTTCCAATCTTTTAACTGAGAATTGCTCTTGGCTAGAGAATGTAGTGGTGCATTAGTCAAATAAAAATCTAGCAAAAAAGGTTCTGCTGTATATATTCCTGTAGGGCTATTATAAGTGAGTAAAGGTAAGTTGCGATCGGGTCGATTTTCATTGGTTTCAGTTAAGATACTAAAGGTGGTTTGAGCGTAAGCACCTTCGTTTTTAAAGCTTTCTCCCCAAGGACGAGTAGCAAAAACTCGAACCGTATGAGTTCCTGGGGTCAGGTCTTTTAATATAATAGATTCTTCTATATTGTAAATTTCTTTCGGCGGTTCGTTGTCGATGATTAAATTTAAATGATTGCCCAATTCTAACTTGTCATCTTTAAACACAGGAAAGTCTTGTACATTTAGTTTGATTTCAATCGTTGTTCGGTCAAAGACTTGTTCTGCCTGTGGAGATATAATCTCGACTTGAGGACTATACTGCTCTAATTGTCGGTCTAGCTGTTTAATTATTTTAGGTGGTGCTATCTCTGTTAAATTACCATCACTAATATTTAACGAACTGGAAAAATCGCCATTCAAAAAATCTTTTTGATTAACTATTTCGCAACTAATTAAGCAGTTAAAACAAAGCAGTAATAAGCAAAATTTAATAATTTTCATTCACATCTATCTATAATTGCGATCGCCTTAGCCAATTTAAACTTTTTAATTCAATTAGAATTAATCCTTTACCATTACTAAATTACATCAAGTAAGAGGTGATTTCGGATAAAGAGTTCTATTGCTCTTTGTAAAGATACTTTGCGTTTTGTATACTTTTGACGTGAAATACCAGACGTGAAAACCCTGTCAGTTACACGTTCCTATCCGTTTAAAATTTTGTTAAGCTTTATCCAGATCTCGACGGTTGGGGTCTTAAAATCATATACAGTAATGCCTGTAGCTCGAAACCTGTAAACTAGGATAAGAGCTAGATAAGGTTATTTAAAAAGCAGTGGTTTTCACTCTTGTTTTTTAAGTAATATTAAAGAAACCCATTCACCAAAATTGAATGGGGACATCTAAAATTTAAAATCTATTGCCCTGAGAGGAGAATCCTCATGACAATCAGTCCTCAAAAAGAAGAGGCGAAAGTCAAGGTAACAGTTGATGTAGATCCAGTCCCAACTTCTTTCGAGAAGTGGGGTAAGCCAGGTCACTTTGACCGAACTTTAGCCAGAGGTCCTAAGACTACCACCTGGATCTGGAATCTTCACGCTGATGCTCATGATTTTGACAGTCATACCAGTGACTTAGAAGATATTTCGCGAAAAATATTTAGCGCGCACTTTGGTCATTTAGCGGTAGTTTTCGTTTGGTTAAGCGGAATGTATTTCCACGGAGCCCGTTTTTCCAACTACGAAGCTTGGTTAAGCGA
Organism: Cyanobacteria bacterium P01_G01_bin.19; assembly: GCA_039181635.1. Lineage (GTDB taxonomy): Bacteria > Cyanobacteriota > Cyanobacteriia > Cyanobacteriales > Xenococcaceae > Waterburya. Next base: position 4,366 of record JBCDCO010000138.1, on the reverse strand, counting down.
CCCTACTGCGATCAAGCCTAGCGCGCAAGTTGTATGGCCAATCGTTGGTCAAGGAATTTTAAATGCCGATGTAGGCGGTGGCTTCCACGGAATTCAAATCACATCTGGTTTTTTCTATCTGTGGCGAGCTTCTGGATTCACAAATACATATCAGCTATATTGCACTGCTATCGGTGGATTAGTTATGGCTGGTTTGATGATATTTGCTGGTTGGTTTCACTACCACAAGAGAGCTCCCAAACTAGAATGGTTCCAAAATGTGGAATCAATGATGAACCATCATTTGGCTGGTTTATTAGGTTTGGGTTCTTTGGGCTGGGCAGGACACCAAATTCACGTATCTTTACCAGTTAACAAACTGTTAGATGCTGGAGTTGCCCCAGCAGACATTCCTCTGCCCCATGAGTTCATTCTCGATGTCGGTAAAATGGCGGAGCTATATCCCAGTTTTGCTGAAGGATTAAGGCCTTTCTTTACGCTGAATTGGGGTGTATATTCTGACTTTTTAACCTTCAAGGGCGGTTTAAACCCCGTAACTGGAGGTCTGTGGCTATCTGATACAGCTCATCATCACCTGGCAATTGCCGTTCTGTTCATTATTGCTGGCCATATGTATCGTACCAACTTTGGTATCGGTCACAGCATGAAGGAAATCTTAGATGGTCATAAAGGAGATCCTCTACTATTTGGTGGAGAAGGTCACAAAGGTCTATATGAAATCTTGACTACTTCTTGGCACGCTCAGCTAGCAGTTAACTTAGCAATGCTCGGTTCGCTAACTATTATCGTTGCACAGCATATGTATGCTATGCCGCCTTATCCTTACATGGCGATTGATTACGGTACTCAACTATCGTTATTTACTCACCATATGTGGATCGGCGCATTCTTCATTGTTGGTGCAGGGGCTCACGCTGCTATTTATATGGTGCGTGACTATGACCCCGCCAAAAACGTTAATAATGTTGTTGATCGAGTACTTCGCGTTCGCGATGCAATTATTTCTCATCTGAATTGGGTCTGTATTTTCCTTGGTTTCCATAGCTTTGGTTTGTATATTCACAATGACACGATGAGAGCCTTGGGTCGCCCTCAAGATATGTTCTCTGATACAGCGATTCAACTGCAGCCGATTTTTGCTCAGTGGATTCAGAACATTCACACTGCTGCACCTGGAAATACTGCTCCTACAGCTATGGAGACCGTTAGCCATGCTTTCGGTGGTGGTGTAGTTGCAGTTGGTGGAAAAGTGGCAATGATGCCCATTGCTTTGGGTACTGCTGACTTTATGGTTCACCATATTCACGCCTTTACCATTCACGTGACAGCTTTAATCCTGCTAAAAGGCGTGCTTTACGCCCGCAGTTCTCGCCTAATTCCTGACAAAGGAAATCTAGGTTTCCGCTTTCCTTGTGATGGTCCTGGACGCGGTGGTACCTGCCAGGTATCAGGTTGGGACCATGTATTCCTGGGCTTATTCTGGATGTACAATTCCATCTCTGTAGTAATTTTCCACTTTAGTTGGAAAATGCAGTCCGACGTATGGGGTACGGTAGCCCCAGATGGTACGGTGTCTCATGTAACCTATGGTAACTTTGCTCAAAGTGCAATTTGTATCAACGGTTGGTTACGTGACTTCTTGTGGGCGCAAGCTTCTCAGGTTATCAACACCTACGGTTCTGCACTATCTGCTTACGGAATCATGTTCTTAGCAGGTCACTTTATCTTCGCCTTTAGTCTTATGTTCCTATTTAGTGGACGTGGCTACTGGCAAGAGCTAATCGAGTCTATTGTTTGGGCTCACAATAAGTTAAAGGTAGCGCCTGCTATTCAACCTCGTGCTTTGAGCATTACTCAAGGTCGTGCGGTTGGCGTAGCTCATTACCTATTAGGTGGAATTGTTACTACCTGGGCATTCTTCTTAGCAAGGACGCTCTCGCTGTAAACCATCAAACACGCCAATCTTCCAAGATAGTTATGCTGTCTTGTGAGGTTGGTTAGCGTAATCATAACCTCGAACTAAAGTCCGAGATTACTAAAAGTAAAAGAACTAAACGGCAAACCAATATAGTCTTGCGACTTTACAATCGACCGTTTTTTAGAATTACCGCCACACAATATTACAGATATCAAATATTGTGAGTGGTAAGAAAAAGCCAAAAATGAGTGGCAAGTAATAGCAATATTAATCTCATTTTTCACCCTACAGGAGAATTCTACCCATAACCTATGGCAACTAAATTCCCGAAATTTAGCCAGGATCTCGCCCAAGATCCGACCACTCGTCGGATCTGGTACGGAATTGCCACAGCTCATGATTTTGAGCTACATGATGGTATGACTGAGGAAAATCTTTACCAGAAGATTTTTGCCTCTCACTTTGGTCATATTGCAATCATCTTTTTGTGGACTTCCGGTACTCTGTTTCATGTAGCTTGGCAAGGCAACTTCGAACAGTGGATACAAGATCCCTTAAACATCAGCCCTATCGCCCATGCGATTTGGGATCCTCACTTTGGTAAAGGTGCAATCGATGCTTTTACTCAGGGTGGTGCCTCTAGCCCCGTAAATATTGCCTATTCTGGTGTATACCACTGGTTTTATACCATTGGTATGACTAGCAATCAAGAACTTTATCAAGGATCCATATTCCTACTGATTCTTTCTTCTATATTCTTGTTTGCTGGTTGGTTGCATTTGCAGCCAAAATTCCGTCCTAGCTTGGCTTGGTTTAAAAATGCTGAGTCTCGCCTCAACCACCATTTAGCTGGTTTATTTGGGGTAAGTTCTTTAGCTTGGACTGGACACCTAGTTCACGTTGCTATTCCCGAATCTCGCGGACAGCACGTCGGTTGGGATAACTTCCTTTCTACTCCTCCTCATCCTGCTGGTTTAGGGCCTTTCTTTAGCCTAAACTGGGGTGTGTATGCTCAGAATCCCGATACCGCTAATCATGTATTTGGAACTTCTGAAGGTGCAGGAACTGCTATCTTGACTTTCTTAGGTGGTTTTCATCCTCAGACAGAATCTCTCTGGTTAACTGATATTGCTCATCACCATTTGGCGATCGCAGTTATCTTCATCATTGCTGGACATATGTACCGTACTAACTTCGGTATTGGTCACAGCATTAAAGAGATTCTCGACACTCACAAGCCTCCTCAAGGTGGTTTGGGAGAAGGACACAAAGGATTGTACGATACTCTCAACAATTCCTTACACTTCCAGTTGGCTCTGGCTTTAGCAGCCTTGGGTACTGTTACCTCTTTGGTAGCGCAGCATATGTACTCCTTGCCTTCCTACGCCTTTATTGCTAGAGACTATACAACTCAAGCAGCTTTATATACACACCATCAATATATTGCTGGATTCCTGGTCACAGGAGCATTTGCTCACGGCGCAATCTTTCTGGTGAGAGATTATGACCCCGAAGCAAACAAAGACAACGTACTTTCTAGAGCACTACAGCACAAAGAAGCGATTATTTCCCATTTAAGCTGGGTATCTCTTTTCCTTGGTTTCCATACTTTAAGTTTGTACGTACACAACGATGTAGTAGTTGCTTTTGGTACTCCTGAAAAGCAAATCTTGATCGAACCTGTATTCGCGCAATTCGTTCAAGCTGCTTCTGGTAAGGCTCTTTACGGCTTTGATACATTGCTTTCTAACCCCGATAGTATTGCTCAAACAGGTGCTGCTTGGTTGCCTGGTTGGTTGGATGCGATCAACAGTGGAACTAACTCTTTGTTCCTTAGTATTGGACCTGGAGACTTCCTGGTGCATCATGCGATCGCACTCGGTTTACACACCACAACCCTAATTTTGGTTAAAGGTGCACTGGATGCTCGCGGTTCCAAATTGATGCCCGATAAGAAAGACTTTGGTTTCTCCTTCCCTTGTGATGGTCCTGGTCGTGGTGGTACTTGTGATATTTCAGCATGGGATTCCTTCTACCTAGCTTTATTCTGGACTCTAAACACCTTGGGATGGTTAACCTTCTATTGGCACTGGAAACATCTTGGTGTGTGGCAAGGCAACGTTGCTCAGTTCAACGAAAACTCTACATACCTGATGGGCTGGTTCCGCGATTATCTGTGGGCTAACTCCGCACAGTTAATCAATGGTTATAACCCCTACGGCGTAAACAACCTTTCCGTCTGGGCGTGGATGTTCCTCTTTGGACACCTTGTTTGGGCTACTGGTTTTATGTTCCTCATCTCTTGGCGTGGTTACTGGCAAGAGTTAATTGAAACTATTGTTTGGGCTCACGAGCGTACTCCTCTAGCTAACTTAGTTCGCTGGAAAGACAAACCCGTTGCTCTTTCAATCGTTCAAGCTCGTGTAGTTGGTTTAGCGCACTTTACAG
>JBCDCO010000137.1:0-15118 GCA_039181635.1 Cyanobacteria bacterium P01_G01_bin.19 | reverse complement strand
TCTAAAGTTGTCGCCCCAATACAGCGCAATTCACCTCGCGCCAACATCGGCTTGAGTAAATTCCCTGCATCCATTGAACCCGAACCTTCTCTAGAACCCGCACCGACGACGGTGTGAACTTCATCAATAAATAGAACTATCTGTCCGTCGGACTCGGTAACTTCTTTGAGAACTGCTCGCAAACGTTCCTCAAACTCACCTCGATATTTTGCTCCCGCAATTAGGCTACCCATATCCAAAGAAATTAGCTGGCGATCCTTGAGGGATTCGGGAACGTCACCATTAATTACTCGTTGAGCTAGCCCCTCGGCGATCGCAGTTTTACCGACGCCAGGCTCGCCAATCAGAACGGGGTTATTTTTTGATCGCCTTGAAAGCACCTGGATTGTGCGACGGATTTCTTCATCTCGACCGATTACGGGGTCTAATTTACCCGCTCTAGCTTCGTCCGTCAGATCTCGCCCGTATTTCTCTAAAGCTTGATACTGCTCTTCCTGATTTTGCTTGGTTACCTTTTGCGAACCCCTGACGGATTTGATTGCTTCTTCTAAATCTTGCGGATCGACATTAAAACTTCTGAGGGTTTTTTTGCCGATGCGGGCATCCTCGGCAAATCCCATAAAGAGATGTTCGACAGAAATAAAATTATCTCCCCAACTGGTTCTACAAGTCTCTGCTCGATCCAGCATTCTATCTAAGCTAGGTCCCAAATATAGTTGTGCCGAGCCAATTCTGGGCTGACGCTTGGTAAACATCTCTAACTGCTGCTTGAAACGAGCAAGATCTATGTTTGCCTTTTCTAAAATAGTCCCAGCTAATCCTTCTTGCTCTAAGGTTGCCAAAATCAAATGCTCTACCTCTAAGTTTTGATTCTGAAATAATTTGGCAACTTCTTGGGATTTTACAATCGCATCCCAGGCTTGTTCAGTAAACTTACTTTGATCGGTAGGCTGCATATTTTAGCTAAATTTTATAATTTTTAAACTGTATTGATTGATGATGCTTAGTATAGCAAGGCTCGAATAGCAAACATTTAACCTTGCGATCGCGCTATTGATAGACTTTATATAATAATATGTCCTAATAATATTCTAGTCTTATCTCTCAATTGCAAACCATGAATAAAACAAGTGCAGACATTTCCGTTATATCTAACCCTAGCACTGCTCGACTCAAAGATTTGGGGGTATTTGATTGGTCTATCTGGTCAAAAGAGGTATCAGAATTTCCTTGGACATATGATGCGGCTGAAACTTGCTATTTTTTGGCAGGTGATGTTGTAGTGACTCCTGACGGTGGAGAACCTGTAAAGATGGGAAAAGGAGATTTCGTCACATTTCCTGCAGGAATGTCCTGCACCTGGAAAGTTAACATAGCAGTCAGAAAACACTATATGTTTGACTGACAGAAATAGCTTAAATTAAAAATCAGACTAATTCGCCAGTTGAGCAAGACGACCACGACAGAAATGATTAAAACCAAATTCATAGCAATGTAAAACTTGTTACCTTGCTACAAGCCATGCTGCTTGAGATATTGAATCAGAGCTTGGAAACCCAGAAAATAACTATCAGCACCAAAGCCACTTATTTGTCCGATTGCTATGGGTGCAATATATGAGTGATGTCTGAATTTCTCTCTCGTGTAGATGTTGCTGAGGTGCACCTCTACTGTAGGGATCTGCACTCCTGCTAAAGCATCTCTTATGGCTACGCTTGTATGGGTGTAGGCACCAGCGTTGATTACAATTCCGTGGTGTTTCTCTCTAGCGTCGTGTATTGCATCTACCAGTGCCCCCTCATGATTAGACTGCAAGCAGGTAACTCCAACTTGCAGTCTTTCAGCGTCCAATATTAATTTTTTATTTATGTCCTGCAAGGTAACTGAGCCATATATTTCAGGCTCTCTCAAACCCAACAAATTTAAATTGGGACCATGCAAAACCAATATGCTCGTGTCAGACAAAATTAAATCGGAGAAAATAAAGCTCTATAAGGACGGTTAGCGATAGTTGCGGCTTCTGCGATCGTCAACTGGAATAGGAATCACCTCTCTTTCGGGTTCCACTTCTGGTCCTAATAAGACATCAATTAGCCTTTGAGCTAAATCTCTAAGTTTGTCCAGTAATTGTTCTATATAGTCCATCGGATAAACGACTCCTTCAGGAAAATCTTGATTTTACTTGTTTTTATAATTTCAGCTTAACGCCGATACACCACATATCTCCCTATATAAAACACTAAATTTTATACAAAGCCAAGTGGCTGTCCGCTTCTATCTACAAAGTCCTGACCCAATAATAGGTAAGTATGTTAAGTTTTGTGATTTTACGAACCATATAACTAAGGTTAGCACAACCTGAGGTTATAGGTATCTGCTCTTAGCAGATCGGGATCTTCTTAATCTTTTCCTCAACATTGGCTGACAAGCCGATTTAAACCTCAATTGAATGAGAATTGTTAATTCAGTTATAAAAATTAAGCTTTATTATCAATACAATACAAAACAAAAAAAGCTCCATTTGTTATTAAGATTTATTGACCTAAAGTAGCCCGCTCTCGACTGGTAATGTAGAGCTGTATGCTGCTTACAGCAAGCTTTTGGTCATTATTGTAGTTTATAAGAACTGGCAAAATAGAGAGTCGCAATTACTCACCTAATTCTGGGACAATCGGAATCTAGCTCGGACAAACTAGACTGCTATTTTCTACCCCATATATTTCAATTCAATATTATCAATTCAATTTTAGGAGAGAAAAAATAGATGAAGTTAGCTTACTGGATGTATGCTGGTCCCGCACATATTGGTACCTTACGCATTGCTAGTTCTTTCAAGAACGTTCATGCCATTATGCATGCTCCTTTGGGAGATGATTACTTCAATGTCATGCGATCGATGTTGGAAAGAGAAAGAGATTTTACTCCCGTTACGGCTAGTATTGTCGATCGCAACGTTTTAGCTAGAGGTTCTCAAGAAAAGGTAGTAGACAATATTACTCGCAAGGATAAAGAAGAGCATCCAGATCTAATCGTTCTAACTCCTACCTGCACTTCTAGTATTTTGCAGGAAGATCTCCAAAATTTTGTCAGTCGCGCATCAATGGACACCAAAGGGGATGTATTACTAGCGGATGTCAATCACTATCGTTATAACGAACTTCAAGCAGCAGACCGCACTTTATATCAGATAGCTAAGTTCTATCTAGATAAAGCAAAGAAAAAAAATGAGTTGCCTACAGACAAAACCGAAATTCCTTCAGTTAACATCATCGGTATGTCTACTCTGGGCTTTCACAATCAGCATGACTGTACGGAGCTAAAACGCTTGATGGCAGAGTTGGGTATAGCAGTGAACGAAGTAATCCCAGATGGCGCATCAGTTCACAATCTCAAAAATCTAACTCGTGCTTGGTTGAATCTTGTCCCCTATCGCGAACTGGGTTTGATGACAGCCAAATACTTACAGTCTGAATTCGATATGCCTTTTGTGGACACAACGCCAATGGGTGTAGTCGAAACAGCAAAATGTATTCGTAAAATTCAACAAGTACTGAACGATTTAGGCGCCGAAGTCAATTACGAGAAATACATCAATAACCAAACTCTTTATGTGTCCCAAGCTGCTTGGTTCTCTCGTTCTATTGACTGTCAAAACTTGACGGGTAAAAAAGCGGTGGTATTTGGTGATAATACCCATGCTGTAGCAATGACCAAAATTTTAGCCCGAGAAATGGGAATCAAAGTGGTCTTGGCAGGTACTTACTGTAAATATGATGCTGACTGGTTTAAAGAACAGGTGGGCGAATATTGTGATGAAATTCTGATTAGTGATGATAATGCAGAAATCGGTGATGCGATCGCCCGTCACGAACCTTCAGCTATCTTTGGTACGCAAATGGAACGTCATGTAGGAAAACGTTTGGATATTCCCTGTGGTGTAATTGCTGCCCCGATTCACATTCAAAACTTTCCCATCGGCTATAAGCCATTTATGGGTTATGAAGGTACAAATCAGATTGCCGATTTAGTCTATAACTCTTTCACTTTGGGCATGGAAGATCATCTATTAGAAATTTTTGGCGGTCACGATACCAAAGAAGTAATTACCAAAGGTATTTCAGCAGGATCGGATCTAAGTTGGGATAAGGAAGCAACAGGAGAACTAGCGAAGATACCTGGTTTTGTTCGCGGAAAAGTTAAACGCAATACTGAAAAATTTGCACGGGAAAGAGGTTTTGATGTAATTACTTTAGAAGTAATGTACGCAGCTAAAGAATCGGTTGGAGCTTAGTCGATCTGCTCTCCTCATTTTTAAAAGTAGCGACTCCATGCAATCTACATAACAAATAGGTCTGGCAAAGAATATACTTCGTCAGACCTATTCTCAGACAGAGAAGACTCTTTACAGGTCAGTGGAGGCAGTGATACTACATCTCCCACATACCATAGTCATTTAGAGCAAATTCGAGCTGTATCATTAGTCGCGGAGAATTAACAGGTGGGGAACCACGATGAAAACAAAAAGGATCTTCCCCAAAGCCAGTTCCTGGCTGACCACAAATTTCGATTACTCGATCTGAGCCGTAGTAGTCAGCAATTTCAAAATCGGACTGACTTCTGAAAACATAGTGCAATAGCTTACGCTTTTTGTGACTGCCTGCAACACAACGATGAGAGCCAGATAAAGAATCTACGTTGGTTAAATAGAAAAAGAATTTAAGAGCGCGATAGTCGTCTAGATCGTAGTGAAATAGAACGGTCGGACTGCCAAGCTCTCCTTTTTGAGCATAGGCTTCTTTGCTCGCTACAAAAGTCCAACCCATTTGGCTACGAACCAAAAGTGGTTTTTGACCTAAGTACTCGCTCGCGATCGCAATTAGCTTGGGGTCGCTTGCTAGCTGCTGCATTGCTAAGCATTCTGTATTGACTTTTGAGTAGTTACCAATCAGTATTGCTTGATTGTATTTTTGCTCAGCTTGCTCTTTATCAGCATATTTGAAGCTCAAGCTTGGCTCTCCATCAATGCCAATATCTCCTTTAGCTGCATATTCTAATATTGCTTGTAATGTGCGATCGGGCAATTTTAATCCCAAACAATAGCCATCTTCTTCAATCGATTTTATGGCTAAATCTACATTTAAATCTGGGAAAATTGATGTGGACAGATCGGGATAGTCAATCTCCTGAATGCGATCTTTCTTGTTCATCGAGCGAACTCGATAAAAATATGCTCCTAAAATACGCCCTAATGGAAATCGTGCCAAGATAAACATCAACAGCCATCTGCGATCGTTGCGAGCGTTCGTACCATAAAAACCATATTTCACCCGAACAGATTTAACTTCGTGTATAAATTTAGGTATGAAACTTGACAGAGAAAATTGACTACTGGGACTGTTCGTAATAAGGGGTACATATAAATTGTTTGAATAAATTTTCAAATACTTGAGCAGAATATAAAACATTATTTGTTAACCATGAACTACAGAACTCTAATTTTTTTGGCTGGGCTGTGTAGCTGATTGTAATATGACATAAATATGAACTACAGAACTTTGTTTTTTTATTTCGGTTGTGTAGCTGATTGTAATATGACATAGAATAGAAATTATAATATGCCATAAGATATAAACTTTATACTCAATACTTGACAGAAGTAAAAAAAAATAACATTATTTTAGATTGGATATCTAATTACTTGCTCGGAGTGGGTCTAAGCACTTAAACGCCACGGTAAAGAAAAATTGGATGAATAATAAAAGCTCATTTAGTTTCTATCTTTTCCTGGCTACCCTTACGGCAATACAAACAAAGAAAAACTATATGACTTACGCAATTGTTGAGATCGGTGGCGGGCAAATCAGAGTAGAGCCAGGTCGTTTTTATGACATCAATTTACTGGCTGCCGAACCAGAATCTAGCTACACCATAGATAAAGTTTTATTAGTAAACGATGACAATGATGTCACTATTGGTCGTCCTTTTATTGAGGGTGCAACCGTTGAGGGTACAGTAATGCGTCACAGACGTGGCAAAAAAGTCATTGTCTACAAGATGCAGCCTAAAAAGAAAACTCGCAAAAAGCGTGGTCATCGTCAGGAGTTAACTCGCTTGATGATCGACTCTATTAGCTTAAATGGTTCGGTAGTTGGCAAAGCCGATCTAGAAGAGACACCTTCGGATCGAGCGGAAGCAGCCACTGCTGAATAAAATAAGTAATTAGTGAAAGTAAAACTTTAAAGAGGACAGACAAAATGGCTCATAAGAAAGGAACGGGTAGTACTCGTAACGGTCGTGATTCTAATTCTAAGCGGCTTGGTGTAAAACGCTATGGCGGACAAGAAGTAACAGCAGGTAGCATTTTAGTACGTCAAAGAGGCACTAGCGTTCATCCTGGTAACAATGTTGGTCGTGGCAAAGATGATACTTTGTATTCCTTGATTCACGGTGTGGTGAAATTCGAATACAAAAAAAGAGGTCAGAAGAAAGTGAGCGTTTATCCTGTTGCTGAAGGCGCAGCGTAAATTTGCCAGCTACCTATAGCTTGCCTCAAGCAGAAAACTAAATATTTTTTTTTCAAAGCACTCATTTTTGATGGGTGCTTTTTTTGTTTGGATAAACTAGTATGAGCAACTGCTATTAATCAATTCATTTTATCGAGGCTTTCGCTAGTGTTTGACCCAGGAGATAATTTCAACTCTAAAGATTCAAGATTGAATTCTGATGTGGAAAAAAATTTGGATAATATTGACGCTAATTTATCTGCAAAAAGCGTCGCGATACGCAAAAAACAGTTAGAAAAATTATTCACCAGACTGATTGCTTTTGGCTTAGCTTGTGGAGCAGTTTTAGGTATCGGAACATACTATCTCTTGAGCAGGTTGGGATTGGATAAAAAACCATACGAACTCGAACAAGAAAGAATAGAGCGCGAACAAAGACAGGAACAGCAGCAAGCTTTTTTTCCCGATATCACTACATTTCCAGATGTTTCGAGGACTCAAACCAATATTCACTAAATTTTTGTCATGAAATCTTAACTTTAGCCCATTATTTGCGATCTCCAAGGGACAAAAGTTATGAAATGCTGACTTATGATCTTCCTAAAGCCTATTAAATCGTTGAAAAGAGAGTTTGGAAAAGTGTTTTGTCGATCCCCATGGCGGTTTTATTGCTATAACGTATATCAAGTGGTTAAGACCTTTCCCACACACTCGCAAAAGCAAAAACATATAGAAATAACAATTAATGTAGACGCAAATTAAGGTTGAAAGACTCAACGGAGTTCTAGCTTCACAGGTCTTAAATATGGCTGCCAGCAGCTAAACACCGTCTAATTAATCGGAGGCTGTAAATTAATGGCAAAAGAACGTCCACCATTAGAAGAAATGACCTTGCGGCAACTAAGGAAAGTTGCCAGCGAATATAAAATATCTCGTTACAGCAGAATGCGCAAAGCGCAGCTGCTCGCTTCGATAAGAGAAGCTATTAGACAAACAGAAGAAGAAAGATTTTCTCAAAATTCATCAGCCATCCAGGAGGAGCAACAAGTGAAAGCTAAAAAATTTGAAGTCGGACAAGAAGATAATCTAAGAGAGACCCTAGCTTCTGTTGATCGCGATTTGGGAGAGCTTCCCGATGGTTATGGCGAAAGCCGCATTGTTTTGATGCCTCGCGATCCTCAGTGGGCTTATGCTTACTGGGATGTTCCTGGTGCTCACAAAGAAGAGCTACGTCGTCAAGGGGGACAGCAGCTAGCTTTGCGCATCTATGACACTACGGATATTGATATTAATCATCAAGCACCTCACAGCGTACAGGAGTACTTGTGTGATGAGATGGCAAGAGAGTGGTATTTGCCCATACCCGTGAGCGATCGCGACTATGTGGCTGACATTGGCTATCGTTGTGCTGATGGTCGCTGGTTGGTTTTAGCTCGCTCGGCGTCTGTGAGCATTCCTCCCGTATATCCTTCTGATTGGATTGAAGATGCTTTCATTACAGTAAATTGGGAAGACGACCTCAGAGGTAAAACTCTTTATACTCTTGTACCTCCTGCGAAGAAGCAGGCAATGGGTGCGGATGCGGCTCAAGGAAATGACCTTTACAATGCAGTATTTGGCATGACCAAATCTACTGAGTCCATGCGTATGGCAGGTTCTTTATTTGGTTCGATGCAGCAAACTCCTGAGGCAGCGGTTAGTTCCTATATCTTCCCTTCTGGTGTTGGCATGTGGGCTGTACCCAGTGCATCGGGTCAAAATATGTCTGGTGCTGGTTTCTCTGGAGATGTTGCTCCTGTCAAGCCACGCAAATTCTGGCTGGTTGCTGATGCAGAATTAATTGTATACGGTGCTACGGAGCCCGATGCGACTGTGACTATTGGCGATCGCAAAATCGAATTAAATCCTGACGGAACTTTCCGTTTCCAAATGTCTTTCCAAGATGGGGTAATTGATTATCCTATCAAAGCCGTGGCAGTCGATGGAGAACAAACCCGTTCTATCCACATGAACTTTGAGCGAGAAACACCTTCTCGTAACACCAATACTAAAGCTGAAGCAGTTGAAGAATGGTTTGTCTAAACTGACGGTAAATATTAGTTTATAATCGACAGTTTTAGAAATAGCCGAGGTGTAAGATAAAATACACCTCGGTTATTTTTTAGTCAGGCAGAACAGCCGAGCAAACAAGATATTGTCACCATATAAAACAGACTCTGGCATCTCAAAAACTACCAAAATTCAGCTTTTGTATCAGATTCATAGGTTATGAATAGAGCAATTAGAGTAAATAATTTCTCTCTACGTCAAATACTCATTGCCTCTCTAATTTCTCAGGTGTTATTAGCAGTAGGACTTACAGGCTACTTTTCTTGGCAAAATGGTCGCAAGACTGTAGAAGCTTTGGCTTTACGTTTAAGTCGCGAGGTAACTTCACATACTCAAAAGCATCTAGCTAACTATCTTGATACTCCCACTACATTTTTAGAAATCAATCAAGTATTTGCCGATGTTCGGCTTTTGGATGTAAATAGTCTACAAAATTTACAAAAAATATTTTGGCGACAAACACAAATCAATCCCGAGATCGATACTCTTTACTTTGGTTCGGAAACAGGAGATTTTATTGAAATAGAAATTAAGGATATACCCAAAGTATCAATTCGCAATCAGGAATCAGCCCCCTACTGGCAAACTTATCGATTGGACGAGCGAGGAGAACCAGTTAATTTGCTGGAAAAAAAGCGATACGATCCTCGTCAAAGACCCTGGTACAAGGCTGCGATAGAACATAAAGATTTAATTTGGTCGCCAATTTACCTCTTTGCCGATCCTCCTGTATTGGGCATAACTCCCGCAATTCCGATCAAAGACAGCCAGTCCCAAAAAATTACTGGGGTAATGGCGATTGACTTGACCCTAGATGACATTAGTCAATTTCTTAATAGCCTTAAGATTAGTGATTCTGGTAGAGCTTTTATTATTGAAAGATCTGGCAAAATGGTGGCTACTTCTACCAGTAATTCTCTAATTAGAAGAAGCGCGTTGGGAAACGAACGTTTGCATTATTTAGATAGCTTAGATCCCCTAATTAAAGCCACAGGCTCTTATATCGAGACTAATCTCAATCATTTTCAAGAGCTCGAATCGACTCAGCAGTTAATTTTTCAATTTGATCGCCATCGTCACTTTGTCCAAGTAACCACTTTAGAAGGATATCCAGGATTAGATTGGCTGGTGGTAACGGTAATTCCCGAATCGGACTTTATATCCCATATTCGCAGCAATACTTACACGACTATATCTCTTAGCACCATAGCTTTAGTTTCTGCTCTTTTTCTCGGTACAATCGCCAATCGCACAATCGTTAAGTCGGTGACTCGTATTTCCGATCTGACTAAAGCAATTTCTAATGGACAGATGCTTGCTATTGAGGAACAGCCTAAGATAAAAGAGCTGGCGGTTGTTAGAGAGTCGATCAATTCAATGGCTTTGCAGCTACAAGCCTCAGCCTACAATATTGAAAATTTAGAAGCCAGATGGGAAGAAAGGGTTGAAGAGACGACTAAAAACTTAAGGCGGGTAAACACAGAACTAAAGCGTTTGGCGAATATAGACGGACTGACTCAGATTTACAATCGTTACTATTTCGATCTGGCATTAGAAAAGCTGTGGCAGGAAACCCTCAAGGAAAGAGGGCAAATTTCCTTAATTTTGTGCGATGTTGATGACTTTAAAGCCTACAACGATACCTATGGTCATCTGGTTGGAGATAATTGCTTGAAAAAGGTTGCTCAAACAATCGACAATAGCATGAATCGCGATCGCGATATTGTTGCTAGATATGGAGGTGAAGAATTTGTAATTGTTTTACCCCGCACAAATGCAACTGGAGCAATTCAAGTGGCATACAAAATCAATAATGCAGTTAACCAGCTCAACATTCCCCATCAAACCTCTACCGTCGGAGGAAGAGTAACGATCAGCTGTGGAGTAGCTGCGATCGAACCCAACCCTAATTTGGCGACTACTGATTTGATTAGATACGCAGACGATGCTCTATATCGAGCAAAACAGGCAGGTAAAAATCGCTGTGTTTTATATAGCTAAAGCAAAAAAAATCTCCACAGAATTAATCTGTAGAGATAGTAATCGAAGATTCGCTTTAAAATTATTTAGAAAGTGAAGGTGGTACGTAGTGTACCGATCACTGTATCGGCGTTTTCTTCGTCATGATCGGGTGCAGTAATCCAAACCGCGCCAGGAGTAACAGCAATGTTATCGGTTAGTTGATACTGATAGAAAGCCTCGACGTGGAATGAAGTATCGGGATCGGTATTTTCTGCCACACCAGCAATATCGATGGTCGAGTCGGTAACTTTGGGTTCCATACCAAAGATCAGACCTGCTAAGTTTCCTTCTTTAAACAGATCGGGGAAAGATAGAGTGACCGCCCAATTCCATACATCTTGATCGCCTCGACTTACTAGTGTCGAACCATCTTCTCCTTGAGCAGATTCCAAAACTCGACTGGTAGTGTAACCCGCCCAACCGCTAATAACAAAACTATCGCTTAAGTTAAAAGAGGTTTGTACGCCATAAGAGTTGCTAGTAATCGGTACGCTCTCACCGATTTGACCAGCAATAAAAGAATTGATGTTGGCTAAATTGCTACCAGCAAAAGTATCGCTACTGTTGTATGAGTTAATGTAGGTTAAGCCTAGCTTAAAGCGATCGCCTGGTTTAAAGACAATCTGTCCTAAAGCAGAGTATTCACCACTAAACAAGCCATTCTCTTGGTTGGGATTAGCAGCCGTACCGCTAGGAGCGAGGTATCCCGCACTAAGTTCAAAACTATCGCTTAATTCGCTTCTAATTCCAATTCCCGAACCCAAAACCTGATTGTAAATTGGGTTGCGTACACCGAAATAGGAGATAGCACCGCTAGCACTGTCATTAAAGTGATCTAGAGGACTGATAGTATCGGCAAAATCGAAAGCAACCCCGCCGTATCCTTCCAGAACGACCGTAGTGCGATCGCTTAGAGGAAAAGAATACAAAGCAACTAGCAGGTCTACATTGTTCCCGTTATCTGCCAGTAAGCCTAAGTCCCCTTCAAAAGTTCCAGTTTCTCCACTAAAGAACGGAAAATTACCAGAGGTAAGCTGAGTAAACAGCAAATCTTTTCCTGTAAAACTAGTGTTGAAGCCCAGGCGAACTCTATTCCCCAAAACGGTTTCTGTGTCTAAATCCTC
This sequence comes from Cyanobacteria bacterium P01_G01_bin.19, assembly GCA_039181635.1. GTDB lineage: Bacteria > Cyanobacteriota > Cyanobacteriia > Cyanobacteriales > Xenococcaceae > Waterburya. The sequence goes on along the minus strand of JBCDCO010000137.1, from coordinate 3,360 downwards.
TCCTGTAGCAACATTTTCGCCAATAAAAGCATCCGCCACGCTAAATACAGCTTCACCACTTAATTTGGTAGTTGTAGAGAATTGGTTATCCTCTAAAATTGCAACTTGAGATTCAATGCTATCAACACGCCCGCCTAAAGTAGCTAACTCTGCTTCAAACTCTTGTGCTAGTTGCTGAATTGTTGCTAGATCGTCAGTGCTGACTGATTCTGAAGAGGCGATCAAACGCTCGATTTGATTCAGACAAGAATTCAATCCTGCCGCAAATTCATAACGGGAAAGGGGTTGATTTCCACGGTATGTTTGATTGGGAAATCCTGAAATACATCCATAACGGTCTACCAGACTGCGCAAAGCTTCGTAACTCCAGTCAGTTGGAGAAACGTCTCTTAGCTGATTGATGTTGGTAACTTGACCTAAAGCACCATCATTTTCTGGTACAGCATAGCGATTTATGCGATCGAGTAAATTATCTTCAGCTGCAGGAGAGTTTATAGCTTGAGCATAAGATTGAGAAGCGGTAGAAGCGATCGATAGAGCAACTGTAGCTAAAAATAGGCTAGTGTTGGCACCGATAACTAATAATCTTTTAAATAGGTTTGACTGTTTGCTATTAACTATATAATTAATTGTCATACTGTTTGTTCCTCACTCACATTTTGGCGAACTGGAAAAGTACTTACTCATAGTTCCCACTTTCGCTAAAAAAGAAACATTTCTTAGATAAAAAAACCGAGTTTTTTTAATGACAATTTTTTTTCTCTGCTAGCTTCCCAGTATTATTCGGGAATAAATTTTATCCCTAACAATTAATTTCAGTATTCTCACTGAGATTAAATATATTTTTTCTAAAGCTTTGAGCTATATCGAAGCTATATTTTTTTGACCTAAAGTACAAAATTACAAAAGTTAATATTTATTGGGATACTCTAGTCTAATTTGATCTGCGTCACAGACTTAGCTCTTATCGTCGTTTAATTTGTAATTACTCTATTAATAAATCTAACTTGGTTGGGTATTTGCCTGCGGACAATTGAATAACTAAAGTAGTTATTCCACTGTAAGTTAATCGACGAAACCAGCTTTAAGACTATCGATAAATTATTGATTGGCAATAAATTCAATGCTTTACGAAATGCAATTTAAATCAGAAAAAGTCGGCAAATTAGATGTCGCCGATATTTCTTCTAGTTCTCCGTCATTTTTTAATAATTTGAAGGATGCGACAATTATTTTTGATGATAGTCAGAATTGCTTGTTCTTAAATCCAGCAGCAGAACAAATTTTAGGAAATCGCCTAAACGATATTTTTGCGATCGGAGATTGGATTCGAGCGATAACTAAAGATAATGCTCTTGAATCTTTGATTTTTCCTGCTTCTGAGCTTCCATCGGTCATCGCTTCGGTTTGCGAATCAAATTTGGATTCTTTAGCAGTTTTAATCAATAAGTTAGATGTATCGGATGAATTTTGGCACAAATTAAGCGATCCCAAACCTTTAATAACCGAAGATACTCAAATGAAATCGGAGCTTATTCCCATGCTTGACAATCAGTTGCTAGCCTCTCCAACCATCAATGAATCTAATTATGATGGTTTAACTGGACTGCCGAACTATAACTTGTTGTTTGCCTATATAGAACAAGAAATTTGTTTTGCCAGACAACAAACTGACTATAGATTTACTATTTTATTTATCGATATCAATCGCTTTAAGGTAATCAACAGTAGCCTGGGCAGAATCTTGGGAGATCGGCTACTAATAGCAGTTTCACAGAGATTGCAAACTTGCTTGCGTTCTCATGATTTCATCGCTCGTTTGGGAAACGACGAATTTGCAATTTTGCTAAGTGATGTAGAGCATATTGAGTATGCAACCAATGTTGCAGAAAGAATTTACCAAGAGTTATCCGTACCTTTTAACCTCGGAGGCTATGAAGTTTTTATTGAAGCGAGTATCGGTATTGCACCAGGGAACAGACACTATTCTCAACCTGAAAATTTACTGAGAGATGCGGAATTAGCAGTATCCGATGCCAAAAGACACAAAAAATCTCATTATCAGGTGTTTAATCAGTCAATGCGCGGCAAAGCACTGACTTTATTAAAGCTGGAAAACGATTTACGGCGAGCGATCAAGCGACAAGAATTTATTTTGCATTATCAACCTATCGTTTCCTTAAGCAATGACAAAATACAGGGGTTTGAAGTATTAGTGCGTTGGCGGCACCCAGAAAAAGGCTTAGTTCCTCCTGGAGATTTTATTGCTTTGGCGGAAGAAACAGGATTAATTGTACCTCTGGGTTTTTGGGTATTGCAAGAAGCCTGCAGTCAGATGCGTGCTTGGCAGATGAAATACGGAGGTTTGACTACCTGGAAAGTCAGCGTCAACATATCAAGCAAACAATTAGCTCTGCCCAATTTTGTCAGCCAAGTCAAACAGGTTTTACGAGAAGCCGATTTAAATCCGCATAATCTAAAACTAGAAATTACAGAAAGTTCTTTAGTCGAGGATGCTGAATCGACCATTGCTATCTTACACGAGCTGAAATCCATGGGAATCGAATTTTCTTTGGACGATTTTGGCACGGGTTATTCTTCATTAAGTTATTTGCACCAGTTTCCGTTTGATACTCTCAAAATAGATCGCTCATTTGTCAACAGCATTAGCAATAGTGAGGACAAACTTGGTATTGTAAGAGCTATTGTTGCTTTGGCGAATAATCTTGGCATGGATACGATCGCTGAAGGAATTGAAACGGTAAAACAGTTAGCTCAGCTCAAAGCTTTGAGGTGCAAATACGGTCAAGGATTCTTTTTATCTAAGCCTCTAGATAAAGAGATTGTTGAACATATTATTTCATCAGAAATTGCTAATTCTCAGACTCTAGATGTAGAGGATTATAAGTCTGTTTTAGACGACCAAATTGCCACAGAACAACTATTGTTCCAGATCGAACAGCTACGTCAAGAGCTAGAAGAAGCTAAATTAGAAAAAGCCGATCTAGAAATTATGCTAGAAACTACTACCGAACACGCTGATATAGTAGAATCTCAGCTACATAACGAGATTTGCGATCGCCAGAAAGCTCAGGCTGCTCTTAGTTTGGCGAATAGAGAATTGGAACAGCTTAGTGTTTTAGATAGTCTGACTCAAGTAGCCAATCGTCGTCGTTTTGATGATTATCTGCTCCAGGAGTGGCGCAAACTCAAATTAGACAATGCTCCTATCTCTCTGATTCTATGCGATATTGATTATTTCAAATTTTACAATGATAATTACGGTCATCCTGTAGGCGACTATTGTCTGCAGCAGGTAGCCTTGGCGATTGAGTGCGTGATTGAATCTACTCCAGGCTT
>JBCDCO010000136.1:0-15125 GCA_039181635.1 Cyanobacteria bacterium P01_G01_bin.19 | reverse complement strand
TTCCATTTGAGGAAAATCTCTTTGAATGAGGGAAATTGCCTTTAGTCTCTCATGGCGATCGCGGCAAACTAACTGTGCTGTACCATCTCCTTGAGATCCGACTCCTTTGCCACCTAGTATATAAGCCTGTAGAGGAGGATGACGAAGCAATTGATGCAGAATCGGTGCGGTTAATTCACTAGAACAGGCAGGTATGAGACAGCGATCAAATTCAGACTGGGCATGGTTCATTAAACTGCCGAGTTTGTTGTTATCTCCTTCTTCTATAGCTGTTATTGCCTGTTGAATTAAGCTTAAATTTATTTCTCCCAGATATTTCTGTACTCGCTTTTGGATCTGATTGTCGGCAGCGGGATAACACTGATTTAAGTCAGCTAAGATTTTCTGGGTGTTTTTCTTACCCGCCAGATCGACTACAATTAAATACATTTCTTGCCCGACTTTTAAAGGAGTAGTGTTAGAGCGATCGCCATCAAAAGTCATCAGTATAGGCTGACTACCATAAGCACAAGCCTGATCTAATCTACCGCACTGGCTGGGAGTATTTCTTTCTCCCTGATAAGCCAAGTCCATTTCTGCTTCAACAGTCAAACCGAGTTGATAAACTAGGTTAAAGGCTCTGGCTACGAGAACGCAAATCGCAGCACTAGAAGACACCCCTTTTTTGAGTGGCAAATCCATTTTGTAGTTATCAATAGCCAAACCGCCTACCTCATATCGGTTTAATGCTTCATAAGCAACCCCTGCAGCGTAGCTATAGAAACTATTTGTTTTTGCTACGTCCAGAAGCACAGCTTCATCCATCGGTAGCTGTAAAATCCGAGAATTATTAATTGTTTTGAACCATAAATGATTTTGGGAACTCACTTTGGCATAAATTCCCTGATTTGTACCCACGACAATAGCGCGACCGAGTTTTATATTTGGATTGATTCGACGATATTGAGCAGCCCAATCGCTATGTTCGCCAAAAAGACAAAGACGACCAGGAACAAAGATATCCATGATTTGCAAGCGCTTAATAATAAACTGTTAATGCTGTTAGAATATTGACTCATTAAGACAAAATTTAGTTGTAAATCGAAATAATCAGGGAAAAAGTTTTTCCCATCTGTTAATTTAGTTAATTGAAAATAAGAATAGTGTGATATTGAGGATGGGTAGAGTCAACCAAAAATTAATTGTTTGGCGCGAGCAAAGAAATATTGCTGGCAAGTATCAAAATACTACAGCTCGTCAACTTAAAAAAGCAGCCGCGATCGCGCCTACCAAAATAATAACTACTGCTCTGGTTGCCTTTACCAGCTTGCTAAACTTTGGCAATCTTAAACCCAGCGAAGCAGCAGTAGGTCCTTACTGCCAATTTGCGCCTGAAGAAGTGGCAGCTAAAGAGAAATTGCTCAAAGCTTCAATTAACAGCATGGCGAAAGAAACACAGACCCCTGCTGCTATCCAAGAATACGAGGCTATCTTGCAAAAACATGCTGAAATGCTTCGATTATGCCGCAGCCAAACTTGGCCAGAGGAGCAGGCTATTTGGCTCCGTTTGTATCCTTGCGACGCTAGCCCTGGATCGATCGATTATGTTTTAGATCGCATTGTCAACTTAGGATACAACAAAGTACATTTAGAGGTTTTCTACGACAGTCAGGTGCTTTTGCCCCCAGGAGATAATCCTACCCCCTGGACATCGGTACTGCGATCGCCTGGGCAAGAAAATATCGATTTATTGCAGCAAACTATCGACAAAGCTCGCCAAAGAGGCATGGAGATATATGCCTGGATGTTTACGATGAACTTTGGCTATACCTATGCTCAACGTCCAGATCGTCAGTCTGCTCTGGCTCGCAACGGTACGGGAGAAGATAGCCTAACCTACGTTCACGATCGCGCCCAAGCATTTATCGATCCCTATTCTCGCCAAGCTCAAATCGACTACTACGAATTAGTTCAGTCTGTTCTCAAGCGCGAACCCGACGGTATTTTGTTTGACTATGTTCGCTATCCTCGCGGTATTGGTGGGCAATCTTACGTACACAGCGTTCGCGATCTTTGGATTTATAGCGAATCTTCGCTCAACGCTATTTACGATCGCGCTGGCAATAAAAAAGGATTAGCTACAATTAAAAAATATCTGGAGAAAGGCACCATTACAACTTCCGACCTTAAAGCGATCGATGCCAAATATCCCCAACAAAAAAACGCCAGATGGCAGGGTCGCCGTAAATTCCCAGACGCCAAAGCTTCTTTAGAATCACGTCGCAATGCTCTAAAAAAGGATCTGTGGTTCTTTTCAGTTGCTCATGCCGCTCAGGGTATTATTGATTTTCTTTCTTTTGCTACTCAGCCAGCTAAATATAGAAATCTTCCTGCAGGAGCAGTATTTTTTCCAGATGCCAATCGCTTGGTAGGTGAAACTGCATTTGATTCTCGCCTTCAGGCTTGGGATAAGTTCCCAGCCGATCTTGAGTGGCATCCCATGGCTTATGCAGTATGCGACGGAGAAACTAGCTGCATTACCGATCAGGTAAGTACAGTTTTAGAGACAGCTAATTCTCAAACTAAGGTAATCCCAGCTTTAGCTGGTGCGTGGAGCGTGACTTATCGCGATCATCCTCCCTTAGAAGATCAGATGGAGGCTTTGCGCAAAGCCACCCCTGAAGTAAATTCTCTGAGTCACTTCAGTTATGCTTGGCAGGAGCCCGAACGCGATCGCCAGAGAAAAGCCTGCAATTTTCTGTAAATTGTTGGTTTTTACCTAAATACCTGTTATGATAGGCATCGTCGATAAAACTTGCGGATGTGGCGGAATTGGTAGACGCGCCAGATTTAGGTTCTGGTGTTTTCGGACGTGAAGGTTCAAGTCCTTTCATCCGCATGAGATATTTGAAAACGGTTGCTCTTTACGAGCAACCGTTTTGCTTTGAAAAACTAAAAACAAATGTAAAGAAATATTACAAAAATCTCCTAGATACATAAAATCGGGAATCCAAAAAGAAGTAATAGTTAGACCTTTATCAGAATTTTCCTCTGGATATTACGGTCAACTATGCTGTGGAGCAGTACTCAATTGATAACACTATTACCTGCAAGCTACATACGGTTTTTTGCTTTGTAGGTAATAATTAAATCAATCAAATACTGCTCTTTTCTTATTTTCTGATTGTATTATTTTAATAGTTTATTAACAATTTCATACACAGCAAAAATATTAGCCCATCTCCTGCAAGTCTGACTTGGACAAGAAATGGGACTAAAAACATCAAAAGTAGAATAAATGAGAAACTTTTGAGGCTCGTGAAACTTACTAAGCAGCGTTAACCAATCCACTATGTCTCAATAATGGTTCGGTTTTTGGTTCTCTGCCGCGAAAAGATTGAAACACCTCCATAGGATGCAGGCTACCACCTAAAGACAAAACGGTATCTTTAAACTTTTTACCCACAGATTTGACTGCAGCTTCATCATCCAAACCAGCTTCTTCGAAAGCAGCAAAAGCGTCTGCACTTAGTACTTCCGCCCACTTGTAGCTATAATATCCCGCAGCATAACCACCAGCAAATATATGTCCAAAAGCACAAAGAAAATTATCTTCAGGAATGGGTTGCAAGACTGTGGTTGTTTCTGCTAAACGGTTGCGTACATCGTTGGGGGTTTCGTCACCGCCTGGTTCGTAGTTGGAGTGAAGCTCCATATCTAACATACCGAAGTGTAACTGACGCAGCATTGCCGAGCCACTCATGTAGTTTTTAGCAGCTACGAGCTTTTGATAATACTCTTCGGGTAAAGTTTCGCCAGTTTCATAGTGTTTTGCCATACCAAACAGAGTAGGGCGATCGTAACACCAATTTTCCATAAACTGACTGGGCAATTCCACGGCATCCCACTCTACATTATTTATTCCAGCCGCTTCTGCATAGTCAATGGTAGTTAGCATATGCTGCAAACCGTGACCAAATTCGTGGAAAAGAGTAGTAACTTCATTAAAAGTCATCAAGCTAGGCTTGCCATCCACAGGAGGAGTTTGGTTGCAGGTGAGATAGGCTACGGGAAGACGAGTTTCCGTTTTACCGTCTACGGTCATCTTAGCGCGACCAATGCAGTCGTTCATCCAAGCGCCACCGCGTTTTTCAGCAGGGCGAGAATAAGGATCTAAGTAGAAAAATGCGATCGCATCTCCGTTTGCGTCGGCTATTTTAAAATAGCGTACGTCCTGATTCCATACAGGTGCTTCGCCATCAGCAGCAGTAATAGTCACATCGAAGATACGATTGGCTAGCCCAAATAAACCATCTAAGACCTTGGGTAAAGAGAAGTAAGGACGCAATTCTTCTTCGTTGAAGTCAAACTTTGCTTCGCGCTGTTTCTCTGCCCAATAACTAGTATCCCAGTTTTTTAGCTCGTCTTGTCCTGCAAAAGCTGTTAATTCTGCAAATTCTTTAACGGCGGCATCGTAACTAGCAACGCGCAATTCTTCCTGTAGCTGTTGCACTTCATCGACATCTGTAGCCATTTTTTTCGCCAGACTTAATTCGGCAAAGTTGACAAAACCAAGAATATTAGACTTTTCCTTTCTCAAAGCTAAAATGCGATCGATATTATCGCGATTATCATATTCGCCATTAGAAGCACGAGATACAAACGCTTTGTAGAGTTTTTCGCGCAATTCTCGGTTGGTTGCATACTTCATATAGGGGATATAGCTAGGATAGTCTAAAGTAACTACCCAGGGTCCATTCTCTGGTGTAGCATCCTTATCCCCTTCCGCTTTGGCAGTCTGCGCCATTAAACCCAAAGCAGAAGGCGGCAAGCCTTCCACATCTTTTTTATCTGTTAGTTTTAACTTGAATGCCTTGGTTGCATCCAAAACATTATTGGAAAATTTGGTCGATAACTCTCCAGACTCTAGCTGGATCTGGTTAAATCTTTCTTTTGTCTCTCCTTCTAAGCCAACACCAGAAAGCTCGAAGTCTCGTAAGGAAGACTCAACAATTCTCTTCTGGGCTGATTCCAATTTGTTCCATTCTGCACCTTCTTTGATTCCTTTGAATGCTTCATACAGCGGCTTACTTTGGGATAGCTTAGTGTAGAACTTAATTACTTCTGGCTGCATTTTTTGATAGGCTTCGCGCAACTCTGGACTATTTTTTACGCCCATCAAATGACCCACAATGCCCCAACTCCAGCCCAAACGCTCGTCGATCGCCGTTAAAGGTTCGACCAAACCAGACCAGGTAGGAGTTACACTTTCTTCTAGTTTGGCTACTTCTGCTGATAGTTCTTCTAGCAATTGAGTCATTGCAGGAACAACCTGTTCTGGCTTGATATCGTTGAAGGGAGGCAATCCCTTACCGATCAATAAAGGATTTTTGGTAATAGTCGCTTCAGTCATGTAAATAGATTATTGCCGATTATTTTTATATTTATTTACATTAACGCTTTAAGTAGATGTATGGCAGTCGCGATCGAGTTGGGATTACCGAAACTCAGAGGAAGTAGGAAGTAGTGAGTAGGAACTAGTCTAGGTTTGAGGGTAAATAATAAGAGCGATCGCCCTAATTGTTTGCTTTTTAGACATACCTTAAAATATTCTTGTTGGAAAATTTATTTAATCGCGATCGCAGCTAGTTGATAATAAATTAAAAATATATTGTCTGCGTAAATTATTATTTTTAATCTAAACAAAATGAAAGCCAAAAAATTACTACTGGCTCTATCAATAACTAATATTTTATTTTTCAATCGCGTCTCTATTGTTCGAGCCCAAAATACAAATAGCGTAACCAACAATAATCCTGAGAATGTAAATATTGATATTCAAGAATCGGGTTCTCAATCTCAAGGGCAAAGTTCCAATGGCAATACTTCTGAAGTAAACGTAGTTGATAATGAAAAGAGCGATAACTTTTGGAGCGATAGCTATCGGGGAAGAATAACTATCCCACCAGGAAGCGCGTCTTTGAGCTGTGGCGAACAAATCATATCCTATTCTCGTTCTGGCGGTGCTGGTATAGGTGTCGGTGCGGCAGGATTTAACTACAGCGATAATTCTGGTTCGCTTCCTGAAGAGTTTAATCCGAGTCTTAATGCAATTCGTCAGTGTGCCAAAGAAAAAAATACGGCTGAAATTCTCGATAAATATATAGAACTAAGAAGAATAGATAAAGCGATCGCCAACACATATTTAAGAACAGTATCGCCAGAACTGTACGCCACTTTATTTGTAGAAAATGGCAAAGAAGCAGGAGATATTATAACCGAGAAAACGTTTAACAATTTGACAGAAAAACTGAGAGCAGAACAGTTTAATCGCGTAGTCGAATGGCAAGATGATTTTTATGGTGCGGGATTGGATCGCAAACGAGTTGAGTTTAGAGAAAATCAAAAGCTGCGTTCGATTGAAAGAGATAAAAGAATCAATGAGCTAGAAGTTTTAGAATTAAATAGACGAGCAAGAGAAGTAGAAGCTATTCTCAAACAAAAACAGTCAGAACTTAATAACCTGCTGCAAAAATATCAGCAAAACTAAGGATGTCATTCCAAATAGGAACGGCATAAACATAAAAAAGCGTAACCTTGATTTGAATCATCAAAGTTACGCTTAAAGTTAAGGCAGTCTGCATTCGAACCAGAATGTTTATCCACCGCAGGTAAAAATCATATCCATCAGGTTATGAACTACTGGTAGAGTGTCAATAATCATGGCAACGCACAACAGCATCATATAAAAAATGGAGTATTTAAACATTCCCCTGGCTAGCTGATTGCTGGTGGGATCTTGCTTCAATTCCCATGCCTTGTAGATAAATTTAGATCCCAGGTAAATAGCGATCGCGCCATAGACAATGCCCAAATTACCAACAGGATACATTAACAGCAAACTGCAAGGGACGACTAACCAAGTATAGAGCCAAATTTGCTTAACAGTAGCTTCTTCTCCTTCAACTACGGGCAGCATAGGCACGCCAACTTCGGCATAATCTTCCTTGATCATTAATGCTAAAGCCCAAAAGTGAGGAGGAGTCCAAAGAAAAATCAGACCAAATAATAGCCAAGGAATCAGACTTAATTCTCCTGTTACTGCAGCCCAACCAACTAAAGGAGGAATCGAACCAGCGGCACCACCGATTACGATGTTTTGAGTAGTGTGGCGCTTGAGCCAGTGAGTATAAACCAGCATATAGAAGACAATCCCAGACATTGCCAGAGATGCCGACAATAAGTTTGCAAATACAGCCAGCAAAGCAAAAGACAATATCCCCAAAACAGCAGCAAAAATTATTGCGTGACTGGGCTGTACTCTCCCAGAAGGGATGGGGCGTTTTCTTGTCCGAGTCATTGTGTAATCAATATCTCGGTCGTAAACACAGTTTAATACTTGGGCTGAAGCTGCGGCTAAAGTACCTCCCAATAGAGTTATGAGTAGTAAAAATGGACTAACCCTGCCATCAGAAGCAATCCACATCGATGCTGCCGTGGTGATTAGTAATAAAGGAATAATACGAGGCTTAGTCAGCTGATAATAGCTTTTAACTACTTCGCTGAAGCTTTGATTGCTGCGGGCAAGACTTGTCCCTGTCATTATATTTCTTCCTAAAATTGACTTCTGTTTCCTGTAGAGTGTTGCTAATTCTAGATATTGAAGTATCAGAATTGTGAGTTTGTGGGTTTGTTAGTTCTAAGTAGTTAACTGTCTGTTTTGGGCTTTTCTCAGGTTAATTTTGCGCTAATCTAACTCAGCAATCGGGTAAATAGTTGCCCAAATAACTTATTTCAGTGATATCACTGGGCTATCTTTTCGCTTCGCTCTCGCATTGCCAACACGGTAAAAGCAATTAATACTCCCAGTAAACTGGCTCCTACTGCCTGATGAGTGACTGTCAGCGGTTCGACTTGCAAATGGAGCTTGAAAGTCGCGATACCTAGTAGTATCTGCAAACCTACCAACGCTGCGGCGGAGTTTGCCAAGATTCTCAAAGTGCGGTGCAAACCAGGAGTTTTCCAAGCAAACCAGACGACAGATATAACCGCTAAGGTAGGTGGCACGACACCCAAAATGTGTGCGTTCATTACATTACATAATTGAGAGCCACCAAAACACTGATGCAGTGCCCAACGAGAACCAACTAGTCCCCCTAAAATACTCTGTAAATAAACTAAGACTGCCGCACTCAAACCAAGCCAGGATAACTTTCCTGCTGCCTTCGTTCCTTTGTAGGGCAGTAGAGCCGTGCCAATCACAATTAGAGTGCTAAAAAACAGCAATGCCGTACCTAAGTGAGCGGTAACAATATCAAATCGGAGTAACTGGGTTACGGTTAAACCGCCTAAAATCCCCTGAAAAACAATTAGAAACAAAGCAAACGTTGCAGCCCAAGGCATCCAGGACGGTAATTGTTTGCGATACCACCAAGACAAACCCGATAAAGCGATCGCACTCATCCCAATCAGTGCCGCATCCAAACGGTGAAACCACTCTAAAAACACCTGGAGGTTCATTTGTCGCGTTGGCACCAGTTGACCGTAGCATAAAGGCCAATCAGGACAGGCTAATCCTGCATTCATGACTCTAGTAGCACTACCAACCGCCATCAAGAGCAGTGTTGCGATCGCAATTTTCCAGACTAAACGGCGTATCCAGATGACTGGTTGTGATGAAACCTCATTTTTATTGTTTATAGATGGTTGAAAGATAGATTCGGTCATAGCACACTCGACTGGGATAAATGAAATAGAACTTTAATAAAAATAAGAGTGAACGCTTTAATTTCAAACTACAAGCTATTACTTTTCTGGTAAATTATCTTGCTTTCTCTACTAATACTCTAGCTACGTTTTTCTGATACTTTTATCTTTTTAGATATTCTTCAGATTAAATAGTTAATTATCCTCATAAAACTTAAGATACATAAAGAAAAAATTAAATTTAGCAGACAAACCGAAACTTATAGATTAAGCCCAGGGATTGGGATTGGCAGATCCCAAATAAAAAATAAAGATTTTGTGTAAAGAGTAGTAAACTTGCCCTTACAATGGTTTATCTTTAAATATTTTGATCTACCCTTATAAATAGACCAAAAATGTTTTTGTAGCTGAAATTTTAGTATTAATACCATTAACAATTATTCCGATCTAGTCAATAAATTGTAAGCAGTCGGAAACTTAACAAGATCGTTTAGTAGTCGATCAAGAAAACACTCACCCATATTTATTAACGTGAATATACCTGGTAACGTAATCACTCTCATCGCAGGAGTTGCGATGACTCTAATTAGCCTGTGGTATGGGCAAAATCATGGTCTACTGCCAATGGCAGCATCTAGCGATGCAGGAGATGTAGACGATCTATTTAACTTCATGATGACTATTGCCACGGGTCTATTCCTCTTGGTAGAAGGAGTCTTGGTCTACTCCATCTTCAAATTCCGCCGTAAGAAAAATGACACTACAGATGGTCCTCCAATTGAAGGCAATGTACCTTTAGAAATAGTTTGGACTGCTATTCCTACAGTTATCGTTTTTATTCTGTCGATCTACAGCTTTGAAATTTACAACCGTATGGGCGGATTAGATCCGATGGCAGCAGGAGACGCTGGTCCTCAAATGGCTCATGCTCATCATCACTCACAGCTAGTAGCCTTAGATCCAGAGCGTGAAAGCATAGCTTTGGGCTTGGGAGTTTCTCCCGAATCAGAGCAGGGGTTAAATCCTTTGGAAATTAAAGTAAACGGCATTCAGTATGCTTGGGTATTTACCTATCCAGACAGTGGCGTCATATCTGGTGAAATTCATGTTCCTGTCAATCGTCCCGTGTCGTTGAAAATGACTGGAGGAGATGTTATTCACGCTTTTTGGCTGCCCGAATTTCGGATCAAGCAGGATGTAATCCCTGGCAGAGAAACCAATCTGGTATTCACTCCTAACAAGCTAGGGCAATATCCTGTGATCTGCGCGGAACTATGTGGCGCATATCATGGCGGAATGAAGACTCAGCTATACGTCCAAACTGAAGAAGAATACGCCCAATGGATCAAAGATAATACTTTTGCGATGAATGAAAGTAATGAATCAGTAGCAGTAAATTCAACCGATACTTCCGACCGCAAATTTTTAGAACCCTATGCTTTGGATATAGGTATCGATGCCGATGCTTTGGCGCAGTTGAAACCATAGTTTAACTCTGGCTTTTGTAGTTTGGACACAGAGATAGACCATACCCAATCTGCAAAAGCAGGAAGAAAAAACGTAAATTTTACCTTATAGCTATCCCAACAGACATATCAGATTTTCTAACCATATAGAGAATGAGTACAACATTAGAAAGAAACATTCCTGTTTCGCCACCAGAACAGGAAAAACACCCTCAAAGAAAATGGTACGAGTACTTTGGCTTTAGTACAGATCATAAAGTAATCGGAATTCAGTACTTAGTTACCGCCTTTATCTTTTACTTTATCGGCGGAGCCTTAGCCGAAGTAATGCGTACCGAACTGGCAACCCCCGATCCAGATTTTGTTCAGCCTGAATTTTACAATCAGGCAATGACCATGCACGGCTCGATCATGCTGTTTTTGTGGATCATTCCCGCAGGTGCTGCATTTGCTAACTATCTGATTCCGCTAATGATCGGTGCGGAAGATATGGCATTTCCGCGACTAAACGGGGTGGCATTTTGGATGATTCCTCCTGGCGGCGTATTTTTCCTGTCTAGTTTCTTTTTAGAATCAGGCACAGCCCAAGCGGGTTGGACATCATATCCCCCTCTCAGCTTGCTTGCTAATAGTAAGTGGGGAGAAGAAGTTTGGATTTTAAGCGTACTGCTTTTAGGTACGTCTTCAATTTTGGGAGCGATTAACTTCTTAACTACCATCCTATTGATGCGGATGCCCGACATGGATATCCACAGCATGCCTTTATTTTGCTGGTCGATGTTGGCAACTTCTGGCTTGATTTTGTTGGGAACTCCAGTGTTAGCTGCCGCTTTGATCCTGCTTTCTTTTGATTTAATCGCGGGAACGGCATTCTTTAATCCAGCAGGGGGTGGAGATCCAGTAGTTTACCAGCACATGTTCTGGTTTTATTCCCACCCTGCGGTGTACATCATGGTATTGCCCTTCTTTGGTGCCATCTCGGAAATCCTTCCCGTTCACGCTCGCAAGCCAGTTTTTGGCTATCGTGCGATCGCCTATTCTAGTTTGGCAATCAGCTTTCTGGGCTTAATTGTCTGGGCGCACCACATGTTCTCCAGCGGAACTCCTGGCTGGTTGAGAATGTTCTTTATGGCAACTACCATGATCATCGCCGTGCCTACTGGAATCAAAGTATTTAGCTGGTGTGCCACCATTTGGGGGGGGAAAATTAGCCTCAACAGTGCGATGCTGTTTTCCATCGGCTTTGTGTCGCTGTTTTTAATTGGTGGATTGAGCGGTGTAATGCTCGCTTCCGTTCCCTTTGATATTCACGTCCACGATACTTACTTTGTGGTAGCCCACTTCCACTACGTACTATTTGGCGGTTCGGTATTTGCTTTATTTGGTGCGGTATATCACTGGTTCCCCAAAATGACAGGACGAATGATGAATGAAACCTTGGGTCAAATTCACTTTGTCATGACCTATATTGGTTTTAATATCACATTTCTGCCCATGCACCAGTTAGGTTTGCAGGGAATGAATCGTCGTATAGCTCTTTACGATCCTCAATTTCAAACCTTAAATATGGTTTGTACGATTGGCTCGTACATCCTGGCATTGTCTACCTTTCCCTTTATTATTAATGCAGTCTGGAGTTGGCTAAAAGGACCACAAGCACCTCGCAATCCTTGGAAGGCTCTAACTTTGGAATGGCAAACTGCTTCACCACCAATCATTGAGAATTTTGAGGAAGAACCCGTACTGTGGGCAGGACCTTATGATTATGGTATTGATACCGAAAGTATTGATGGTGATGAAGATGTAGAAGATATGTTGGCAGCCGTAACCGCAGAAGGAAGCTAATCTAATACCTACATTTACGAAACAGGAGGGACAGGGGCATAAATATCAAACGCTCTTTGATTTATCGCTGATTTTCCCTCTGCTATAAAAAAACAACTGGAACATATACCGATTAATCTAATATGCAAGGTTCAACCGTAGATAACGAATCACAAATTGCGATTGCCTCAGAACAAGAAGCTCAACACGGACATGGGCATCATGGACATCCAGACCATCGAATGTTTGGTCTATATGTCTTTTTGGTATCTGACAGCATGACATTTCTTGGCTTTTTTGCTGCGTTGCTCATCTATCGCGCCACCATGCCAGTTTGGCCTCCCGAAGGTATGCCCGAGTTCGAGCTGTTGATTCCCATTATCAACACTGCAATTCTAGTAGCCAGTAGTTTTGTGATGCACGAAGGACAAAAAGCCCTCAAGCAAAATGATGTTAAAGGCTTACAAAAGTATTTTGCCATCACCGCCGCAATGGGGGCGGTTTTTCTTCTCGGACAGGTTTATGAATATTCCCATGCTGAATTTGGCTTGACTACCAATCTATTGGCGAGCTGCTTTTATGTTTTAACTGGATTTCACGGTTTACACGTGACTACAGGAGTATTATTGATCCTTTGTGTTTTGTGGCGATCGCGTGAAGCAGGTCATTACACCGCCAGCAGCCACTTTGGAGTTGAGGCAGCAGAGATTTACTGGCACTTTGTTGATGCAATTTGGCTCTTGCTGTTTGTCTTGGTGTATTTGATCAACAATTGATCGGCAGCAAAGCGATCAAAACAATTTAATTTACTTAAGCTGAAGAGATGTTTGATCGAAGCATCTCTTTTTTATGGAAAATAATTGCCTGTATTTTAAACCTATCTAGGATACTTGGTTGATTTTGTCTAACAATAACTGAATTGTTTCTGTATCCTCTGTATTGGGAGCAATCTTGAGAAAATATTCTAAATCTACTGCCGCCTCTTGCCAACGGTTAGTCTGGTAGTACAGCAAGCCGCGATCGCGTATTTCAGGGGCATTGTTAGGAAATAGCTTGATAATGCCACTCATAGTCCCCAGTGCTTTATTGATCTGCTGGTTATGCAGATAGATAAATTTAAGATTGTTGAGCATTCTAGCTAGAATTTGCTTCTTGCTCACTGGTGCAAGCCACCTCATATCCAGCTCGATTGGTTTTTGATACATTCTACTCAATCTTTTTTGACAATCTTGCTTGAATAGAATTTCACCTCGATTAAAGGCATCGACAAAAATTCCCGCATCTTCAAAATCAGGACGAATCAGAAAATGCCCTGGCATGCCAATTCCCACCATGGGAAAGTTAATTCTTTCCGCTACGGCTAGGTAAATAACTGATAGGCTAATCGGAATTCCCACTCGACGCTCGATAACCTGATTGAGAAAACTGTTTTTGGGGTTGTAGTAGTCTCGATTATTTCCTTGAAACCCCAAGCCATCAAAAAGCTCAAAGTTGATTGCCTTGATTACTTTGAGAGGATAAGTTTCTCCAGATAGTTGAGATTCTACCTCGATGGCGATCGCATCTAAAAAACGCAAATATTTCGAAAAATCTAGATCGGGATACTCTGCCTTGGCATAACACAGAGATGCTTTGGCTATGTCTATCTGCTCATCTGGTTGGTTGATTTCCTGATAAAAACTATGCCACAGTAATTGATTATCCATTATCTATAATCTATTTTTGATATCTGCATTAAGATAATCTTAATATTTTTAGGTCATCTATCGAGCTTTTTACCAAATTAAAATCCAAATGTAAAGTTTGTAATATTGCTAAATAGCTCCACGCTAATTAAGAAGAAGTTCGTCATAAGCCAAATAAAATTACCCTCTTAAATCCTTTCCTTAGTGCAACTCCTCTGGTAGATTAATCCTAGCCCCAATATTTAAACTTTTGTTTACAGTTGGGTATTTTTATTAAATTATTTAACAAGCAACTAGGAGGAAAGTCGCAGTGGCTAAGAAGACTGTAGCGAGTTTGACCGAAGCAGACGTTTCTGGAAAGAAAGTTTTAGTAAGAGCTGATTTTAACGTTCCGCTAGACGATAATGGCAACATCACAGATGATACTCGCATCAAAGCTGCATTACCTACAATCAAAGATTTGACTGGTAAAGGCGGCAAAGTAATTTTGTGTAGCCACATGGGTCGTCCCAAAGGTGAAGTCAAAGAAGAATTGCGCCTTACTCCCGTTGCCAAAAGACTTTCCGAGTTACTCGGACAAGACGTAACCAAATGTGATGACTGCGTAGGAAATGCCGTCGCTTCAACTGTTAACGGCATGAGTAATGGTCAAGTTGTCTTGTTAGAAAACCTGCGTTTTCACAGCGAAGAAACAAGTAACGATCCTGAGTTTGCCAAAGCACTAGCAGCTAATGCCGATCTGTATGTTAACGAAGCATTTGGTACGGCACACCGCGCTCACGCTTCCACTGAAGGCGTTACAAAATACTTGAGTCCTAGCGTTGCTGGCTACCTAATCGAAAAAGAATTAGACTACCTTCAAGATGCAGTAGACAACCCCAAACGTCCCTTAGCGGCAATCATTGGCGGTTCTAAGGTTTCGAGTAAAATTGGCGTCATCGAAACTCTGTTAGATAAGTGCGACAAGCTACTTATTGGCGGCGGTATGATCTTCACTTTTTATAAGGCTCGCGGTTTGAGCGTGGGTAAATCTTTGGTTGAAGAAGATAAATTAGAACTAGCCAAATCTTTAGAAGCCAAAGCCAAAGAGCAAGGCGTTGAGTTGCTGTTGCCTACTGATGTTGTAGTAGCTGACAACTTTGCTCCCGATGCCAACTCCCAAACTGTCAGCATCGACAGCATTCCTGACGGTTGGATGGGATTGGATATTGGTCCTGACTCCATCAAAGTATTCCAAGATGCCCTAGCAGACTGTAATGCAGTAATTTGGAATGGTCCTATGGGTGTATTTGAATTTGATAAGTTTGCGGCTGGTACAGAAGCGATCGCTCATACTCTGGCTGGTAAGTCCGACGCTATCACGATTATTGGTGGTGGTGACTCCGTGGCTGCGGTAGAAAAAGTCGGAGTAGCCGAAAAAATGAGCCACATCTCTACTGGTGGTGGTGCAAGTTTAGAGTTGCTA
>JBCDCO010000135.1:0-15188 GCA_039181635.1 Cyanobacteria bacterium P01_G01_bin.19 | reverse complement strand
CGAAAT
Source organism: Cyanobacteria bacterium P01_G01_bin.19 (assembly GCA_039181635.1). Taxonomy (GTDB): domain Bacteria; phylum Cyanobacteriota; class Cyanobacteriia; order Cyanobacteriales; family Xenococcaceae; genus Waterburya. Next base: position 15,182 of record JBCDCO010000135.1, on the reverse strand, counting down.
ATCTAAAACTTTTTTCTTTGGTATCATGACGTTATTTAAAATAATTTAAGCTATGTAGCCAGGTATATATATTTGTTGAAGGCAGTAAGGCTATTACTATATGTATGTTGGTGCTTTTCAAATGGGATTAATTGATTGCTTTTCGAATATAATCGCCCGTAATTTCTAATAATCCAAGACCATTCTTGTAGAAGATAAATTGCTTTGTCTCAAGAAACTTATGAGGTATTTTTATTCATAAAGCAGCACTTTTACTTGTTAATAAGAGATAGCCAAAAATTGATATTCTGGAATAGCAAAGACGTAAAAGATTTTCTTGATTTCTGAGTATTTAGTCGCTTAATCATAAAGACACCTCCCAATTAATACAATTCTTTTATGTATTTTCATCTCTTAATCATTTGATTCGAGCAAACCAATCAAATGATCGGAGTACTTAGTTTGTATTCGGTTCTTACGGAGAGAATAGAGCGGCCTTTTTGAAAATGAGTTGTATAATACAAACTCTCAATGTGTAGTTAGGCTGTATTATTAAAATTATAAGTGATATTACTGATATGTCAAATTCGTTTTTGAGGAGTTTTAGATAAAACCAGAGATCGAAATAGAAAATATTTTTTTATAAATACTTTACATGAGTTTATTCATCAAAAATTTACAGAAAAAAACAGAATTAGGTGTATTGTAAAAAGATTTTATTAAGAACATTTTATTTTGTTCGAAATCAGCATATATATCTTAAAAACATTGCTATGCTGCAAAAGCAATGAAATTAAAATATTAATACTATACCTGTATTAAAATCCCGAATAATATATTCTTTGTATATTTTTTTGCGTTCAAAAGCTCACATTGACAAGTTAATCTCAATTAATAATCAAAATTATTTAAATTATTTGGACATAATTATGAACAACAATATTAGTAGCAGTAATTTATATTATCCGTACGATTCATTAGCTGATGAAAATATCGAAGGAGGATTAAATATAGGTGAAATCATCAATATTATTGTTAGAAAATTTCCTTATATTGCTAGCTGTACTATAGCAATAACTTTACTGGCTATTTTTAAAATATCAACCAAGCCTACTACTTATGATGCTAGTTTTGAAATTTTATCCGAGCCTCTTAATATTGAAACTAGCGTTACTTCGACCAACTTTAATGCTCGCTCTACTGAAACTAGAGAAGAAATTACTTCAGTAGAGTTAGATGAAGTTCAGCTTAAAATTATTAAAAGTCCAAAGGTAATATTACGTGCGGTTGAATCTCTTCAAAGCAAATACCCCACACTGAGCCATCAAGAGGTGATCGATAATCTACATATTGAAATTATCAATCAATCTAATAATCAGAATATTCTGCTCGTAAAATATCAACACTCAGATAAAGAACAGGTTGTCGATGTAATTAATAACTTAGCTAAAATATATGTAGAATATAGCTTAGAAAAACGACAGTCAGGTATCAAACGAGGCATTGCTTTTCTAGATCTGCAAATACCCAAAGTAGATATTCAGGTTCGAGAAATAGAAAATAATATCAGTCAGCTAAGAAGTAAGCATAATTTTCTAGACCCCCAAATATCAATCCAGCAGGTAAATAATCGCTTAAATAACTTATCGACCGAACGCAAAATGCTTGAGATTCAATATCAAGATCTTAAATTAAAAGCTAATAATTTAGAACGAGAATTAAAAGCACAACCAGTAGAATCTAGTACTGCTATAGATCTAGCTACACCTAGATATGTAGGATTATTAAACCAATTGCAAAATATCGATCTGAGAATTTCGGCGCAATCCATCCTTTTCTCCGATCGCAGTATTGAAATACAAACTTTAAAACAAGAAAGAGAACAACTCATTGGTTTGCTCCTTCAGGAGACAAACGTGATTCGCCAAAAGCTTGCCAATCAGATCGATGCTATGGAAAATAGGCGAAATAGCATTACGGCAGAAACCGCCAAGCTTCAATCTCAATTAAGTAGTTGGTCGATTGTTTTTCGAGACTACAATCATCTCCAAGAAAAGCTAACTATTTCCAATAAGAAACTTAACGAATTTAATCTACAAAAAGACGCCCTTTTGATTGATGCGGCTCAACAAGAAGCACCCTGGCAACTCTTAAATCCACCTACCGAGCCCAGAGTAAATAATGTCAGTACGATCAATTACCTCATTCTTAGCTCTGGCTTTGGACTCCTATTATCTATTGGAGGAGCTTTGCTAATCGATAGCCATCAAAAAATTATTTACACTACAGACAAAATTCAGCAGCTGTCCAATTTGCCGATTTTGATTACTATTCCCCATATTCGCCAGTCAAAACGACATATTCACCATTCAAAACGATTATTACCTAGTAAACAAACCGATTCTCTCGCAATAAACCAAAAATCAGTCTCAGCTGAAGTAGCTTCGCAACTGCAAAGCTACTCTGGCATGGAGTCTAATCCTTTTTCCATTGAAGTATTTCGTTCTTTTGCTACCAATCTCAATATATTTAACTTAAGTTCAACTTTAGATACTGCTTCAAGGAGCGAGCTAAAATCCTTGGTCATAACCTCAGCTATCCCAGGAGAAGGAAAATCTACTGTTGCCCTAAATCTAGCCAAGGCATGTGCTTCTCTGGGCAAAAAAATTCTTCTCGTCGATACAGATTTTCGTAGTACAGATTGTTTGACTACAAGTTTTAGCTTGGAGTCTGAGCCTGGATTAATCGATATATTGCATGAAGTAGACGATATCTCAGAACTCAAGTACATTAATCAATTACCTTTAGAGAACAATCTTTTTGTTCTTTCCTCCGGTTTCAACAAATTTGCGACAGATTCTATTTCTGCTGATTCCAGTCGTTTATTAGCGTCAGCCAGAATGGATCGTTTGATGGAGGAGTTAGAAAAGCACTTCGATTTGATTATTTACGATATTGCAGCTGTTAATGGTTTTGCAGACGTCAACCTCTTATCCACCAAGGCTGACGGAGTTGTAGTAGTGACAGGTTTGGGCAAAATACAGGCAACCGAACTAAAAACAGCTTTAAATCAGCTAAAAAAATGCCAAGCTCCCATTTTAGGTATCGCCGCCAATAATATTGTCAATCAAAAATAATGCGCTCGACAGAATGTCGATGGACAAATTGGTAAACAGCGATCGCAACTGTTATTCAAACTAGTAATCAAAAACTGTTCTAACCTTTGACAGTTCAAAACTGAAGATAATGCATAATTTGAGATACCAATTCTCGATCTAGCTGCAAACGACGCTGTAGATCTACTATATTGCGATATTTGCCATTAGCTTCAATCTCGGAGCGGATCGAACTGGCTAGATTCTCATCGATGCCTGGGATAGTGGCTATTTCTGCGACAGATGCAGTATCGATCGCTATTTTTTCTGGATTCAAGCTGCTAAGGCGATCGTAATAAGCAAAAGCCAGAATAGCTTCGTAGGGTTGAAGACTTTGGGTGGGCAGATTAACCGCAGCGGCTACGTCTTCAAGACAATAAAGCTGTATTCCCATTTGGACTAACTCGACTAGCGATCGCGCTTGATGAATCGAAAACAGGGGTATTCTCAGCCAATCATCTACACCTGCTTGATTGACGTCTATTTTGATCCCTAAATCTGCAGCGATCGCTACTTCTTTTAGGGAGCGAAAACGATAATAGGGATCGTTGGCTATTTTATTTCTGATGCCAATTTGGGTCAATTTAAACATAAACAATAAACTAATATTTGCTTGAATTACAATCAAGATATCTACCGAACGCTAGCCTATAACCATTGACTATCTATTCTAATTACGCTGAAATTTCGTCGATCGCCTTCAACTAAAAATTAGAGACTATTATATAGTCATAAATTTTATATTTTTAGTAATTATGAAAGTTGGTTTACAGTCTTATCTAAGCGATCCTCATATCGATGCTCAGATTAGCAGCAGTCAACGTCAACTATCTTTAGCCATATCAGCCATTCCAGAAGATGTGACTAGAGATCTACCCTTAAATTTATGCTTAGTCTTAGATCGCAGCGGTTCGATGTCAGAAAAACCGCTAGAAATGGTCAAACAAGCTGCCATTGATATTATTAAAAAGCTCAAGCCAGGCGATCGCATTAGCGTTGTTGCTTTTGACCACAGAGCTAAAGTAATTGTACCCAATCAACTAGTCAAGAACATCGCACCGATCGAGCAAAAAATTAGAATGATGGTTGCCGATGGAGGAACCTCGATTGATGAAGGAATGCGTTTGGGCATCAAGGAAATTGCTTACCACAAGCAGCACGCTGTATCTCGAATATTTTTACTCACTGATGGGGAAAACGAACATGGAGACAATATTAGATGTCTCAAATTAGCCGAACTGGCATCGGAATACGATATTACGATCGATACTTTAGGCTTTGGCGAACATTGGAACCAAGATGTTTTGGAGCAAATTTCCGATTCGGCACAGGGCACTCTAGCCTATATTGAGAAACCAGAACAGGCTACCGCAGAATTTAAACGTTTGTTTGCCCGCGCTCAATCTGTTGGTTTGACCAATAGTTCTTTAACCGTAGAACTCATGCCCAAAGTAAGATTGGCAGAATTAAAGCCAGTGGCACAAGTTTTGCCAGAAACCATAGAGTTACCTGTATCTCTGGAAGGAAATCACTTTACAATTCGCCTGGGGGATTTGATGATCGAACGCCCCAGAATTATTTTAATTAACTTCTACATCAATCAGCTAGCGCCAGGCACTCATAAAATTGCCGCCGTTCAATTGCGCTATGACAATCCAGGTATCAATAAAGAAGGTTTGCATTCTGACGTGGTGAGTATTGAAATAGAAGCTCAAAGTCCGTACCAACCATCTCCCGTTCGACTCGTGCAAAACCATATTCTGACTTTAGCCAAATATCGCCAAACTCAAATTGCCGAAACCAAACTAAAAAATGGCGATCGCACTGGAGCTGCTACCATGTTACAAACCGCAGCCAAGACAGCCCTGCAGCTAGGAGACGAGCAAGGCGCAACAGTTCTACAAACCAATGCCACTAGATTGCAGGTAGGCAAAGAACTATCAGAAAGCGATCGCAAGAAAACCCGTCTGGCATCTAAAACAATTTTGAAAAATCAGTAAACAAGTACCAGCGATCGACTATAGTAAATCCTGGAAAGCACGAAAAGAATAAAACTGAAATGAAAATTGTTTGCTCGTCACAAGATCTCAAAAACCACCTTTCTCTTGTCAGTCGTGCTGTTCCTTCCCGTGCCGAACCCGCAGTATTGGCAAATGTTTTGCTTGAGATGAATGAAGCAACTCAAAAGGTTAGCATGGTGGCTTTTGATGGCAATATGGGCATCAAAACTAGTTTTAATGCAGAGGTAGAAGAAGAAGGCAGAATCACTCTACCCGCTAAGTTACTCAGCGATATAGTCACTCGTTTGCCCGAGATGGAAATTACCCTCGATATTCCCGATGGTGAAGATGATTATGTCGCGACGATCAGCTCGACATCAGGAGAATTCAAGCTTACAGGTATAGACGCAGATGAGTTTCCCGAACTGCCGACAGTAGATGGCGAACAAAATATGGAGTTGCCTATTGCATTACTCAATGAAGGCTTGGGTGGTTGCTTGTTTGCTGCTTCTACCGAATTATCAAAACAAGTATTGACGGGAGTTCACTTAAAAACGAAAAAGTTGGGCGAAGCAGGCACTACAGACATTTTGGAATTTGCGGCAACGGATAGTCATCGTTTAGCAGTGGTAGCAACGGATGTAAATGGAGAAGATGCAGCAGAATCATCAGTAGACTTGCCCGAATTTGCCGTAACCATACCTGCTAAAGCCCTGCGAGAATTGGAGAGAATCGTCGGAGATAGCGATGCTACAGATAGCGTTAAAGTCCGTTTTGACGATTTGGTGATGATTTTTGAATTGGGCGATCGCCTGTTAACTAGTGCAAAAATACCAGGAGACTATCCTGCTTACGGACAGTTAATTCCCCAAAATTTTGCCCGTCAAATGATTGTCGATCGCAAACGATTGTTGAGCAGTTTGGAGTTGGTAGCTGTTTTTGCTCAGAAAAATAATCTAGTTAAATTTAGTCTGAGTAATGATTTGGGAGAATTAACTGTCTCTGCCGATGCTCAAGATATCGGCAACGCCAAACAGTCTTTACCTGCAGAGATTATTGGCGATGATATTGAGATTGCTTTTAATATCAAATATTTGATGGATGGCTTAAAGGCATTACCCACCCCAGAGATTAAAATGCAGCTCAATGAAGGACATCAACCAGTTATTTTTAGTCCTTTGGGGGGAATAGATATGACCTATTTGGTAATGCCAGTACAGATTAGAAACTAAATCTAAACTACAGTTGCGATCTTTTTTCGTCATTGAAGATCGCCTTCTTAATCTCAAAAACAATAGATTATGATTAATAATTATTGGGCTTCGAGAATCCATGAATGACTATCAACTGAAAAACCTAGAGCGTATTACCTTTAACCCTCGCATCATGGCAGGTCAAGCTTGTATTCGCGGAATGCGTATTCCTGTATCCCTGATTGTTAATTTGATAGCCAATGGTAAACCTTTTGAGGAGATTTTATCGGAGTATCCAGACTTAGAATTAGACGATATCAAGCAATCTCTACAATATGCAGCATTACTAACGCGAGAAACTGTTTATCCTTTTGCCACCACTGCTTAGATAAAAATGAAATTTTTGGCTGACATGGGAATTTCTCTACGTACTGTCGAATGGTTGCGCCAAATCGGTTACGATGTCGTTCATCTCAGAGATAGAGGATTACAAAAGCTGCCAGATGATGAAATTCTTGCTTTAGCTCTTATCGAACAGCGCATCATTTTAACTATAGATTTAGACTTTGCTCAATTACTAGCCATCAGCAAGCAAGCTTTACCCAGTGTAATTCTCTTTCGGTTGGGTAATGAAAACTATGACGAGATTAACCAACGGTTGATTGAGGTTTTGCATCATTGCCAGCAGGATTTGGAGATAGGGGCAATTATCTCGGTAAATAACGAGAGTTTTAGAGTGAAAAAACTACCAATATAAGAAACGGGCGATCTCATATCTTAGTTGAGAAAGTGCGATTGCCTTAATCATATTTCCTGACATGATTACTGCCGAAAAAAATCGTCGTCGGGGTAAAATACTAATTTATCAATGCCTAAATTCTAAGACGATTGCGTAACTTAAACTTAAGTTTCGACCAGTAATCAAAACTATCTTGGCTAGGATTAAAAGGATAGCTTGCCAAATCGCAATTGAGTTGTTTTAAAATCGCTACCTGAACTAAAGAATCGAGTCTTTGGGCTTCGGGGATGCTCAGTAATAAGCTATAGATACGGGCTGCGTTGAGAATGGGAAATCGAATTAAATCCGAGAGATCGTAGACTTGTTCTTTGCTACTTAACCAACCAGCCTGTCTTTGTTCTAGGAAAAAGCGATCGCGCCAATCTAAATTTTCTTGGGGATGTTGTTGCACCCAGGTTAGCCAGGCTGTCATTCCCGCTACTGCCGAAGATTGGGGAGGTTCATCAAATAGCTGGGCAATTTGCAATGCACCAGCCTGGGGAGAAGTATAATTAGCTGGTAGCTGACGCAAAGTATGAAAACCACTGGCGATCGCAAATCCGTGTCCACCAAAAGATATTCCTTTGAGACTATCTCGTACGCCCATAATAAAAGGCTCGGCATCTCCCTCAGAAACATTATTTCCTGAGTGCTGTTTGACAAGATTGCGTCTCAATTCTTGTTCTTTAGGGGGTTTATTTTGTAAATATAGATGGGTGACATGGCATTCTTTGGCTAGCTTGGGCGGGAGGATAAAATCTGCCAGGGACATTCGCCCAGCAATGCGGGTAAAAGTAGTAAACTCAATCTTAGCGGCGATCGCGATCGTCAGCATCAAACGAGAATCATAGCCTGCGGTTAAACCCAACCAAATCGGTTGTTTTAGTGTAGCCAAGTTTTGTAAGGCTGTAACCAGAGCATTTGTAATTAGCTCTAAGCTAGTTTCGTAATCACGATCTAAATCTATTTCTGGCATCAAAGGACGAGGTGAAATTTGCCCCGTCGTAAAATTAATTACTTGACTGGCTAATAATCTTTTTATTGGCAGATAGCCTGAATAGGGAGGAGTATACCAAGAAATACCCCTACCATAGACTAAATTACGCTTGTCTTTGTCTGAAGTAGCCATAATTTCGGCTAGTAAAGTTGGGCTACTAGATAACCAAATTTCTCCTGAAGTTTCGCCATAAAAACAGCCCAACAAACCATTGGCATCTAAATGTATTTCTTTTTGACCAATTAATAGCCACCTCCCAGCCCAAGCAGAATATCCTGCAATAACTTCTTCTGTAGATCTTTGCGCGATTAATCTTTCTGGGGCAGAATTTACTTCAGTTTCAATTGCCATGCCCAGTAAACACCACTCAACTCCATCGCGATCCGTTGCCCGAATGATTCGCAGATCACGACAGTAAGAAAGCCAATAGTGATTTGTTAGTTGGTAACTTTGCCAATCATCGCCAGGATAAAAAGAAGACTTACCAATCACGAATTGTCGGCGATGAAGTTTCATACAGAATCCTGTTTACCTACTACCTACTACCTACAAACAATTAACTAGACTACTCTAAATTAACTTCGTACGATTATATTACCAACGACAATAATTAGGTTCGCCATTATCGGGTTGAATGATCCGAAAGTCTAATAATTTCATTGACCAAGTTCTGTTGGGAGTCTGCCAAGTAGGATCGTTGACAATATTGTTAGTCCGATAAAGGCGATCGCCATATTCAAAGACTAAAGGTACTGTATAGCCTGCTTTTGTCCATTGGTAGATTAATTTTTTGAATTCCACTACAGGTAAATAGTGGTCTTTTAAGGGGCGGTATTTATGTCCAACTTTGGCTTTTTTGTCGTCTATTTCAATTATTTTTACTGTATCTTCTTGATAGTTCCAAATCTTTAGGGGATTACTACCTAAGAGTAAGTGGTTACTGGTTTCTCCTTCCGTTCTTAAGTTACTAAACATCGAAAAATTACCTGCTGTACGTAATCCTAAATAAGATGTAGAAGCAAAGATAGCTAAAATAGCGATTGCACCATAAGTCAGCCAAGGTATTTTAGTTTTAATCACAGTCACCCCCTGCCAATCATCTGGTTTTTCACATAGTTGTTTAACCAGAGGTGCCAGTACAATTAAGGCTGAAATGATAAAGATAATTCCTGCAATTGAGTTGATATTAAACTCGAAGTTAGTTAAATAGTAAAAACCAGAAACTAAGCCGCCAATAATATTTATTACTATATAACTGGAAATTACACCTACTTTTAAGTTGAGCCAAGGTAAAGTAATTTGTTGTTGTAAACAACCGTAATAATTAGCAGGAATGAATGTTAGCCAGAGGGCAAAAGCCAAAGAACCAAAATCTACAAATCCAATGGGAGCTAATACTAAGTGCATAAATATTGATAGGCAGAACATCAATAGTTGATAGCGAGGAATTAACATTACAACTCCTCCAACTACTTCCCAAAGCACCACAAAGATTGAAGTAGACAATACAAATAAAGGAAAAATTTTATTAGTTAGATTAAGATATAGTAAGATTCCATAACCTACTGCTGATAAAATTCCCAAAATAATTAAGTAACTAATTATTTGCTTGCTCTTATTCCTAATAATCGCGATCGCATACTCTGGCAGGATATGTTTGATAAAAATACCTGTAATTAACCCTAAAATTAAAAAAGTGGGAATGCCTAATACTGTAGAGGTAAGCATCTCAACTATGCCGAGGAACATTGAATTAGAGCAAGAAAAATAGGGATTGAAAAAATCCGTATTGAGTTTATGAAAACCCGCCCAGAAATAAACCGCAACTAAAGATACTCTTAAGGGAGAAGCAAGTGTTTGATATAGATCCTCAGGATTAATAAAGCGATCGCGTCGCAGCCAATAATAACTGGCTGTAATTAGAATTATTAAATTAGCAAAGATGATTAAATTAACATGATTGGCGACATCGGGAAAATTAAAATATAAAAAACAAGCAGTAGTAAATATAATAAAACTGCAAAATTTCCACAAATTAATTTTTGTCGCCAGAATTACCAATAATAAAATTAAACCGACAAATGTAGCCTCTGGATTTTCCCAATTCTCTGCCATTTCCAGCCATAAAGCCAGACAATAAAAAATCGCCAAAGTGGAAAAAATACAACTATTATTTATTTTATTCTTGATACTTATAGCAATACTCATTAACTATTAACTATTAATTAAACAATATCTCCTGATTCAAAGGGAGCTTTGCCATATTCTAAAGCACCCAAATCTCCTAAATTGTCCGTTACTCCCAAACTGCGATCGCTAGCTAAGACATCTACTGCTGGAGAATCGAATTGTAACTGATTGTCTAGACCTTTATTTTCGCCACTATTACTAAGATTACTTAGATAGACTTCGTTATTGTCAACTAGCACATGAGAACTTTGAACGGCACTGTCAGCTTCGTACGGCAAATCTCCACCCAAATAACCCCGCACTCTAATTCCCCATTTGAACGAGTTAATGTTCAATGCTCAATGTCTGTCGATAAACATCTACTAATAAATCGTTTAAAGGTTCGATATCGTAGTGTTGTTCCACAAATTTTCGACCCTGTTTGCCCAAATATTGCCACAGATTAGAATTGGCAATCAAATATTGTAGCTTTTCGGCGATCGCCTGACTATCTCTTTCGGGTACTAAGTAACCTGACACGCCATTTTGCACTAATTCGGGAATACCACCGTGATATGTGGATATAACGGGTAAACCTATTGCCATTGCTTCTTTTAAAGTGTTGACGGGGGCATCTTGGTTGCCATCTTGGGCGGTAATGCAGGGGGCGAGAAAAATCTGAGTATTGTCGAGGATGGAAATGATTTCTGCTTGTTGTTTCCAACCGAGAAGTTTGATCTTGTTGGTTAAGCCTAATTCTGTAATTAGTTGCTGTAAGCTGTCTCGCAGATAACCGTCGCCAATGATGTTGTATTCCAGATGAGGGTAATAGGGAATAGTATCTGCTACAGCGCGAATAGCGTATTCAATGCCTTTTTTTTCGATTAAACGCCCTGTGGTGGCAAGGCGCACGATACCATCTTTGGGTAACTGGCGGGGCTTAAATTGGAATTTCTGGCAGTCAATACCCGAGCCTACTACGGTTATTTTATTCCCAGGGCAACCGATTTTAATAGCGCGATCGCGAAAAAAGTTACAATTGGTCACAAAGAAATCGGCATGAGGAAATAGTCGTTGATACACATCTTCCCCGTATTGTTTGACGTACCAGCTAATATCCCAACCGCGAAAGCCGATAACCAATTTCCCCTGCAATAGACCCAGAGAACGAAGCCGCAATACCCCCGCATCTTGGGGATATTTGCCCTGCATGGCATAAATCCCAAACTGACAGTGAACTAGATCGTATTGCTGATTATTTAAAAAGGCGATCGCGCCATAAAATAATCTGAGGGAGAGGGCTTGTTTGCCGTAGCGTAACCAGTTAAAAGATTTAATTACTGCTAAAGGATTTTTGTAACTTTGAGTAAATAGTAATTGTATTGCTTTGAGACAACGAAAAATAAAGTTGTGAGGGATATCTGGTACGTAGTGCGATCTCGCCAGGAGATTGTACTTTTCAACAATTGGATGTACTTTAGTTTCTCTCGAATAACCTTCCAAAGCATATATATCTACTTCATGTCCTCGTTCTAAGAGTCCTGCAATTTGGTTGAGGATAAAAGCCTCCGACAAAACGGGGAATCTCCCCACAATAAAAGCAATTTTCAACTCAGAACCCAATTTATCTTTCTGGCATAATTTAGACATAAATTTAATTTTGTTTAATAAGCTATTAATTTAGAGATACGGCTGCAATCTGCATAAATTTAGCTTCGGGAATAATTACAATTTCATCTCCTTCCGTGCGGTAATGCTGCTATATTTCTGGTGTAATCGGCTCTCTATCTGTGTAAGCATTATCTGTATCATCTCTTAAACACAAAAAAGCGCAATCAGCCTATTTTTGAACGATGCCGAGTTTTAAATTTTGCCAAAGAGCTTTTAACCTGTTTACTCAGTAGCATCCTAAGCTCTCGGGTTAAGAAATAATTCACATTAAATACAAACATTTTTATATGGAAACCGAGAGAATCTTTAGATTCCATATTGATAGTTAGTCCCGCAATTTCTTGGGTGTATTTATTAACGCCAGTACTTTTCCAGAAGTCCATTTGATTATTAATTGTCTCTCGTTCATTGATTAATTCCCGTAATTATTGAGTGATAAAAATTTCTTTCATTTGCCTGCCGATCCCCTGAAGAGAAAAATTACTTTTTGCTCTTTGCCTTGCCTTTTGACCTAATTTTTGTCGCTGACTAGGCTCATCGAACAATCTCATAATTGCTGTTGCTAAAGCCGTGGGATTTTCTCTGGGGACAATCAATCCCCCGTCTTCCTGTTCGCTTGGTACAATATCCCTAACTCCTGCAACATCCGCTAAAACCACAGGCAACCCGCAAGCCATTGCTTCGATGGGTGCTAGAGGAAACCCTTCTTTACGGGAAGGGAGAGTATAGAGATCTGCTGCACCAAGATAACGACTCAGAAGATGGCGATCGCTAATAAACTCCTTGACCCAAACTACTCCTGATAAGTTCAGATCGTCGATTTGTTTTTGCCAGCCTGGTGTATCGCTACCAGTGCCGATAATTAACAAGCATAAATCTTCTGTGGGGCGAGTCTGACATATTACTTGCCAAGCCTTTGCCAAAATATCCAAGCCTTTTTGCTCGATTTCCACCCGACCATGCCAAACTACGACTTTTGCCCTGGGTGAAATACCCAACTCTTGACGAGTACTAATTTTAGTCTGGCGATCGCCCGTTGGTAAGTTCAGAGGGTTAAATATTTGGTGAATTTTGGCGGGGGGAAAATCATATTGTTGGCGGACTCGTTTGATTTCCCTACCCGAAGCAATAATTAATCCCGCACAATTATTGAGCGACCAACGGCGAATAGCAGATTCAACGATGCTTTGGGTGCAGTTTAATCCTTGAAAACAAGCGTACACGGGTAGATCGATCCTTTTGCCCATGGCGACACAGGCATCAAAGCGAGCATATTCGTATTCCTGACATAATAGAGCTTGACAATTCTCTTGCTGTAATTCCTCTGCCAATAAATTGAGAGGAGTAGCTAAATAGCTGCCGCCACTTTTAATCACATTCTTTACTGCGGTTAAACTCAATCTGCGGACTTGATTGCGATCTTCCACGTCTTTAAAAGCTTGTCCTGTTTCTGCACCATAGGCTTTGAGGGAAGTACGCTTAATTGCCAAATAGCCATTGTAGATTTTGGGATGGGGGAGGGCGCAGATCGTTGCCCCTGTGGGTAAATGCTCGAATCGAGTCGGCTGAGTTACCTGGGCGGTGATGCAATACAAAACGGGACGCACCCCAGCACTTTGTAAGGCTTTGACATAGCCGAATATAAAGCTACCCGTAAAATTATTACAGTAATCTGGGAAAGTCAGATTCATACTCTCCAAGAAATCATCAATCAAATCATAATTGTGAATTAAGCCAATAGTCGGCTGGTCATTTATCATTTAACCTTTAGCATTTATCGTTACTTAAAGAGTGAAAACCCAAGACATCAAGGTCAATGTTTAATGTTTAACGATCAACGATCGCTGTTCATTATTTGCGGTTTTTCGATCGCCAACATTGTTCTCAAGCGTTCAAAAATATTGCGACCCAACTGTCCAGGCAGCAAACTACGCAAAGCAAATTTGATCATCAGCTTTTGCACGTATCCTTGACGTAAAACGAGGGGATATTTTTGCAGCGACCAGCGAATATGTTGAGCAGCTTTTTGAACTTTGGCAGATTCTATACCATGCTGGAGATAGAGACTGGCGATATACATATGTAAATTCGCTTCAGTTTGCCGACGGATATATTGCAGATGGTCGGGGGCAGCCTGAAAAGCTTTATCGATGGCATATGAAGTCTGTTCGTACATCCGTTCGACACTAGAAGTAGAGGAACCAGCGGCACGCCGATACATAATTTGATGCTGAGGAACAACCACAAACCCTCCAATGGCGGCTAAACGTACCCACATATCCCAATCTTCACAAATATCACAGCGAGAATCGAACCCCCCTACGCGATCGAGTGCCGATTTACGAACTAAAGTATTAGAACCACTGTGAATAAAATCCCTCTGGAGTAACTGAGGATAAACATCTCCCGCATACTGGTAGGGCGGGGAAGGATGATAAACGTAGCCATCCTGTTGTTCGTCCATAAAGCACGTCCAGCTATATGCCACTATGGCGTTGGGATTTTGCTCTAAAGCCTCTAGTTGTAATTCTAATTTATCGGCTACCCAAAGGTCGTCGGCATCAAGAAAGGCAATGTACTGACCCCGTGCTTGAGCCATACCTAAATTACGAGCAGCCGAAACTCCGCCATTGGGGGCAGAAATAATCTTGAGGCGTAGTTCGACAATTTGCTGGAGAACTTCTAGGGTATTATCAGTAGAACCGTCATTGACCACTATTAATTCCCAGTCATCAACTGTTTGTTGCTGCACTGATTCGATGGTTTCAGTAATGGTTTGAGCTGCATTATAAGCAGGTATAACAATAGAAATTTGGGGCATTTTTTTTGGATATGAATTTTAAAAGATCTATGTTTTAATTAACTTGCCAGACTTGAGAATTAATTGGCTTTTGAGTTAATTCAATTTCTTCTTGTTGCTGTCTTAAGGCGATACCGATAAAAATCAACGTGTGCCAGTAGGCATAGCTGATATACTCCACACTATCGGTAAAGCTAGCAACAAAAAAACTGATAAATAAACATAACCCAACTTTGGTGGTATCTGATTGCCTGGCTCGAATAAGTAAATTAAAAAAGGTAAAACTCCAGGCGAGCGCTACAGCAGTAAAGCCTACCAGACCGTAGGTATAAAGTGCCCCCAGCCAAGTGTGGTGACTTCCCAAAGGCATCTGAGCTACATATCTCGGACCAATTTCTTGTAACCGCCCATGTCCCCAGAGCGGCGCGTCATTCCACCAT
>JBCDCO010000134.1:0-15288 GCA_039181635.1 Cyanobacteria bacterium P01_G01_bin.19 | reverse complement strand
TTCTGATGCTAATACGACCTTGGAAGTTGACCCAAAACTGTGGGATAAAACTTGCGTGCTACCCAGAGTGATTATCAAAATTGTAAGCGCGAGTATTGAAAACGTTTTTATGTTTTTCATTTCAGTAGTCGATGCTGCTTGTCTATACCTTTTATGTAGAAGCAATAATTGTATATTAATTATTCAGATTGAAAAGATAAATGGGCTTGAAACGAAATCACAATTCGGATATTTTTGATAAATGGATATTCTATCGCTCCGCTTATTCATCAGAATTGCCGAACTGGGTGGTGTCACAGCAGCAGCACATGACCTGTCA
Organism: Cyanobacteria bacterium P01_G01_bin.19; assembly: GCA_039181635.1. Classification (GTDB taxonomy): domain Bacteria; phylum Cyanobacteriota; class Cyanobacteriia; order Cyanobacteriales; family Xenococcaceae; genus Waterburya. The sequence goes on along the minus strand of JBCDCO010000134.1, from coordinate 14,969 downwards.
CTTTCCCCTGCAAGTGCGAGCGCGCGCTTAGTTAAACTCGAAGAAATCGTAGGATTTCGCTTATTTAACAGAACAACCAGAGCAGTGTCACTGACGACGGATGGAGAGTTGTTTTTGCCCTTTGCTCAACAAACCTTAGAGACACTGGAGACTGGGCTAAATGCAGTGAAAGGGAAAGAGGAGTCGGGACAGGGAGTACTCCGAATGGCAATGCCTGGTTCCTTCGGACGAATGTATATCATTCCTCTCCTAGACGAATTTCAATCTCGCTATCCGCAAGTTAAGCTTGACTTGCGACTATCTGATGAAGTTCTTGATGTCATCGAAGGGGCTTATGACCTAATTATCCGAAATGCAAGCTTAGCAGATAGCGGATTAATTGTACGTAAACTAGCTGCTGACAGGCGGTTGCTTGTGGCTTCTCCTGCCTATCTCGAACAATATGGTATTCCTACTACACCAGACGATCTCGCAGCCCATCGATGTGTCACACTTGGAGAAACAAGATGGAAATTTGCAAACGGACAAATCATCAGCGTTTCGTTCTCAAATACCGTTAACGATGGCGAGGCAATGCGAAAAATGCTCGAGCAGGGAATGGGCATTGGCATGAAGTCCGTTTGGAATGCTAGCGAAAGTCTAAAGTCTGGGCTTCTGGTTGAGGTGCTGCCAGAATTTCCCCTCGTCACAGAAGCGTCTATTTGGCTCCTTTATCCCAGTCGCCAGATCGTTGCACCAAGAGTTCGCGTAATGATTGAATTTCTAATCGAACAGTTTCAGCCGATTCCACCCTGGGAGCATTAGAGAGAACCAAATAACTGAGAATAAAGATTGTCAACACAACTCTATCCCTGTTAGCCTTGAGCGTAGCAAGAATTGCTCAGTCTTGAGTCAAACTATTCGGTTTTTTTAGGCGATCGCTTTAGTTTTTAGTCTAATTTTAAGTAAGCTCACTGTTTTAAAATCGGGCGATCGAGGCTAAGAAAGTATAGATATTGCTTGGAGTGAGAAATATTTATCTATGCGATCGCCTTATTTTGTCCCTCGGTGTCTGTTGTTTATCTGTTTGTCGATCTCTACTACAACCCTAGAAATTGGAATAAGATCTAAGACAGTGCTGGCTCAACCAGCTAATAAACAGACAGCAGATCGAGATTATCAAGCAGCAAGAGATATGATCGCTGTGGGTAGTTTGTTTGCCGCCAAACCCAAGCTGCAAAATGCGCTCAGGATATATAAAAGTATTGGCGATCGCACTGGACAATATAATTGCTCGATCGAACTAGCTCGCATTGATTACAAGGAAGCTAACTATCGCCAGGCGCAAATTAAACAAAGACAGGCACTACAGATCGTCAATTTCAATCCTCAAGATGGCAGAGCGAAAACTCTCGCAGGATTAATCGCTCTAGAATTAGGAGACTACCGCGATGCCTTGAGCAAACTTAGGGTAGGAGTTCATCAACTCCAGGTATCTGGACAGAGCGATCGCTTGGGAAGACAAGAACTAAATGAAGCCAAGATTGCTTTGGGAGAAGTTTATATTCATCAGGGACTATACAAACAAGCAGAAAATTATTTATCTCAGACAGTTAATTCTCCCTATAGCGACTCCCATCTCAGACGACGCACATTTAACGCTCTAGGAACAATTCAGCTCGAAATAGGACAGTATTCACAAGCATTAGAAACCTTTGAAAAAGCTCAATCTGTAGCCAATACAACTGGCGATCGCGTTGGCAAAGCCAAGACTCTGGAAAACTTAGGCAGAGCCTATCAGCTTTTAGGCAACAGGAATCAAGCCCTAAAATACTATCAGCAAGCATTAGGAGATTTACGCAGCATAGGAGCGTGGAGCAGACAGGTATATGTTCTGAATAATTTGGGTTTACTGGCGACTGACATGGGATTGAGCAATCGCGCTTTAGAATATTTTCAAAATGCTGAAGGTAGTTTGTCTAGTTCTGGAGGAGTGGGGCGGGTAACTACCCTAAGTAACCTGGGCTATTACTACGCCCAAAGAAAAAAATACGATCTGGCGATTGACTATTTAGAACGTGCTTTGAGTTGGGCAAACAGCAATGGCGATCGCATTGGCGAGGCAAAAGCTTTGAGTCGTTTGGGTGCGATCGAGATGGAGTTGGAAGACCATAAAGGTGCGAGCAAAACCTTAAGTGATAGTGTTGCTATTTTTGAATCTTTACGCCCTGGCTTGCGAGACGAACAAAAAATAACTCTAGCCGAAAGTCAAAGACAAACTTACGATTTACTGCAACAGGCTTATATCGCTCTGGATAAGGTAGATTTGGCTTTAACTACAGCCGAGCGTGGTAGAGCTAGAGCCTTTATCGAGCTACTGGCGCACAGAGCATCCAGAGATACGGCGGTGGAAATCGATATCACTCCACCAGATATTAAAAAAATTAAAGCGATCGCCAGAAATCGTCAGGCAACTATCGTCAACTATTCCATTATTAAAGATAAGCAAGGAGAGGAATCTGAGTTTTATATCTGGGTAGTTAATCCAAAAGGCAAGCTTGATTTTCGAGCCTTAAATATTGCCGACATCCAGCAAAAATTTAGAACTTCTATTGCCAGTGTCTCTAGCGACGCTCACGATGCCGTATCTGGTGGATTAGATTTGAGGAAACCACGTCTGCAAGATTATATCGTTTCCTATCGAGGAAATAATCGAGCCGAGACTTTAGCCAACCGTCGCAAGCTCAGTTTCCCCAGAGATGCTTACACCTTGCTGATCGAACCAATCAAAGAACTATTGCCAGGCGATCCAGAAGAGTTAGTCATTTTTATTCCCCAAGACTCACTATTTCTTGTACCTTTTCCCGCTTTACAAAACGATGAGGGAGAATTTTTGATCGAGCAGCATACAATTCAGATCGCTCCCTCAATTCAGACTTTGAACATCACCCCAAATGGATCTAATTCAGAGGAATTAAATCCTCTAATTGTGGGCAATCCCGAGCCGATGCCCGATTCTTTATCTAGCTTGCCAGGAGCAGAAAACGAAGCTATAGCGATCGCCGAAATCTTAAAAACAAGTCCGATAATTGGTCGAGAAGCGACAGAAAACAGCGTAATCGATCGCATGGAGCAGGCTAATCTCATTCACTTGGCTACCCATGGTTTATTTAACGAACACCAAGGATTGCAAAGCTCTCTAGCCCTTTCCACTAGCGATAATCAAGAAGGATTTTTGACTGCTGAAGAGATATTAGATCTCCAACTCCAAGCAGAATTAGTCGTGCTGAGTGCCTGTAATACTGGCAGAGGAACGATTACAGGAGATGGAGTAGTTGGTTTATCTCGCTCTTTTTTACTGGCAGGAGCGCAAAATACGCTGGTATCTTTGTGGTATGTTCCTGATGTCGCCACCTCGGCATTAATGACAGATTTTTATCGTCAACTCCAAACCAATTCCAACAAACCCCAAGCCTTGCGCCAAGCAATGTTAAACACCATGCAGGAATATTCCTCTCCCTATGAATGGGCGGCTTTTATGCTGGTTGGACAATAGAAATTTAATGAAATGCGATCGCTTTTTAAACAAACTTTCATGCTTTTTCAGCTAATTCTCAAAAATGCATGTCATAAATAGACTGAAATAAAAAATCAGTAGCTGCAAATTTTTTCCCTCATGGTTGAGATAAATCTACTATCAACTAATCCGATCGAGCTTATTGCTGAATTATTCAATGGACTAAATCTAAATCCAGCCGAATTACTGCATTCGCTATTATTACAAGTCGAAAATTTTAGTTTTTTGAGTGGAATAGTCTTTATCTCAATCTACATAATAGCTACTGTATTATTAGTTCCTGGTTCCATTTTAACTTTAGGAGCGGGGCTCATTTTTGGGGTTGCCTGGGGTTCGATATATGTACTAATTGGGGCAATATTAGGAGAAACGTTTGCTTTTTTGCTTGGTAGGTATCTAGTTAGAGATTGGGTAATATCTAAATTTGCTAATAATGATACTTTTGCTAATTTAGACCGAGCTTTGAATCAAGAAGGGTGGAAAATAATTCTCCTAACTCGTCTTTCTCCTGTCTTTCCTTTTAGCTTACTGAACTATGCTTTTGGAGTCACAGGAATTTCCTTGAAAGACTATTTTCTAGGTTCAATAGGCATGATTCCTATGACTATTACTTATGTTTACTTTGGTTCTTTAGCGGGAGATTTGGCAAATATAGAACAAGCAAGTCAGTTAGCCAATCCCGAACTACAGTGGGCAATCAAAATTATCAGCTTTCTCGCTACTATTGCTGCAACAATTTACATTACTCGTGTCGCCAAACAAGCTTTGAATAAATCTTTGGCTAATGTTTGAATATCAAATTTACTGAAACTCTTAATTTCCTCTGAGATTTGAACTTGAATAGTGATCTCGCTCGCTAGACTGAAAAGAGCGACAAATGCCAACTACACAAAATTAATTATCGACCGCAGACTGTTTATTAGCGATCGCCAGTTTGATACCCAAGCTTTGAAAATAAGCCGTACCGATCGCAATTAGAAAAGAGAAGTAAGCAATTATTTGTCCTAGATATAAAGTCTGTCGATAGCCAAATAGAGCTTTGAGTACGATACCAGGAAACTGCTTGTCTGGTAAAAGATTAGAACCGTCCCATACTTGCATCCCCATAATACAAGAGCCATTATTAAATAGACACAGTTGACTGAGAGTCAGCTGATTGAGAATAGTCAAAGCGGCATCAAAATGCTTTAAGGCACCCATCACCAAGCCGCCAACGATTAGCAATAAAAATATTCCCATTACCTGAAAGAAGAGGCGAATATTAATTCTGACTCCTAAAGAAAACAAGGCTACTCCCATGATGCTCGCCAGAGTCAAACCAGCCACAGCACCTACTGCGGGGAGAGTCCACTCTTGTTGAAATTTAGCCAAAATAAACAATACAGTTTCAAAGCCTTCCCTCACTACAGCGATAAAGATCAAAATAAAGACGGCTTTCCCTGCATTATCATTGTCTAGTGCCGAGCTAATTGCGCCTTCTACTTCTCCTTTAAGGGATTTAGCCTGTTTGGTCATCCATAACAGCATCCAACTCAGCATCGCGATCGCCACTAAGCCAAAAATGCCTTCCAAAAGCTGCTTGACGACAGGTGCGTAAATACCACCTACCGCATCGACTCCGCTAATTACCCCCGCTAGTAAAAAGCCAACAGCAATACTGGCAACAATTCCCCCCAATATACCCAGATAAACCCAGCGATAAAGTTGTGTTTGCTCTGCTTTTTTCAGACAAGCCATAACTATACCGACAACCAAAGCCGCTTCAAAACCTTCTCGTAAGGTAACAACAAAAGTAGGGAGTGCAGCCGAAAAATCTATCATTTATTATTTAACGTCAATCGTCTATTACGTTTTATGTTAGATGTTTGCTGCTTAATGTTCAATGTCTATGGTTGGGGAGGATTAGGAGGATTGAACAAGGGATTCACGCTACCAGGAATAGCAGGATTGACTCCAGGGGTGGGTGGCGTGGTAGGTGCTTGAGAACCTTCAGGAAGAGTTGCCAAAGCAACGCGATCGCCTCCTACTTCTCTCAAAACATCCAATACTTCTACTACTTCTCTGTAGGTAGAGTTTTTTGCCGCATATAAAGTCATTAAACCGTCTGGATTAGCTTGCTTGAATCTTTTGATCTCCCAAGATAAATCGCTGCGGGAAACTAGGTTTTGATCGACATATAGTTGACCAAGATCGTCGATAGTAACAATTAAGATATTTTGTAGTTGAGGCGTGCCAGTTTTAGCTTGGGGTAAGTCGAGGCTAATTGCCTGTTGGCGAGAGAAATTTACGGCTGCCAGAATAAAAAACGTCAAAATACAAAAAATAACGTCAATCAAGGGCAATATTTCGATATTTGCGCCACTAGACTGACTATCATCTTGCCAGAGATTCATTGACTGTATCGGTTTGGGACGATACTTTTTTCTATTTTTTTTAGAAGTCACGATAATAGTTATTTAACTTATGATTAATTAATTAATTTATTTGTTTGTGGGTGGCTGGATATTTATAAAAGAATACTCATCGTCATTGGGAAACATACTTTCAGGATCATCGAAATCGTCAGATTCTCGCGTCCAGCGATCGCGATACATAACTTCTAAACGGCTTCCCATACGACGCAAAATCCGAATTTGATTTGACCAAAAAGCCTGAAATAAACGATAAAAGCTCAAGCTAATAATTGCTATTAATAAGCCTACTGCAGTAGAAATTAGAGATTCACCAATACCAAGAGTTACCCCAGAAGAATCGGCTGTTCCCAAGTCGCTAATCCTAATCGAACTCAACGCCTGAATTAAGCCCCACACCGTACCAAATAAACCTAACAAGGGAGAAAGTGCGATGATAGCTTCTAGTACTTTATCTCCCTTGCGCATTCTGGCTAGTTGTTCTTCGGCTGCCGATTCTAAGGCAATATGAAACATGTCTGGATCGGGATCGGATAGTCTAAAAGGAGAATAGACAAAGTTTCCCAAGGGATGATGAATATGTTCTTGAGCGATTTTGCCCACTAAATCCCAATTTCTTTCCGCAGCTTCCATAATGCGGTTAAATATTTTTTTTTCTTTAAAAACCACTCTTGACCAAAAAAATAATCGCTCTAATATTGTGGAGATAGACAAGATTGAAAGCAATAGCAGGGGATACATTGAAATACCACCTTTTTCAATTATTTCGAGAAAATTCACGGTAGTTGATTACCTCCAGTAAAATTTTGGCTAAAGTTTAGTTTTCAAATAGTTTAAGCGATCGCATTTTCAATCTTTACGATCTTAGACATAGATAACACAGTTAGAACAAAATTCGGGTCAATGGGATTTTTCTAACATGAGTTGGAATTGATGTCTAGAATTGCTCGACTAAATGATAAAGTGCTGGGGGAACATATAAGTAACAGATTTTGTCTTCAGCTATGATGGTCTGCACTAGATATTTTTTGTAGGTAATGAATCGTAATACTGTTTTGGGAACACTTGGCGTCGTTGTGCTGTTAATTTTGATGGCGATAGTGTCTCAACAAGAAGCTATTTCTAATGACTCGATAAAGCCAAACAAAAAATCTCCTCAGCTTCCTGCCGAACAAATCGTTGCCGAAACAGCCAAAAAAGCATCCACTCAAATGAGTCAATTAGCTAATGTGAGCAATCATTTCGGGTTTGATTTATTCGATCGCCTCCAGCAACAGCAGCCAGCAGAAAATATAGTTATCTCTCCTAATAGTATCGCGATCGCTTTGGCTATGGCTAAAAACGGTACGGGAGGAGAAACAGAAACAGAAATGACTCGGGTACTCAAGCTAGAACAACTCGAACCCACAACTGTTAATACTAGCTATCAAAAGCTGATCGAAACTTTGGAAAATGCCGATCCCAATGTCGAGCTGGCGATCGCAAATTCTCTCTGGGTAAATCAGAACATTTCTTTGAAAAATAAATTTGTTAATGATGCGCGAGAGTTTTATGAGGCAAAAGTTACTAATTTAGATTTTGCCAGCTTTATCGCTAGAAGCAAGATTAATAACTGGGTGGCAAAAAGTACTGCCGAAAAAATTCCGACAATTGTTGATTCTACTTCTGTCGAAGACGCACTGTATTTAATCAATGCGGTTTATTTCCAGGGAATGTGGACGAATAAATTCGACGCCAAAGAAACAAGAGAACAACCTTTTTATAACCCGCCAAATTCCCCTCAAACTTTGGCAATGATGAATCAAACGGGGGAATATCGCTATCACGAAAACGATCTCTTCCAAGCGGTGAGACTGCCCTATGGTAAGAAAGAAGAATTGGGAATGTACATTTTTCTGCCAAAAGGAACCGCTAGCCTGGCAGATTTAAATCAACAGCTAAACTTTAACACTTGGCAAGAATGGCTATCCCAAATGCGATCGCAACAGGGAAACATTACTATTCCTCGCTTTAAATTAGAATATGAAGCTGATTTGGTTAAATCTTTGTCTCAGCTTGGCATGAAGCAAATCTTCAACCCCAGCCAAGCCAATTTCTCAGCTATGACAGATGCCTCCGTAGCGGTAGATACGGTAAAACACAAAACCTTTATTGAGGTAAATGAAGAGGGTACAGAGGCAGCCGCAGTTACTTCGATCGGCATTCGCATCACTTCGGCTACGCCTCAAACTACTCCATTCAATATCAATGTTAATCGTCCTTTCTTTTTTGCAATTCGCGACGATATTACTGAAACAATTTTGTTTATGGGCAACATCATCGAGCCTTAAGCCTTAAGCTTTAAGCTGATTAATTGGTAGTCCAAATTACTAATTAATTTAGACTATTCATTACTACGCAATAGAACAAGGGACTTAAAGCCAAAGCTAACAGCTTAGAGCTACCGCGAAGCGGTTAAACATTATCCTTTTACCCCACTGCCTACATCCGTAGGAACTATATATTTTTGCAATAGGAGAAATAGAAGCAAAACGGGGGCGATGGAAATAACCGAACCTGCTGCAACCAATCTCCAATCTAAAGAAAAAGATCCTGCTAGGTTAGCCACGGCAATCGGTAAAGTATAGTAGTCTGGGTCGTCTAAAATAATTAGAGGCCAAAGAAAATCACTCCACGAGCCAATAAAGACAAATATAGCCAAAGTAAACAGGGCGGGGCGAATAGCAGGAATCATAATATTCCACCAAATACCAAGCTCGGAACAACCGTCAATTCTGGCTGCTTCTTCTAATTCCAACGGTACTGCTTTTAAAGCCTGTCGCAACAAAAAAATACCGAACGCCGAAGCCAGATTGGGTAAGATTATGCCCAAATAGCTATTTCTCAACCCTAAATTAACCGCCAAAATATACAGAGGAATCATCACAATTTGGAAAGGAATGGCGATCGTTGCCAATACTAAAGCGAAAAGAAATTCTCTTCCTTTAAACCTCAGCCGCGCCAGGGGATAGGCCGCCAAAGAGCAAAACAGCAAATTCAATCCCACCGTGATTGCAGCGACGATCGCACTATTGTATAGATAAAGTCCAAATGGTTCGGTATTCCAAACCGTGACAAAATTGTTCAGCGTAGGCTGACTGGGGAAAATTTGCGGTGGGAAGCTAAAAATGTCTTCTGTGAGTGATTTAAAAGAAGTCCCAATCAACCACAACAAAGGGAACAACATCAGTAGAGCGATCGCACTGAGAATAATATATGTCCCAATCTTCCTGGTTAATTTAGTTTGCTTGTTGCTATTCATTTATCATTTACCATTTAGCATTTATCAATGATAATGATTCGGCAGTAGGTTTGAAACCAATCAACAACCAACAACTAACAACTAACCTATATTTATCTGTACCTCAACAGAATGACTGCGTCCTCGAAGGAGGATAAATGTTCACCCTCGACAGTTTGCTCAACGGAGGAAACCTCCGCAACGCAACTGTCTCGCAATGTTCAATGTATCGATCACTTTTGCTCTTTACAGCGAAACCTGCCTTCGATAAAGTCTCTCTTAGCCAAATGCTTAGTTTTTCTCCCCGTGACCCTCTTCCGCCACATTTTAAAGCTAGAGCGTTTCATCTCTTTCCGCATTAAGGCAATAACTTCTTTTTCTTTCAAGCCAAACTGCATTTCGATCGCAGCAAATGGAGTGCGATCTTCCCACGCCATTTCTACCACACGGTCTATTGTTCTTACGTCTAATTCTGGTAACTTCATTTTACAAGTTCTTTTATAAAAGTTTACATTTCTATATTTTAGAAAATATTAATCGAAAAGCTAATTTTCACAAGATTTAACGTCATAAATAACCAACCAATCGCTTCATTAGTTATAATCTGCGAGTCTGTTGAAGAGACGGCGATCGATGCTAGATGATAAAGCAAATGACAACATCAACTATTTCTGTAGCGGTGATTTTAGGGACTAGACCAGAGGCAATCAAGCTTGCACCTGTAATTAAGCAGCTTAACGCTTTGCCCCAAACTAAGACTCATCTTATTCTGACAGGACAACATCGAGAAATGGTCGATCGCGTGATGGAATTATTCGATCTTAAGGCAGATCGAGATTTGAACATCATGAAACCCAAGCAAACTCTGACCAGCATTACCCGCGATAGTTTGCAGGGATTAGAAAAAGTCTTTGCCGAGATCGACCCCAAATTTGTTTTTGTACAGGGAGACACTACCACTGCTTTCTCTGCGGCTTTGGCGGCGTTCTATCATCAAATTCCCGTCGGTCATGTAGAGGCGGGATTGAGAACGAATAATCTCTACGATCCCTATCCTGAAGAAGCAAACCGCAGGTTGATTTCTCAAATCGCTCAACTACACTTTGCACCCACAGAACTAGCAGTAAAAAACCTGCAAAAGTCTGCAGTTACGGGAGCAATTCACCATACAGGAAACACGGTTATTGATAGTCTGCTAACCGTTGCCGATCGCCAGCCTGAATGTCCCGTGCCTAATTTAGACTGGGATAAATACCGCGTACTCTTGGCTACCGTTCATCGTCGCGAAAACTGGGGCAAGCCATTAAAAGATATTTTGCAAGGCTTCAATACTATTTTAGATCGCTTTCCCGATACGGCTTTGCTGTTACCTCTGCATCGCAATCCTACAGTCAGAGAACCAATCCAAGCTGCATTAGGCGATCGCGATCGAGTATTTTTGACCGAACCTTTGGACTATCCTGCTTTAGTAGGTGCAATCTCCCGTTGTCATCTGTTGCTGACAGATTCGGGTGGACTGCAAGAAGAAGCACCAAGCTTAGGCAAACCCGTTTTAGTATTGAGAGAGACTACCGAAAGACCAGAAGCCGTCGATGCGGGAACGGCAAAGTTGATTGGCACAAACCCTCAAACTATTTTCGACTCTACTGCCGAGTTATTGGTAGATAATGCTGTCTATCAACAAATGGCAACAGCAATCAATCCTTTTGGGGATGGTAAAGCATCTGAGAGAATTGTCAAATTAGCCCAGGATTATTGGCAAAAGTAGTTCGATTTCTGTTTGGCTTTTTACCCTTGAACTATATTTTCAACCGCCAAGTTTTTTCTTAACAGCTCAAAAAGAGCTACAATTCCTGTTAAATAAACCACCAAAAATTAACAGAAGGATCAGAAATCCACAGCAGATGATCGTATACCAGGTAGGAGGAAGCCTCAATGCTCGTGCTTCTAATTATGTAGTTCGCCAAGCAGATAAGGAACTGTACGAAGCACTACTCAGGGGCGAATTCTGCTATGTATTCAACTGTCGCCAGATGGGTAAATCCAGCCTGAGAGTCCAGGTCAAAAATCACCTGGAGAACCAAGGATATGCCTGCGTATCTCTAGATATGACTAATATCGGCAGCAACAGTATATCTCCTCTGCAGTGGTACAAAGGAATCGCCGCTGAAATGTGGCGCGGATTCGACCTAATTGGCAAAGTAAGTTTTAAGAATTGGTTTAAAGAACAGAATGAGTTGACTCCAATTCAACAGCTAAATCTTTTTATCAGCGACGTTGTTCTGTCGAATATCAAAGCAGAAAAGATTTTTATTTTTATCGATGAAATAGATAACGTCAGCAATTTAGATTTTTCAACCGATGATTTCTTTGCTCTTATTCGTTCTTTTTACAATCAAAGAGCCGAAAATCCCGATTTTAATCGCTTGAGTTTTGCCTTATTTGGTTTAGCTACTCCCAGCGATCTAATTAGCGATCGCCATCGCACTCCATTTAATATTGGGACTGCCGTCGAGTTAACAGGTTTTACTACCCAGGAAGCTGCTTGCTTGATCGAGGGATCGCTCGGTCAAATGCACAATAATGCTTCGTTAATTTTGGCAGAGATTATCAAATGGACGGGAGGACAACCTTTCCTGACTCAGAAATCTTGTAAGCTGGCGATGGAAGAAGTCATGAAAAGGGAGAACTGTCCCCAACCAGGAAAGGAAGCCGAATGGGTTGCAGAGCTGATATATAAAAATATAATCGACCGCTGGGAATCCCAAGACGAACCAGAACACTTAAGAACAATTCGCGATCGCATTTTACGCGACGAACAAAAAGCCAATCGTCTGTTGAGTTTGCTCCAACAAATGCTATATCAAGGTTTTGTAGTTGCCGATGATAGCCCCGAACAGCGAGATTTGCTGTTGTCTAATTTAGCAGTCAAGCGTGATGGCAAGCTGGTTTTCCGCAACCTAATTTACCAGCAAATTTTCGATCTCAACTGGGTAGAACAGCAGCTAGAGAATTTGCGACCCTACGGGCGTTCTGTAGACTTATGGTTGGCTTCTGGAGGCAAAGATATGTCCCGTTTGTTGAGAGGAAATGCCCTAGAAGAAGCTCAAGCCTGGGCAGCTAATCACAGTATTTCGCAAAAAGAGTATCAGTTTCTAACCGCATCTCAAGAATTTGAACAGCAGGAAATGCAGCAGGCTTTGGAAGCATCGCGACTCAAGGAAGTAGAAGCCAGACTGGATATAGAAAGACGCAGCAGCAAACAACAAAAAATTCTGATTGGAGCCTTAAGCTTTGCCCTAGCTTTGGCAACGGGGTTGGGCTTGTTGGCACGCCGACAAAGCGATCGCGCGGCACAAAGCGAACAAAGAACTATTCTAAGTGTCATTGATAGTTTGGCTACTTCCTCAGAAGCTCTATTCGCCTCCAATCAAAGACTAGAAGCTCTCACCCAGGCACTTAAGGCTAAGGTGGAACTAGAAAAATTAGACTGGGCAAAGCCAGCCTTAACCAATAAAGTCAATCGCAATCTACGCCGTTCTGCCTATGGAGTTCAGGAAGTAAATCGTCTTTCTGGTCATCAAGGATCGATTTGGGAGATAGATTTTAGTCCAGATCGCCAGTTAATCCTATCAGCCAGTGAAGATAATACGGCTAAACTGTGGAAATTAGATGGAACTTTGCTGACTACCTATGAAGGACATAAAGCGGGGGTGTGGGCAGTTGATTTTAGCGAAGATCAGACTAGAGTAATCACTGCCAGTTGGGACAATACGGTGAAAATCTGGGACATAGACGGCAAGCTAATCAAAACCTTAAGAGGACATCAGGATCATGTCTGGGAAGCAGAGTTCAGTCCTAACGACGAAACGATCGCTTCTGCTAGTTGGGATAATACCGTCAAGCTGTGGACGCCAGAGGGAGAGCTGTTAACTACTCTCATGGGACACCAAGATCGAGTCTGGGGCATTGATTTCAATGAAGATGGCAGTATTTTGGCAACTGCTAGCTGGGACAACACCGTCAAGCTTTGGGATGTGGAAGCATCTCTCCAACAAAACAAACCTGTAGAAATCGCGACATTACGCGGGCATCAAGATGCAGTCAACAGTGTGGACTTTAGCCCAGATAGTCAGCAATTGGTTAGTGCTTCAAATGACGAAACGGCGATTCTGTGGGATGTTAGTAATCCCAGTCAGCCAAAACTAGAGAAAACTTTAATCGGTCACGGAGATCGGGTTAATTCCGTCGCTTATAACCACGAAACCTCGGAAATTGTTTCCACCTCCGACGATAAGACAATCAAGATTTGGTCGCCTGAAGGGGATCTCATAACTACCCTCAGCGGACACCGCGATCGCGTAGTCGGTTTAGGCGTTCGTACCGATGGAGAAATGATTGCTTCTGGGGGATACGACGAGACAATTCGCTTGTGGAAGCCTCAAAATAATCTACTAAAAACCATAGAAGGACACGACCAAGGAATTTGGAATCTCGACTATAGTAGTGATGGTCGGTTTATTGCTACTGCCAGTCGAGATTCTACCGTCAAAATCTGGGATGCTACAGGAAATTATCTACAAACTTTGAGAGGGCACAGCGATCGCATTAATGATGTAGCTTTCCATCCCAATAATCAAATCATTGCTACAGCTTCAGATGACAAAACTATTAAAATTTGGAACACATCAGGCAAAAAGATTCGGACGATCAAAGGACATACTTCGGCTGTCTTTGCTCTTAGTTATAGTCCAGATGGTCAATATTTGGCTTCTGCTACCGATGATAATGAAGTCAAGATTTGGGACGTTGCAGGTAATTTGATTAAGACTTTTATCTATCATCAAGGGGCGATTTTAGAATTAACCTTTAGTCCCGATGGTAAAATTCTAGCCTCCTCTTCTAGAGACAACACCGCTAAACTATGGCGCTGGCAAGATAATTCTCCTAGAGAGCATATTGTAACCCTCAAAGGGCATAGTAATGTCGTTTATGGTGTAGATTCTAGTCCCGATGGTCAGACTTGGGTTACTTCTTCTTGGGATGGCACAATAAAGCTGTGGAACAATAAGGGAAAAGAACTGGCTTCTTTTTTGGGGTATGGCGGAGAAATTAACGAAACAAAATTTAGCCCTGACGGTAAGAGCCTGGCATTTGCCAATAACGATCGCACTGTTAAAATTATCAACCTCAAAGGTGAAGAACTATATTCTTTAGAAAGACACACGGCAAAAGTTTGGTCGGTCGAATTTAGTCCAGATGGCAAATCATTGATTTCTGCCAGTGACGATCGCACTGCTATTCTTTGGGACTTAGACAAAATATTTGACTTAAATGAATCTCAATATGCATGTCAGTGGCTCAAAAGCTATTTTAAAACTAACCCTGATGTCCCCGAAGAGGATCGAGATCTTTGTCAAAAACAGTAATACAGTAATAGTTATTATTTGAGCGCTCATTAATGGACAGTTATCAAGTAGGAGGAAGCCTCAAGACCAACTCTAGGACTTATCTGGGAGTAGTATCGTTATCGTTGGTAATTTATAGTTATTTCAAATAAGAATGATACAAATCAAGCTTGTACAAATTCTCCCCAATTCCTACCCTCGACAATAACCTCAACGGGGGGAACCCCCGCAACGGTTTTGTCTCGCAATCCCTATTCCCTATTCCCCCGAACAAATAGATTAGGATGTCTCAAAATTAATTGAAACGACTATAA
>JBCDCO010000133.1:0-15491 GCA_039181635.1 Cyanobacteria bacterium P01_G01_bin.19 | reverse complement strand
TTTTAAAAAATTAGGTTGTATATGTTGTTATGTGCAAGGAAATTTCCCCAATTGACTCAAAAACCTTGCACTTTAGGATTTTAATAACGCTTGAAAAGCTTTTTAATATTGCGTTTTAACTTATTCAGTAAACCCTAATTAGAGAACTTTTGAGCGTCAGCCTAGAAAACATTAAGATAAGGCAACAAAGGTCAGAAATCCCAGGCAAAACAAAATAACAAATGCCAAAAGTCTAAATTCAAAACTAAGAAGTGTTTTCTTAGCTTGAGATAGTTTTACTCCATGAACTAAAGCTCTTCTTCTTTTTTTGGGGCGAGATTGAATGGGTACAGAGTAAGATGTTGTTTCGATTTGTTGGGTGCTTAACAGTAGTTCCAATTTATCTAAGTTAGCTCTGTCGTCTTCAGATAAAACTGCAATAGCCGTAGCTGGTTCTTCGGTAGATGTCTCCAAGCTTTCTGCTAAATTTAGATCTGGCTCTTTTACTATTGGATTGGCAAATTGCTGCTCCAATAGTTCTGATTTGATGGCAGAATAGCCTCTGCTAACTAGTTTGATTGACCACTCTAGCTCTTTAGAAGAAGCATCTTTTAGCAAATAGCCTTTTGCTCCAGATTCGGTAGCTTTTTGAACATATTCTTCATCTTCATGGCTACTAAGCATGATTATCTTTACTTCTGGAAACCTAACCTTTATTTCTTGCGCTGCTGTTATGCCGCTGATTCCAGGCATATCAATATCTAGCAAGACAACGTCAGGCTGTTTACTTTCTATTTGTTCTAAGCCTTCTTTCCCATTAGAAGCATCACCGATAATTTCTATTTCGGCACTTTTGCTTAGTAACATTTTTATGCCTTCTCGGACTATTTTTTGATCGTCGATTATGAGAATACGAACCATTATTAATTACATTGAATAACTTTAAGGACTCCCCGACCAGTTTATTATCTTACACTTTGTAACTTTTAAAAAGAAGAAAATAAAAGAATTGCTTCAATGGAATTGGTAATAACTGATGTTTATATTCTGCAGTGTTTGTCAAGTTTTTTAAACAGTATTTATATCGATTCTGTTCGAAGATTTTTTGATCGAGAAATATTATAGAAAAGCTATAGATAGAAATATCTTTTCTCTATACTAGAGAATATTTAAATTGATATTTATACAGTTCGT
Organism: Cyanobacteria bacterium P01_G01_bin.19; assembly: GCA_039181635.1. Classification (GTDB taxonomy): domain Bacteria; phylum Cyanobacteriota; class Cyanobacteriia; order Cyanobacteriales; family Xenococcaceae; genus Waterburya. The sequence continues at coordinate 14,318 of JBCDCO010000133.1, read as the reverse complement.
TTTGCTACTTTTAGCTAACTAGTTGGGAAATTGGATTGGTTTAATCGCTTAAATGTTATGGTCGAGCTGATAAAACCGATAAAATAAAATAACAGTTTTCATTAAGTTCATGATTTTATGACTAGCGCTGCGCCAGCTAAAACAGAGTACGAAGCAATAATTGGATTAGAAACTCATTGTCAGCTAAGTACGGAGACTAAGATATTTAGTAAAGAGTCAACTAAATTTGATGGTGATAATCCTAATACCAACATCTCTCCTATATGTCTGGGATATCCTGGGGTGCTTCCTGTCTTGAATGAAAAAGTATTGGAATATGCCGTCAAAGCAGGATTAGCCCTCAATTGTCAGATTGCACCCTACAGTAAGTTTGATCGCAAGCAATATTTCTATCCCGATTTACCCAAGAATTATCAGATTTCCCAGTTCGATCTGCCGATTGCCGAACATGGTTGGATTGAAATTGAAATCGTTGACAAGCCCAATACCGAACCCGTGCGGAAGAAAATTGGGATTACCCGCCTGCACATGGAGGAAGATGCGGGTAAATTGACTCATGGAGGAAGCGATCGCATTGATGGTTCGACCTACTCTTTGGTAGATTTTAATCGTGCGGGGATACCTTTAGTTGAGATTGTTTCCGAGCCAGATTTGCGATCGGGGAAAGAAGCGGCAGAATACGCTCAAGAAATTCGCCGTATCATGCTTTATTTGGGCATTAGTGACGGCAAAATGAACGAAGGTTCTTTGCGATGCGACGTCAATATTTCTGTTCGTCCTGTAGGGCAAAAAGAATTTGGCACCAAGGTGGAAATTAAAAATATGAACTCCTTTAGTGCCATCCAAAAGGCGATCGATTATGAAATCGAAAGACAGATAGAAGCGATAGAAAATGGCGAACCCATTTATCAAGAGACTCGTCTTTGGGAAGAAGGTACTGGACGCACTAAAAGTATGCGCATGAAAGAAGGAAGTAGCGACTATCGCTATTTTCCCGAACCAGATTTGCCTCCCATTGAAGTATCACCAGAACAGTTGGCAGAATGGAAAGCCGAATTGCCCGAACTGCCCGTCAGCAAACGCCATCGTTATGAGTCGGAGTTAGGTTTATCGGCATACGATACTAGAGTTCTAACCGACGATCGCGCTGTAGCCGAATATTTTGAAGCGGCGATCGTTGCTGGCGCCGACACCAAACAGGTGGCAAACTGGGTCATGGGAGATATTGCAGCCTATGTCAACAGCAATAATCTTAAAATCACCGAAACTGCATTAAAACCAGAAATTTTAGCCGAATTGATTACCCTAATTACCAGCGGTACGATTAGCGGCAAAATCGGGAAAGAGATTCTACCAGAACTATTAACTAAAGGTGGTTCGGCTAAAGCATTGGTTGAGAAGAAAGGCTTGATTCAAATTTCTGATGAGGGAGAAATTGCCAAGATAATCGATGAAGTAATTGCCGCCCATCCCAAAGAGTTGGAACAGTTCCGCAACGGCAAAACCAAGCTCAAAGGTTTCTTTGTCGGACAAGTAATGAAAAAAACTAGTGGTCGTGCCGATCCCAAATTAACCAATCAATTGCTATGTAAAAAGCTCCAAGGTTAATCGACCGAGATTCTTTATGGATCGCCAATTCATTTAGAGAAAAAAAGCAGGTAGAGATTTAATTGTCTCCACCTGCTTTTAAAATAGCTACATAAGTTTTGAGGCGAGATCAACTTTCTTGTTCTTCTACCCCAGAAAGACTTTGACGTTTGCGGGCTTGATTTATCGCGTTGACATTTTCAACCACAATTACAATATTTGCAACATTTCCTACTCTCTTACCAATATTAAAAGCATTTTCCTCAGATTCAGCAGAGATAGAAAGCGCAAAACCAACAATTAAAGCATAGCCGAAAATCTTTAAGGGATTGATGCCTCTATTTAGATAAATCATTGCCGCAGGGACAAAGAGAAAAGCGAGAACTCCTGCGATAATTGGATTTTTTTTAGCCAATTTTTCTGTTCTGTTGATGTCTCTAAGAGTAGGTACAAAGGGATTCCATGCGGCAGACTCTTTAGACTCTAAATTGTTCATAACATCTTATAAAATTCAATATACTACACAAGCATATTGAAACTGCAGACATCATCTATGTGATCTCAACAGGTGGCTATGAGTGACATTGCAGTAGTCTTACTAATCTGGCAAATCTCTACGCTTGAGTTTTCTTTAACATCAAAGATGTGATGCCGACTGCAGCAATCAATAGTAGAAAAGTCACTACTACCAATGCTGCACCGTAACCAAAATCCAAATAGCGCATGATAGTCGAATAAATGTAGATAGAAACCGTCTCAGTTGTGCCTGCAGGTCCTCCTCCCGTCATCACTTGAACCAGATCGAATACGCCAAAGGACTGAGCAAATCTGAACAAGAGGGCAATCAAAATTTGAGGCATTAATAAGGGCAACGTAATCTGATAAAAACTTTGCCAAGGGGTTGCGCCATCCATTCGATGCGCTTCATACAGATCTTCGGAAATTGACTGTAGCCCAGCCAAGAGAATAATGCTGATAAACGGCGTAGTTTTCCAAACATCGGCTACAACTAAAGCAACCATCGCTAGGGATGGTGTTCCCAGCCAATTAATACCCGTATCTATTAATCCTAGTCGGCTCAAAATATCGTTGACCACACCATATTGATCGTTAAAAATCCACGCCCAAGCCAACCCCATAACGGCAGTGGGCAAAGCCCAGGGAATGATGGCAATGGTGCGAACAATGCCTCGTCCCGAAAATGACTTATTTAAGACCAAAGCAACTCCCAAACCCAGCAGTAGTTCTAAAAAGACACTAGCTATAGTGAAAATTGAAGTGTTGTAAAAACTTTGCCAAAACCTACCATCCCCCAAAATTCTTTGATAGTTACCCATACCAGCAAAAACTGGCTGTAGCTGAGTACCCAAGTTTTCAGTAAACCAGCTGAGATAAAAAGCTCTGGCGATGGGGTAAATAAATACCAAACCGAGAATAAATAGTGCTGGGAGCAAAAGCAGCCAGCCTGTTGTTTTTTCTTTTCGATCAAACATTGACGCTACCTGTAAGTTTAAAATATTCGTTTATTGATGTTTTAGCTAGCCAACAAATTGCGAGTTTCTTGTGCTGCTGCCTGCATCGCCTGTTCGGGGGTCATTTTACCCGTGATTGCCGCGCTAAGATAACGTTGGAGAATGTCAGATGCTTGAGCATACTGGGAAATAGGCGGGCGCAATGCCGAACTTTGGACTACTTCTAGCAGTTTGGGATAATAATCATATTTAGCGACGATCGCGCGATCGTTAAACAAAGCTTGGCGACTGGGTACAAAACCAGTATCTAAGACAAATTCCCGTTGAGATTCTTCACTGCTGAGAAACTTGATAACCTCCCAGGCTGCATCGGCGTGCTTGGTACTGCTGGCGATGCCAATTCCCCAACCCCCCAGACAAGCACCGCTATTTTCTCCCACAGCATGAACCATGGGCTTGATGCTATATTTGCCCGCAATACTAGAATCTAGGGCTGCGCTGTAAACATAGGGCCAATTGCGTAAAAAAGCCGCTTTCCCATTTTGAAATAGCAGTCTGGTTTCTTCTTCTGCATAAGTAGTAACCCCTGGAGGAGATACCTGAGATGCGATCGCCTGACGCAAAAATTCTACGGCTGAAATCGCTTCTGGAAGATCTAAACCCACTTCTAAAGTATCTGGATCGACCCAAAACGCTCCGCTACCTTGCAAAATCTCGACAAACATTGCCGATAAACCTTCATACTGTTTACCCTGCCATACGTAACCCCATTCAATTAAGCCTTGCTGCTGCAGGTTTTGCGAAATATCTAACAAATCCTTGAAGGTTTCGGGCGGTTCGTAGCCAGCCTGTTCGAGCAAATCCTGACGATAATAAAGCATTCCCGCATCAGAACGAAAAGGAACGCGGTAAAGTTTGTTTTTGTACATTCCTCCTGCAATATCCCCTTCCAGATACTGCTGAGCCTCTTCCTCACTTAAGCGATCGCTTACGTCCTGCAACCATCCAGCCGCAGCAAACTTGGGAGTCCAGACAATATCCATATAGACCAGATCGTAAGGAGAATTGCCTAGTAAAAAAGAAGAAGTATAAAGATCTTCTACCTGATTGCTATCGCTTGGTGCTTCAATAATTTGAAAGCGAATGTCAGAATGTTGTTGATTGAATTTAGCTACCAAAGGCTCTAGCTGTTGTGCTTCATCCGCCCGAATTAGTGTTTGGATCGTAATTGGCTGTTGGGCTTGACCCAACACAATCGAGCAAAAAACAGTCCCGATTAAAACGATTGATAAAGCAAAAAGTTTAGCTCTAGACCCGACCGATCTCAAGAAATATTTTTTAAACTTTATCAATAAATTAGAGAAAGACATTTTAAAAACAAAAGTTAGGTTTTTTTATAGAGATTTTTCTATAGATATCTGAGTATGTTACTCGAGCTTACTTTACAACAACATCCGAGTAGCAATCAAAAATATGCAATTTTTGACCGAAGTATCCAGGGCGATCGATAGTTCAGTATTTATACCAATGTTTTTACAGTGCTGAAGTAGTATTATTTGATTAATTCATAGGTCAATAAACAATATTTGTTGCCACAAGTAATTTTAAAAATTAATTCCTCTTGCTCTATAATCCCTCTTGCCTTAAGAAAGGGGGGTTTTTTGTGTGGATTAAATCGAAAACTTGGGTTTTTGTTAATTTGGCGCAAAAATATTCAACCCAATAATTTGCTAGAAGAATCGAACATTGTTAGTAAAAATGGGCTATACTTTACCATTGACAAAGTTAACAGTAATTTAAGTCGTTATCTTGATGCTATGTTTTGCAACGCTTGAACATAAGTAGAGGTCGATCTTCAATCGATGTTACTTTTTTAACTAGCACAAAGCATAATACTGAGTTCGACATACTTACGGTTAATAGTTAGTAACTAAGGTAGAGTTGAGGAGAGAGCTATTCCTGAACAGTTAAATCTGACTGTAAGCCTAAGAGGCACTCGCGAAGTCAGGGAAAATTATCAAATATTTCGTCTCACTGGATTACTGGATGCCTTTTCAGAACCCGCTTTTCGTAAAGTCATCGGTAATTGTATAGATGAAGGACCAAGCAACCTCGTTTTGGTTCTAGCGCAGATTGATTTTATTGACAGTTCTGGTTTGGGAGCTTTAGTACAGCTAGTCAAGAAAGCTCAAACCGTTGGTGGAAGTTTACAGGTCGTGACTAATCCCAGGGTTACACAAACCGTCAAGCTAGTTCGTTTAGAAAAGTTCTTATCTCTCCAGCCTTCTGTAGAGGTAGCACTAGAAAATATAGATAGTAAGTAGCGTCTTCTGTTTCCAGACGCGAACTTGTCAAAATTAGTTCAACAGCAACGTTAAGGATACGCCAATAGACACGGCTCAAACCTGGATAGATCTTGGAATTATGGTAAATGGAATTAGGGAAATTCAACTGACTCAGATTGAACGCCTATCTCCGATCGCCTTAGCATATATAGGAGATGCTGTATTCGAACTATACGTTCGCAGCAAATTCTTGTTCCCTCCAAGACGGATGGCAGATCATCACGATTTGGTTGTCAAACAGGTAAGAGCCGAAAGTCAGGCGATTCATTTGTCAGTATTGCTACCTCATCTGACAGATGTGGAAAAAGAAATTTTACGTCGCGGACGCAATGCCTCCACAACCAAGCCACGTCGTTTATCTCGCCAGATATATCAGCAAGCCACAAGCCTAGAAACTCTAATTGGCTATCTTCATCTGACCGATCCTCAGCGTTTGACGGAGTTACTCGAAAAATTGGAATTTGGCTCGATTGACAACCAACAATCTTTCGATGGACAATAGTTTTCCTTGCCAATTTACAGGCTCTAAATAATGAAATCGAAGTCTTCTAATCATCGACAGAGGAGAAAGATTAAGCTCGACGACCGCAAAAGCAAAAGTAATCAGAAAAGCAATACATCTGCTACCGATCCGACTTTTAACATTTCAGACGAACTAAAAGAAGAAATAGATTTAACTTATGGTCGTCATGCGGTTCTGGCAGCATTAAAAAGCGATCGCGCCATCAATCGAATTTGGCTGACAGATACCATCCTCGCTCACGGACAATTTTATCCTTTGATTAAAGAGGCTAAAGCCGCAGGAACGATTATTGATGAGGTCGATTCTCGCCGCTTATCTAGTCTTACCCAGGGAGGCAATCATCAGGGTATTGTCGCTCAAGTTGCACCCTATGTTTATTGGGATTTGCCCGACTTGATTAACAAAGCCAAGTCAGTTCCCGATCCTGTCATTGTGATTGCCGACGGCATTGAAGACCCTCATAACCTTGGGGCAATTATTCGGACTGCTGAGGCTCTTGGAGTCCAAGGATTGGTCATTCCCAAACGTCGTGCGGTAGGAATTACTTCTACGGTGATGAAAGTAGCGGCGGGTGCGCTAGAAAATATGGCGATCGCTAGAGTGACCAATTTAAATCAGGCGATCGCTCAATTAAAAGAAGATGGCTTTTGGATTTATGGCACGACTGCCGATACAGATAACCTGCTACATCAAACCAACTTTAGTGGTTCGGTTGGCTTAGTTATTGGCTCTGAAGGAAAAGGTTTGAGTCAATTAACCGAGAAAAATTGCGACCAGCTTGTAGCTATCCCTTTGGTCGGTAAAACTCCCAGTCTCAATGCTTCGGTGGCTGCAGCGATCGCGCTCTACGAAGTTTTTCGTCAGCGACAGTAGCACAACAGTTAGGACAGTTAGGACAGTTAGGGCAGTTAGGACAGTTAGGACAGTTAGAGCAGTTAGGGCAGTTAAGAAATCACTCTAGAGACTAGAGCCTAAATTACCCAAACGCAAAATCACTCTCAGTTAAGCTATCGGCAGCTACACCGCTTAAAATTGCTAAATCTGACCCACTAGCAGCAATTAAAGCATCTCCTTCCATATCGGTAATACTGACATCTTCAAAGCCGATACCTAAACCAGCAAGACCGATAACATCTTCACCGCTAGTAAAGTCAGTAATGATATTGGCAGATTCGGGAAGTTCGGCAGATACGATCCAGAATTGGTCTGCACCAGCACCACCATTAATGATGTTATCTCCGCTTCCAGTGACATAGAATTGGTCGTCGCCAGCACTACCAAAAATTCGGTCAGATTCTCCAAGAATTAGGACATCGTTCCCAGAACCTGCATAAATGCGGTTGTTACCTTCTCCAGTAGAAGCATCTACTAAATCGTTTAAGTCTCCTGCAAAAATTAGTTGATTACTACCTTCAACTTCAATAGTGTCATCGTCTATTGAACCGAATACAGGTGCAAAAAAGGGTGCTGTATCCTCAACATTTACATACGGCAAGGATGAATGTTGTAGATTTATCTTGAGTTCTCCGTTTTCATCACGGATATAACCAAAACTGTACTCTACCTTGATCTCGCTACCATCTGTTTGAGTAAAAAAATACTCTCCCATCGATATGGCTGTATCGTCGTAGGTGATAATTCCTTCATTCTCAAAGCGCACATCGGTGAAAGGCGCAAGAGCAAAACCTTGATCTTCGCTGATGATGCCCCCGACAAAATAAGACAAAGCCTCTTCCTCTGTGCCTCTGAATGGTACTTCACTGGCTAATGTAGGTTTGAACAGAACTGTACTGATATCATAAGCATAAAGCGTGTCAAGAGTACTTTGTGCTTCTGCTTCTGGGTTCTCTGCCTCACCAATAGCGACAATAGCTTCGCCCCAGCTTTCCTGTGCAGCTAAAACATCTTGTTCTGTGATGGGATTCGTCGTCTTTTTAAAATTTTATTTGTTTAATTTCTGTATTTAGCAATAACGTAAAATTGTAGAGCTGGGGAAAAAAAACTTATATTTTAGCGATCGCTAGCAAAATTCGTGTCGATCAAGCCATTGTTGAATATCTTTTAAAACTAATTCGGGTATTTCCCAGGGAAATAGATGTGCCACCTGAGGATAGTTAATGTATTCGCAGTTGGGTAAATGTTCGGCGGTTTTCTTGCTAGCAGATGCTGTGATGTTGCGATCGCACTCTCCTGAAAGCATCAGGCAAGGAAAATCGATTTGGTGTAAATCTCCCAGGCGATCGTATCCTTTTTTTATCGCACCAAACAAAGCTCTTGAAGCGGCTTTAGAAGTTCTAAAATATGCTGGCGTGCCTTCTTTTGCCAGGTAATTATAAGATTCTGGAGAATGGTTTTCGATCAAAAAGCGAAACAGCGATCGCTTGCCAAAAGTATCGATATTCCACTGCCATCCTGGTTTGATTAGGTTAATTATCCCGCCTATTCCCGTAAATAGTTGGTCTTTCCAGGTATTGCTCGTGCGGATACCGAGGGGTTTAGCTGCTGTGGCGATCGAGATCATGCCGCTGAATCTCTCAGGCATTAATAGAGCCAGCTCTATTGCAATAATACCGCCTAAAGACCAGCCCAGTAACAAGAAGCGATCTATATTAAATTTGTCTAATAACTCGACTAGATCTTGAAGATGATCTTCCATGACAAAATCTTGCTTGTATTTGCTTTTGCCATAGCCACGAAGATCGGGAGTGATGGTCAAATATTGCTGGGACAGATAGTTGGTAAATACAGACATACTGTTGGAACTGCCAGGATGACCGTGCAAACAAAGAATTGGGTATCCTTGTCCTTTAATTTCTGTATTTAGATCCATAAAGCGATCGATTGGGTATTATTTGAGATATTTAGATTTTGTCATAAGCTTAAGTTAACCCAAGCGAGAAAAGAAAGTAAGATCGTGTCCAAAGAAAACAAAACAGGAATTTTCATTGGTGGAATGATGATTGGTAGTGCGATCGGGGCATTAGTTGGCTTGATAGCGGCACCCCGCACGGGCAAAGAAACTAGAAAAGTAATCAAAAAATCAGCCGATGCTTTACCAGAACTGGCTGAAGATTTATCCACTAGTATTCAATTTCAGGCAAGTCGCTTATCTGAATCTACTTTAGAGAATTGGGAAGGAACATTATTAAGACTGCGTCAGGCGATCGCTGCAGGAATAGAAGCCAGCCAGAGAACCACTCAAGAAAGCAAATCTAATCTCGAAGATCGAGATGTCAGCTCGTCTGTTGCCGATCGCCTTTAAAATTATAGAGATGCTATAACCCCTATTTTGTGACTTTTAGTTGCTCGATTGCCGATTTTTATGATAGAACCCCTATTTTGGCTGGGACTCTCTTTACTTCTAGTCTCCTTTAGTTTGTTCGCCGTTTTATTGGTTACAATTCCGACTCTTCAGGAAGTAGCCAAAGCTGCTCGTAGTGCTGAAAAGCTGTTCGATACTCTCAATCGAGAGTTTCCGCCAACGCTCGAAGCAATTCGCATGACAGGAAAGGAAGTAGGCGAATTAACTGATGAGCTGAATCAAGGGATTAATAATGCTACGGGGGTTGTCAAGCAGGTAGATAGAGGCTTGGTTAATGCCAAAATACAGGCGCAGCAAGTACAAGAGAGTAGTCGCGGATTGATTACTGGGGTAAAAGTAGCCTGGAAAACTTGGCGCAGTAGCGATCGCAGCAATGTTTCGCAAGACAAAATTACTCCTGCAAAAAATTCAAAATTGTTCGATAGCACCTTGAAATCCGAGCGAGATTAGATTAATTTTTTATTAATTTTTAGTATTTTTCTTACTTGAGAACGTTCTCAGGACTGCTGATAACTGATAATCTTAAGTTAAGGTAAATAAATGTAACAAAAAATCGCAACATTTTAATAAAACCGAAATTGCATACAGAGAATATTTTTAATCAAACAATTATGGGGTATAAGTTTACACAGCGTTTCCTACTTACAGTGGGAGCTTGCTTACTATTTTTAGCTACTTGCTTTACTGCTCCCGCCTTGGCGGTAAACAATCCAGAATTACTACCCGAACAAGAAACTCCTGTCGTAGATTTGGCTAACTTTCTACCTCAATCTCAGGAAGATGCATTAATTGAGAATCTAGAAAGTTTTGAAGCAGAAACAGGTTGGAAAATGCGCGTTCTAACTCAATACGACCGCTCTCCTGGTCGTGCAGTTAAAAAGTTCTGGGGTTTAGATGATAAAAGTATCTTATTGGTAGCTGATGGCAGGGGAGGCAATCTTTTGGCTTTTAGCATTGGTGATGCTGTATACGAACTTTTGCCGCGTAATTTTTGGATCGAACTGCAAACTCGTTTTGGCAATATGTACTATATCCGAGAAAATGGCGAGAATAATGCGATCGTCAACGCTCTCGAATCAGTTAAAGGATGTTTGGTTCAAGATGGCTGTAACAACGTACCTGGGCTATCCCAAGAGTTGTGGATTCTGACCTTAATTAGTTCGATTGTTGGCGGTGTAATCTTGGGTGTAGCAGTGATTCCTCGCCAGGAAGGTCAGTTTATAGCTTGGCAATGGGGTTTGATTATGTCTCCTTTGTGGGGGATTCTCTTTATCGCTTTTGGTATGGGTCCAGTCGTTACTCGTACCCCTGAATTTTTACCTTTATTCCGCAATATTATTGGCTTTATGTTGGGTGCAGTAGTGGCATTTTTATCCCCAACTTTTATTGAGACTCCTACCTCAGATTCAGAAACTTGAGTAAATCGATAATTAGCCATAATTATTCACAACACTAACAACTAAACTAGTATTTTAAAGGTGTGCCAAAAACGCACCTTTTTTATTTGAATTGCCAAAATCATGACGGAAATTAATCGGAGTAACGTTCAGGACTTAGCTCAAAAATTCTATTCTCGTAACGATCCCACAGGATGGTTTGAAGAGTTGTATAGCAATGCAGCAGGAGATGAATCGGCTATTCAATGGGCAGATTTAGCCATTAATCCCAATTTAGACAGTTGGGTTAAAAAAAATAATGTGCGGGGAGATAGGAAACAGGCTTTAGTTGTTGGTTGTGGTTTGGGTGATGATGCACAAGCTTTATCAGATATTCAATGGGCAGATTTAGCCATTAATCCCAATTTAGACAGTTGGGTTAAAAAAAATAATGTGCGGGGAGATAGGAAACAGGCTTTAGTTGTTGGTTGTGGTTTGGGTGATGATGCACAAGCTTTATCAGAATTGGGATTTGGCGTGACTGGATTTGATATTTCGCCTACGGCGATCGCCTGGTGTAAAAAGCGTTTTCCCGAGTCGCCAGTTAATTACATTGTGGACGATCTGTTAAATCCTCAGGTAATCAACAAGCATAAATACGATTTTATTTTGGAGTCATATACCCTTCAGGCATTACCCGCAGACGTTAGATCCCAAGGCATTGAGTCGATCTCTAAACTACTGGCACACCAGGGGACATTATTGGTTATTTGTCGGGGGAGAGAGGAGTCCGAACCCGCCACCAGCTTGCCTTTTCCTCTAACAAAAAAGGAACTAGCTCTTTTTGAACGGCTTGGTTTGGAACAGGTTGAATTTGAGGATTATTTAAATCATCAGTCCAAACCAGGCAGACGCTTTCGTATTGAGTATACGGTTTGAAAGTAATCTGTTTATCAATGGATAATTGACAATTGTTGAATATCTGAAAACATTTGGTTTGGATCATTTGTTTGGTAATCGAGCGCGAGGAAAATAAATTGTAAATTAGTTTATGCGATGACAATAGAGAAAATGCGATCGCTGTAAGATCGAGAAAAGACGTATTTTTTAAGCTGATGTCTATTCCTCAACTAAATCTAGAAATGATTCGTCAGTATGCTACGGATAAATCTTGGCGACGGGGGCAAGACTACTATAATAAAAATTGCGTAAGATAGATATATCGACGAGGAGAGTCGATTTATGCCGAAGTCTTGGGTAACAATGCTCGACCTTATCAAGTCACCATAAATATACGACAAGATGAATTTATCGAGGCTGATTGTACCTGTCCTTATGACTGGGGTGGCTACTGCAAGCACAGAGTTGCCGCTTTGCTGACTTGCCTCCACGAACCAGACAAAATCAAGTCTCGCCCGAGTTTGGAGCAAATACTAGATCGCCTCAACGAAATCCAAACTCAAAATTTGATTCAAAAATTGGTTGCCGATAAGCCAGAATTGCTTAACGATATCGAGCGTTTTGCCGATCGCATTGTTCCGCCTGTAGTAGTCGAAACTGAGGCTAATAAATCTCGGAGAAAAATAACAGTTAATCCCAACGCTATCAGATCTAAAGTTAGATATATCTTGGAAGACTCCGTACGGCATTTTGAATACGGTGGAGAAGAAGACATTGCCAGCGAGGAAATTTATAGTTTGATTCAAGATGCTCAGATGTATACTCAGCAAGGAGATTATGGCAATGCGATCGCTATGCTAACCGCCATTACCGAATCCTGTGTGGAAAATTGGGATGTGGTGGATGAATATGGTGTAGATAACGGGGAAGTAGCCAGCCAGTTAAGCGATGTGTGGTGTGAAACTATTTTGAGCGCCGATTTAGAACAGACTGAAAAAGTAGATTTGCAGGTACATTTAGAATTTTGGCGTAATTGTTGGGGAGAATATTTCGATCTGGTAGCTGCCGCTTTAGAACAAGGTTGGGACTATCCACCTCTGCAGCAAGTACTTCAGGGAAACATCACTTCTTTGGGCGCATGGGATGGCGAAGCACCATATTACGCCGACGATTTAGCACTGATACGACTGCAAATTCTGGCAAGACAGGAACGTTTTGAGGAGTATCTTTACCTCGCTGAAGCAGAAGGACAGATTGTTCTTTATTTGAATATGCTAGTGCGTTTAGAGCGAGTAACCGAAGCCATGCAAGCAGCAGCAAGTTCTATGTCTACCAACGAAGAGGCATTAGCATTTTCTCAGTGCTTGGTTAACGAACAAAATGCCCAGGTAGAAGCATTGGCGATCGCCAAGCAGGGTTTAGAATTACCAGGCAGATCCCAGTACGAGTTAGCAAAATGGGCGAGTGAAATTGCCCTAGAATTGGATGATGTTGAGACTGCAACCCAAGCAAAAATCAAAGCTTTCCAAGCCAGCCCCAATTTTGCTGATTATTTACAGATAGAAAAACTAGCGGCAGAAGATTGGCTAAAGATAAAACCAGAATTATTAGCTACTTTAGCCGATTATCATAGCTGGGGTGCGGAAGATGCCAAAGTGAATATTTATCTCCATGAAGGGATGGTAGACAAGGCGATCGCGATAGTGGATAATTTCAGCTACTATGGCAACCGTTCCGTTAAAAAAGTAATGGATGCGGCGGTTAATACCCATCCTGATTGGGTGATTAGTAATGCCTGCAAAAAAGCAGAAGCGATCGTCAATGAGGGAAAAGCAAAATACTATGAAGAAGCCGTTGAATGGCTGGAAAAAGCTCGCAGTGCCTTTCTGGCAGCCGATCGCAAGCGAGAATGGTCGGATTATCGCACTAACTTAGTTACAGTTCACGAACGCAAGCGAAAATTTATGGGTTTGATGAAATCTTTAACTTAAAACTAATTTATGACTCGTCATCAATGCCGCAAGAATTGACTAAAATCTCAGGAATTGTTCGACCTGGACATCAGGTTGCGTCGGGAATGGCTAAAGACAGTCCTTATGCCTTTGGTACTCTAAAAATGCAGCTACCCCACTTTCAAAAGTTAGGTTTGGATTTGAGTGACTATTTTCTGGGTACCCTAAACATTTCTATTGCACCTCATAAATTTAAAATCAAAAATCCCCAATACACTTTTCCTCTGGTTAAATGGCATCCTGACTATCAACCCGAAACATTTTCTTTTTCTCCTTGCCAATTAACTTTCCGAGAAACCGTTTACCGAGGTTTGATTTACTATCCCCATCCCGAAACCAAAATCGGACATTTTCAATCGGATTCGATTATTGAGGTTATTTCCTATCCCATATCCGAGATTAAATATGGCGATGCGGTGAAGTTGAGAGTCGATAGTTCAGAAGTTTCGCTCGGTGTCTGAGTCCATTTATGCAGGTTACTTACTTTGCACTAAGATAAATCCGCGAGTGCGATCGGAAACACTATCTATAGAATCCATGCTCTGCCATAATTGCGTAGATTTTACCCAAACTGACGGATATCTATAGGCTGCAACATCCATAATTAAGAAGTGATCGCTTTGTTGATGGTAGGCGGCGATGGGTGAAATATGACCGCTACCATTTTGATTTAAAGCCTTGCGATGATAGTTTATTAAGATTAAATCACTGTCGTTATTAAGATTATCGAGAGCTAAGGTACGGAACTCATCGAGATTACTTTCACTGGCGTATATTTCCT
>JBCDCO010000132.1:0-15638 GCA_039181635.1 Cyanobacteria bacterium P01_G01_bin.19 | reverse complement strand
TAAAAACAATGTATAGTGTTCAAGCTGGCATTGTGCGGTGGAGGGTTTGCTGATTTTTCTAATTATCCGATACCTATTTTTTCTCTAATTTTACTCGTTACAGCATTATCTCATTCTTCTGTCAATGCGTAAGTTCTATAGCTTTAGGTAGTGAGTAGTAGGTTAATTTTCTTTAGCTTTTAATTTTTTTGTAAATGATTGGACTTTGGACAAAATAAAAGATAGTTCGCAGAATACAATCGCGAACTTAGCGCCATAAAGAAGGGGGAATTAAAGGGGATATTACTCTTTCTTACAGCGGTCGCTATAGCCTGTAGCAGTCCCACAACTAACCAAACCGATTGTCGCCTGGTGCAACATTCCCTGGGAGAAACATTGTGTAACTCTTCAATTTTTAAAGGTCTGAATTTCTGATTCTTTCGTTATGAATAACATAACTCCTAATATGCGGAGCGGTATACCATATGCGGAGCGGTATCCTAAAGGACAAGGGCACAATGTCCTTTAGGACTTCGAATTCCGAACTTCGAACTCACGTTTATCTGTCTATCGAGCGATCACTTTTATGCTGCTGATTCTGGTCACTGGATTTTTGGCTGCGATCGCCTTCACCGCAAACAGTTAATAATTTTCTGTGATGAGATTAACTTTTAGGTAAGGTATTGCGATCGACTCTTGGGATTGGGGATAAAGAATTAAACAATAGTCTCTACTTACAATCTACTCAACTGCATTTTTAAATTAGATGTAATGGACTAATCGCAGTAATTTCCTTAAATCTCTGAACATCTTTCGTATTGAACGTTAATAAATAGTCAATTTAGAGCAGACAGTTAGATAACTGGGTAGATTAATTGTTTGTTTTAATAGTTAATGCGATCGTGGCAAAACGCGACCAAATTCTCATGTAATTTTTGGATATAATGATTATCATTCTTAAAAATATGCAGATCGATGTGGGCAATATTAAGCGGAATTGAGGGAAATATCGCAGCTTACGAAGCAGTGTTAGCAGATATCAAACGCCAGCGCATTCGAGCAGAAGCATTGTATATTCTGGGGGATATCGTTGCAGCCAACCCAGATAGCGAAACAGTCATTAAACGTATTCAGAATCCGTTACCAGGAGAATTAGTACCCCAAGTATGCGTTGGTTGGTGGGAAGAACAATGTTTTGCTTTGCACGGTTTGGGTGCGACAGCAGAACCAACAGAATTAATCGATCGCTTTGGCAAAAAAACCGCTAAACTTCTTTGGGATTCAGTATCTCGCGAAACCGTATATTGGTTACGCAACTGTCACTTTGGCTTCTTTGAATTAGACTGTTTGTTAATTCACGGCAGTACTATTAGCGTCAGCGATGAGTTAACCCCCGAAACCCAACCCTGGCAAATGTTAGATCGCTTGCAGAGAGTCCAGGCAAATCATCTCTTCTGTGGTCGTTCGGGTCAAGTATTTGAATACCAATTACAAACAGGTTCGGTTAATAGTTCGGTGATGACTTTAGATCGCCAACAACCCACGCAAACTATTACTGCACCCAAAAGAAGAGTTGTCGGGGTGGGAAATGTCGGCAGAGAACCAGGAAAGGCTACTTATACTCTTTACAGCCCCTATAGCGATCGCTTAGAGTTTAAGACAGTTTACTATGGCAGTAAAAAGGGATTTGGCAATTAAGCAAAAAGTATATCTGCTATGCTAAGGTGATGCCTTCGGCTAGCTTTATGCGAAGCGGTATACCCCCATTCGAGGGCAAGCCACAAGGGCACAATGTCCTCTAGGACGCAATCGCTTTTTTTATTTCTAAGTTTCAGTCAATCTGAGAAATCAAAATGATAATGATTATGATTATCATAACTGTGCTTATCTATACAGATATGGTTTAGTAAGCCTTTTAAGATGATGTCTATAAGCTTTTTGATACCGATCTATACGATTCATTAAATTGCAGCTATTCAACTGTTAAAGGATTCGCTGCGGAGATTTTTTCTGTAAAACTAAAACTTGGAGAATAAGAACATGGCAAGCACTGGTAGTGTTAGTTCGTGGGCGGAATCTTTATTGGTCGCAATGATTCAATATCCCGTTCCTGTTATCAAAGGACCTCAAGACATTCAAACGCAGGTTAAGCAGATATGTAAAGCGGTAGATAATACTAAAGCTGGTTATCCAGGCTTAGATTTAATTGTTTTTCCCGAATATTCTACTCAAGGGCTAAATACAAAAATCTGGACTTATGACGAAATGCTGTTAACAATAGATAGTCCAGAGATTGATGAGTTTCGCAAAGCCTGCATTCGGAACAAAATTTGGGGGGTTTTCTCCTTGATGGAGAAAAACGATGTCGAAGGACTACCACCATTCAACACAGCAATCATTATTGATGATGTAGGTGAGATTGCGCTTCACTATCGCAAGCTTCAACCATGGGTTCCGATCGAACCCTGGTATCCAGGAAACTATGGGATGCCAGTGTGTGAGGGACCAAAAGGATCTAAACTGGCGGTTTGTATTTGTCACGATGGAATGTTCCCAGAATTAGCGAGAGAGGCAGCATACAAAGGTTGCAATGTTTACATTCGGATCTCTGGTTACTCGACTCAAGTTAACGATCAATGGATTTGGACAAATCGTACCAATGCTTGGCAGAATCTGATGTACACTATCTCTGTTAACCTAGCTGGTTATGATGAGGTCTTCTACTATTTTGGTGAGGGTACTGTTTGTAATTATGATGGCAACGTCATTCAACAGGGACATCGCAATCCTTGGGAAATTGTTACAGCCGAACTATTCCCTCGTTTAGTAGATGAGGCACGGAAAAATTGGGCATTAGAAAATAACGTCTTCAATGTTGGATGCAGGGGATATGTTGGTAAACCTGGTGGAGAACGTGCCAACTATCTGACTTGGGTACAAGACTTAGCGGAAGGTAAATATAAGTTACCTTGGGATGAGGAAATTAAAATCAAAGATGGTTGGGAATACTACCCTGACGGAGTGAAGTTAGGTCCTTTACCTCAAGATAAATCCATTACTCCAGAACAGTTAGCTGCTAATTAAGGTGTTTAAAAGTTGCCAATGCCACACATAAGCCTTAAGCTGCAAACAATTTAACACGATACTAAGCGATCTTGAAGGAAATTTCTTCGAGATCGCTTTGGTAAAAAAACTGCTAAATTTATCCAAGTATTTAAACTAAACTTGGTTCTGCTTTTATGTCTGGCTTAATTTCTGTTTCCACTTTGGTTGCTTCTACTGGAGTTACTTCTGTTGGTAATCCTTCGATGGGGCATTCTTCCGTACCAACTGTAGAACGAGTAATGGCTTCGGCTGTTTCTTTAGCTTTTTCGGGGTTATTTACCCAGTCATGATAGAAATCAAAAGGACAAGCTGCAACCCCTTCAGCCCCTTCTCCAGAGTTAATTAAGCCAGTGTAACCTCGGTGCATCAATTTGAACAAATGATTTTGAGATTGAGCATTGGCGCGGAAGTCACGAATGGCAAACTTAGAAAGAGTTGCATACTGTACGCCATTTTCTTCTTCGCCACATTCTCCTAAAGTACGTCCATCAAAGCCTACAATTGCCGAATGTCCAAAGTAGCTATAAACCCCATCAAAACCAGAGGCATTGGCAACTGCGACATAAGTATTATTCATCCACGCCATCGCTTTAGAAACAACTATTTGCTGTTCCTTCGCAGGATACATATAGCCCTGACAGCGTACGATTAATTCTGCACCCTTCATGGCACAATCGCGCCAAATTTCAGGATAGTTGCCATCATCACAGATAATCAAACTTATCTTAAGTCCCTTTGGACCTTCAGAAACATAAGTAGTGTTACCTGGATACCAACCTTCAATGGGACACCAGGGCATAATTTTACGATACTTTTGTACGATTTCCCCTCGGTCATTCATCAAGATCAAAGTGTTGTAGGGTACTTTTTTTGGATGCTCCTCATGTCTTTCCCCTGTTATAGAGAAAACACCCCAAACCTTGTTTCGCTTACAGGCTGCTGCAAAAATTGCCGTTTCTTCTCCAGGAATAACCGCCGCCGTATCCATCATTTCCTGGCGATCGTACATAATACCGTGAGTAGAATATTCGGGGAAAATTACCAAGTCCATTCCTGGCAATCCTACCTTCATTCCATCAATCATTTCTGAGATTTTATAGCAGTTATCGATTACCTCAGATTTGGTGTGTAGACGAGGCATTTTATAATTTACTACCGCTACACCAACTGCATCTTTGCTAGAAGAAATATCTCCGTGAAAAGCCATTATTCATACTCCTAATATCTCTATTTAATTGTTGTCAAAGAAAAACTAACTTATGAGCTAAAAATGTCACGAGTTACTAACATAATCGACTTGAAAATTGTCTCAAACGCAACACTCATAGATGAGATAAAAATGTTGCACTTTTATTCAAAAAAATTAATCTTTTTTCCTTGCAAAAATGCTAGCAATTGAATAGGTTTAACCCAGTATCTAAAGTTACAGAAGAAGACGAGATTGCAGAAAAGGATACTTATACACTTTATAACCTCAAGAGCGATCGCCTGGAGTTCAAGATAGTTTACTATGGCGAGAACAAAGCTTTAGTCACTAATAAAAATAGCCTAGAGTGCCTTGGTACAGAAGCATTGGTAGAAGAGACTTACATTAAAAATTTATACGCGATCACTTCCTTTTGTAAAGTCAAACTTGACATTTTTGTTGGTTTTTTATGTAAAGTGATACTTGACAGACAGCAGAGCAAGAAATGAAAAATAGACTGAAAGAACTGCGAAGCTTGCATCAGTGGTTGCAAGCCGATCTTGCCAGACAACTAGAAGTTAGTCGTCAAGCAGTCAATGGTTTTGAGCTGGCTGCCTGACACAAGTAGTTAAAAGAGTTGAAATACGGTCAGAAACAAGAAAAGGTAGAGCAATCGTGGGAAGCTGAAAATGAATAGTTTTAGCTTTATATTCCATGTCAATTGGAAGAATCTAAGATTCGCGATCGCAAGGCATTGGAGCGTTTATATTTGGTGGTAGCCTTAGCTGTTTTGTTTGCTACTACTCATGGTATGACAATTCAATCAGGAAGAAAATTAAATAATTGGCGCGATCGCAATCCTTATTACTCAGACTTCAATACTTTACTATTTCCATTTTCTCTGGCTATTCCCACTAAAGAATATGCAGTCGGAATTAGAGATCGAGTAGAATCTAATGATTCGGACGAAGAAGAGTAATTTTGCAGGTGCGATCGCATTTCTCAACTATTTTAAGAAATAAATATTAAGCCTTGACTACACTGGGTTGTAAAAGACTGATAATACTTCCCTCAGGAGTACGCATTGCTGCCACTTTGCCAAACGAAGGTTCTCTAACATTGCCTTCTAGAGTTGCACCAATTTCAGCAAGAGTATCGATGGTTGCGTAAACATCATCTACATGAAAGCTCAAAATAGGAGAACTTCCTGATTGACCGTTTTCAGAAGCTGCATGAAGGGCAATAGTAGTGCCGTCTGCATCTAGTTCCGCCCATCCTGGGCTGGATGTAATTACTTTAAGTCCTAATCCCTCGCTATAAAATTTTACTGTAGCGGGAATGTCTTTAACCATCAGCATAATATGCTTAAATTGAGCTGCCATTTACGACCTCCAAAAGTCTCGTTTATCTGTGTATTATTGTTAAGTATATAAATTGTATAGTTTTATTTGCTTGCTCTTACTCAAAGATTTTGACTTAAATTACTGAGTTGTTGTACATCTCCAGAATCGAGCAACCAGCCAATCGCCCCTGCATTTTCTTCTGCTTGTCGAGCGTTTTTTGCGCCAGGAATAGGAATTACGTCTCCTTGAGCTATCAGCCAATTAAGAGCAACCTGTACTGTTGTCTTTTGATACTTTTCGCCAAGCTGTTCTAGAAGGTTAATTATCGGCTCGATTTTTCTCAGACCGTTAGCAGAGAATTTTGGATCTAGTTTTCTCGCTCCCGTAACCTTGTCTTGCATGGCTGGAGTATATTTCCCCGTTAATAATCCTTGGTCGAGAGGACTATATGCCAAAATAGTTATTCCCAACCTTTTGGCTACTTCAAAAATACTGTTTTGCTCTATTTTACGAGTTAGCAGAGAATAGCGAACTTGATTGACAGCCAAAGGAACGTCATATTTTGCTAGAAGATCGAAGGCTTGTTCCATTTGCGTCGCTGAATAGTTGCTCACTCCTACAGAAAGAATACGACCTCGCTTCACCTCATCGGCTAGAGCTTCCATCAAAGTTGCTTGACCCATAAAGAAGTCAAACGGCATGTGAACTTGATACAAATCTATCTGCTCGACATCGAGTCGCTTGAGGCTATCTGTCAAAGCATCAGCTACCGCTTTTTTATCCCATCTCCAGGGTAAAGGGAAGTATTTGGTGGCGATTTGTACGGGTTGTGTCGTTTGTTTGAGAAAGCGTCCTAAAAGTCTTTCCGACTCGCCCAAGCCATAAACTTCGGCAGTATCAAAAAAAGTTGCACCACCGTCTAAGGCTGCAAAGAATGCTTTTTCTACTTCTTGCTCGCCATAGTCGGAACCATAACCCCAAAATAAGCGATCGCCCCACGACCAAGTACCGATACCTAGAGATGGAAGAGTAATATTGCCGACAGATAATTTAGTTGCTTCCATAATCACGACTTAATTGAGCTTACTTTATATTACTTTACAATAATTTTTATAAGATATCTTTGAGGTCGAGCCAAAGCGCTTGCTTTGAATTTCTATTAGCATTGTATTGCTGAATTGAGTAAATTTCGCAAGGCAGGAAAGAATTTTGGCGACTAGTTTCGATGGCAATGAAATCGTCTAGGGTTACTTACGAACCAATAACTTTCGTAGTAACTTAATCTAACTTTGTACGGCTATATTGCCCAACTCCCATCATCAATCTACGCTATTATGATAACGATTATCATTATAATAATTTACCAATGGTCAGTCAGTTAACTCAGTCTCCCTTACAAATTGCTAATCCAGCCAAATTAGAGCGTATTCGTCACACTTGCGCTCATGTTATGGCAATGGCAGTACAGATTTTGTTTCCAGAGACAAAAGTTACTATTGGACCTACTACTGATACGGGGTTTTATTACGATTTCGATCGCTCGCAACCTTTTACTCCTGAAGATTTGAAGAAAATTACCAAGCAAATGCGCTTTATTATAAAAGCTAATTTGCCCATTATTCGGGAAGAGGTAACTAGGGAAGAAATTAAAGCAGAAATCGAACAGCTAAATGAATCCTACAAACTAGAAATTTTAGCTAGCATTCCCGAAGGAGAAACGATCACTCGCTATTATATTGGAAGTCCTGACGGCGGTAGATTGCCCAATGTAGGAGAAAAGCTTAAAGGTGCTTTACCAGAACCTTCTTTAATTAAACCCGTCAAAATTCCTGCTACTGTATCTTGGTGGGATTTGTGTGCGGGACCTCATGTAAACTTCACTGGAGAGATTAACCCCAAGGCTTTTGTCTTAGAAAGTGTCGCAGGGGCATACTGGCGGGGAGATGAAACCAAAGCTCAACTACAGCGCATCTATGGTACTGCTTGGGAAACTCCCGAACAGTTAGAAGCTTATTTAAAGCAACAAGAAGAAGCCAAACGCCGAGATCATCGCAAACTAGGAAAAGATTTAAAACTGTTTAGTATCCAAGAAGGTGCAGGTGGCGGTTTGGTATTTTGGCATCCTCGCGGTGCAACTATGCGCTACATCATTGAAGATTATTGGCGTAAAGCTCATCTAGATGGAGGTTACGAACTTCTCTATACTCCTCACGTTGCAAACTTAGACTTGTGGAAAACATCGGGTCATTTTGACTTTTATCGCGAAAATATGTTCGATTCGATGGATATCGAGGAACAGGCTTATCAAATTAAGCCGATGAACTGTCCTTTTCACGTTTTAACTTATAAAAATGACCTCCATTCCTATCGAGAACTACCCCTGCGCTGGGCAGAATTAGGGACTGTGTATCGCTACGAACGTTCTGGCGTCTTACATGGTTTGATGCGGGTGCGGGGTTTTACTCAAGATGATGCCCATATTTTCTGTTTGCCTACCCAAATTGCAGGGGAAATTTTGGGGGTACTCAATTTAACGGAAAAGATTCTTTCAGATTTTGGTTTTAAAAACTATGAAGTCAATCTTTCCACTCGCCCAGATAAGTCTGTCGGTACGGATGAAGGTTGGAAGTTGGCGACTCAGGCTTTAGTAGAAGCCTTAAATACTAAAGGTTGGAATTACATCGAAGATAAGGGTGGTGGTGCTTTCTATGGTCCTAAGATCGATATCAAAATTAAAGATGCGATCGGACGTACTTGGCAATGTTCCACTATCCAGGTAGATTTTAATTTACCCGAACGCTTTGACATGGACTATGTGGCAGCCGATGGTTCTCGTCAACGTCCGATTATGATTCATCGGGCAATTTTTGGGTCTTTAGAGCGTTTTTACGGAATTTTAATCGAAAACTATGCAGGGGATTTTCCCTTGTGGTTAGCACCGATACAAATACGCTTGCTAGCAGTAAGCGATGCTTTTAGAGAATATGCTGAAACTGTTGTTGCTAATCTCAAACAGGCTGGTTATCGAGTAGAAATAGACAGTTCGGGGGAACGTTTGGGCAAACAAATACGTAATGCCGAGTTAGAAAAAATTCCTGTAGTAGCAGTAGTTGGTCAGCGAGAAGTTGAAACTCAGACTCTAAGCATTCGCACTCGCCAACAAGGAGATATTGGAACGATGAATATAACCGAGTTGAAAGAAAGTTTAGATAAGGCGATCGCACTTAAGGCTAACATTTAGATTTTTTAATCTGATACTCTAAATTAAAACAGTAGAGGGTAAATTCAGCTAAAAATTGGCGAAATGCTGGTGAACTTTAAACAACAAGATATTGATGCCAGAGGTATTCGTATTGTGATCATAGACAATGGTATTGAAGTCGGACGAGCATATATCTATTTGATGCAAAACGATCTTCATGATCGCCCGTTTGGTTTGATGGAAGATGTTTATGTAAACGAATCATATCGCGGTCAAGGTATTGGTTCAAAATTGGTTGCCAAAGTAATTGCGGTAGCAAAAGAGTCAAATTGTTATAAACTCATAGCTACCAGTCGCACTTCCAGACCAAAAGTTCATCAACTCTATCAAAGATTGGGTTTCGACCGACATGGAATAGAATTCCGCATGGATTTGTAATAATTGCAAAAGTTAAAAGCTAAACTGACGTTTGCAAAAGTCATTAGTAAAATGTCAAATATTGAAACTCAAAAAAGCGATCGCCAGTCGAAATTAGTTTTAGTCATTAAGGCGATCGTGATAAACTTACCTATTTACTTGACGGCAAAGTCAATATCTCGATATAGGTCTTCTAAACTAATCTCAAGCTCAAAACTCTTAAAAGCAATAATGTCTTCAGACTCGGAATATTCAGACAACACCCATTGATTAGCATCATTCTTAGTAAATTTTTCTACTTGCATTGCTGTTTGGGAAACCAGTAAATATTCTTGAAAACTAGGAATAGTACGATACCTGCGAAATTTATCACCACGATCATATTTTTCTGTAGAGTCTGAGAGGATTTCGGCGATTGCAATGGCATTGGTAATAGTGTCTTCGCGCTCTTTGGCAAAAACTAAAGGCTTACCAGCAACCATAACATCGGGATAAGTATATAGATTACAGTCAGGAATCCATAAGCGTAGATCGCTCATGAAAACCTCTAATGGCTGTTTTCTAAGAAAAAAATTCAAAAAGCTACTTAGATTAAGCGCAATTTTATTATGATTGACTTTATCCCCAGCCATAGGTACTATTTGCCCGTCTATATATTCGCTTCTAAATTCTGCTTTGGTTTCTCGCTCTAAATATTCTTGAGGAGAATAGTAGGTTTTGCTTGATGCTTGCATTGCCTTGATGATTAGCGGATTAGTTATATTGTAGCGTTGAGGTTGAAGTAAAGCGATCGCACTTAAGAATAATATTTAGCTTCTGTATTGCGATCGCAAGGAAACAAGAACTTTATCTTTACAGGAATAATAAATTTGCCTTTATAAAAAAATAGCGAATAACTGGGCAGGTTAACGAAGGTATATTAGGAATGAACTGATGTAGATTGAGAAAGTAAATCAAATAATATTGATAAAGAGAGATCGCTATTGTAATCGTTCATTTGGTTTTTATATTTTTCTCTGTTTTGATAAACATCAATAATCGAATGCAACAGAATTTCTTTAGTTAAATTTTCTTCTAAAATAACCTTTGCCCATCCCTTGTTTTGAAAAATTTTGGCATTTTCAATTTGGTCGCCACGACTTGCTTTCTTGGATAATGGAACTAAAATCATTGGCTTTTTCAATGCCAGAAATTCAAAAATAAAATTAGAACCCGCACGAGAAATTGCTAAATCGCATAGTGCCATTAAGTCTGGTAGTTCGTCGGAAACATAGGCAAATTGTTTATATCCAGACCGCTCTATGCCTGAATCTAAATTACCTTGACCGCAAATATGGATAATTTGAAAGTTTTCTAATAATGAATCGAGAAGCAAGCGAATTGTTTGATTGATATATTGAGAACCAAGACTACCACCAGTTACTAAAATTACTGGTTTTTTAGAATCAAACTGGCAAATAACACGACCTTTTTCTGGGTTGCCTTGTTTTAATTCTGGACGTACTATCGCACCAATATGTTGACATTTATCTTGAGGTAAATAATTTAAGGTATCTGCAAATGTAGTACAAATTTTTTGAGCGAAATACATATTAATACGATTAGCTAATCCTGGAGTTAGATCTGATTCGTGAGTAATGACAGGTACACTATTTAATCGACTACCAATTACAACAGGTACAGAAACAAAACCACCTTTAGAAAATACCAGCTCTGGTTTTTCCTGGCGAATTGTACAATAAGCTTGAAATATGCCCTTAATTATGCGGAAAATATCGATAAAATTTTGAATGTCGAAGTACCGTCTTAGTTTTCCTGTAGAAATAGCAAAATACGTAACTGGAGGAATATTAGAAATTAATTCTCGTTCGATTCCATCAAAAGAACCCATATAGATTATTTCCCATCCTGTTTCTAATAACATTGGTATCAAAGCCATATTCACTGTAATATGACCAGCAGAACCACCACCTGTCAGTAAAATTTTTTGAGTCAAGATCGGTAACTCCAAATTTATCTAAGCGAGCTAAAAGACTAAGTTAACAGACTATGCAAAGGAAGATGCTAAATTAAGTCTGAAGCGCGATCGCGATTTTGAAGCAAGTCCGAAGGGCTCAAGCATCGCCTGTTATTTAGCATTCTGGCTAAAACATACGATAAAAAAGAATCAATGTAACTATATTTCTTCAGCAATAATGTTAAGTATTGGAACACAAGAAAGCGATCGCATTACCACAATTACTAATACGACTTGGGCTGAATATATTAGTTTAGATTTGCCAAGTAAACGAGTCTCATTTCGCAACGGAGTAATTACAATTGTGTCCCCAGGACGTAACCATGAGTTGATTAGTGATTATATTCGAGCAATTATTTGGGCTTACTGCCGTAAAAACAACCTTGCACTGTTTCCTTACAATCAAACAACCCTCAAGGAAGAAGGAAAAGAAGGTAAAGAACCTGACGTAGCTTACTGTTTTGAGATAGATAAAGATAAGCCAGATCTGGCAGTAGAGATCAATCTAACATCTGGGAGTATCGACGATTTAACTAAATATCAATATTTAAAGATTGCTGAAGTTTGGCTGTGGGAAAATAACAAAATTAGATTCTTTGCTTATCGCGATTCGGGGTATATAGAATTAACTACCAGCAATTCTTTACCTAACTTAAACAGCGATCGCGTTACAGAGATTGTGAATAGTTGTTTTGGTAAAAGTATTTTAGAAATAGAAAAATATTTCTCTTAAATCCTAATTGAATAAAAACTAAAAATGAACCAACAAGAATCTTTACTACCATTAAAAATTGCTGTGCTGACGGTTTCCGATACGCGAACCGAAGCTGATGACAAATCGGGCAAAATATTGGTGGATAACTTAACCTCAACAGGACATTCTTTAGCAGAAAAAACCATTGTTCCCGATAACATTTACCAAATTCGCGCTGTAATATCGAAATGGATTGCTGATGAATCTGTCCAAGTAATTATAACTACTGGTGGTACGGGAGTTACAGGACGAGATGGCACTCCTGAAGCAATTAAACCCCTATTAGACAAGGAAATCGCGGGTTTTGGGGAGATATTTCGGATGATTTCCTATCAAGAGATTAAAACCTCTACCATTCAATCTAGGGCTTTATCGGGTGTGGCTAACGGTACTTATATCTTTTGTCTCCCTGGTTCTAGCGGTGCTTGTCAGACAGGATGGAGTATTATCAAAGACCAACTTGATTCCCGCCATCGTCCCTGTAATTTGGCGCAATTGATTCCCAGATTGACCGAGACTTAGAGAGAATCAGGGAATTTCTTTAAATTAGTAGAGATACTTGTTTGCTTAATTACCAAAACCCTTTTTACCGCCGTAGTAGACTGTCTTAAACTCCAAGCGATCGCTATATAAGCTGGTATAAGTAGCTTTCCCTAGTTCTTTGCCGACATTTCCCACCCTAACGACTCTTCTTTTAGGTGCAGTATATAGTTTTGAGGAGATATTTTGGACACTAATGAATGCTACGTATATTTTGCTTTAGATGGTGAAGATTTTGAACCAAATGATGTAACTGATTATCTAAATATTAAACCTACATCAGTAAGAAGAAGAGGAGAAAGAGTACCAGGTAGAATACCCCGTTCTAGTTCTTGGAAATTATCAACACAAAAGATAATTAACGAAATAATTGATGTTGATGAAATGGCATCAGAAATAATCAAAATTTTAAAACCAAAAACTAATCAGATAAAAGAAATTGCTGAAAAATTGCATCTTTCTGCTCGGTTAGAAGTGGTGCTTTGGATTACGACGGATGATACTCAAACTACTCCAGCAATAGGTTTCAATGTAAATAATATTAAATTTTTATCAAATGTGAATGCCTACATTGATATTGATACTTATCGAAATTAGAATTAAGAAGTCCGATCTCGACCTGTAAATAATTGCGATCGCCTAAAATTGTTCCAACAGATATAAGTACCCAAGCAGAATTGATTACACATTTTATATTTTCTTTAACCTTTTCCCCTTTCCCTTTCCCCAACCCTAACGATGAAATTAATTTTGCACGAGTACTTATGATGCGATCGCAATTATTCAATGGCAAAATCAACTAGTCTCGACCAAAATTTCAAAGATCGGCTTTTATCGTTAGTCGAACGCCATAAATTCGACAGCTTGAGCTTAAAAGAGGCAGTTACGATTGAAAAGTTAGGCACTCTAACCAAATTATCGGTACGCCATCGACAATGTATCCGAGAACTTATCCTAGAAAAGCCGATGATAGTTGTCGTCTTACAGGGAAGTAAGATGATATATCTCGACGATCGCAATTATCTTTTTCAGCCAGGAGAACTATTTTGTGTGCCTCCTGGAATAGCTATTACTGTAATCAATCAGCCAGACGAGAAGGACAGTCTTTATCTGGCTTTGGTGTTGGAACTATCTTCATCTTTACTAGAAAGAATCAGATCGGCTTATCCTGAACTAATCAATCGCACCAGCTACGAACCACAGCTACAGTTTAAAATTCCTCTAACCTTAGATTTAGCTAACTCTTTAGTTTATTTATTAGAAAGTACGTTAAATGAGATTAGCAACCATAGCTTATACCTGAATGAGCATCGGGTAATGGAAGTATTGCTGTTGTTGCTTAACAGCGAATGGCAGGGACAACTGTTACAGATTATCTATCCCGATCTACCAATTCGCATTGCTAATATTATTTGTCAGGACTTATCCCAGCCCTGGACGACTACTAAATTAGCAGCAGAATTAAATACTAGCGTCTCTACTCTTAAACGTCAGCTAAAAAAGCACCAGACTAGCTTTCGTCAAATAATCACCGCAGCCAGAATGGAAAAAGCAATGGAACTGATTCAACAAGACAAATATGCGATCGCTGAAGTAGCTATAGCTTGCGGTTACGAATCCCCTTCTCGTTTTGCTAGCCGTTTTTATCAATATTTTCAGATCGAGCCAAGTCAAGTTAAGCGTAATCTCCAAAAATGAACTAAACAGGCGCAATTACGAACCAAAATGTACTAAGGCGATCGCATTTTAACGGCAAAATATAGAGTATTAAATACTATTCGGTTAATGATAATGCGTAAATTTTTAATTGCTGCGATCTGTTTTGGTTGCGTTAATGTTTCGACTTTACCACTCTTGGCTTCTTCTTTTACCCTACAAAGCGAACAATTTGAAAATGGCAGTACTTTACCAGAATCATTAGTTTTTGATGGTTTTGGCTGTACTGGCGAAAATATATCTCCTCAACTTAGCTGGCAAAATCCCCCTACAGGGACTAAAAGTTATGTGATTACGGTTTTCGATCCTGATGCGCCCACTGGGGTTGGTTGGTGGCACTGGACGGTGTTTAATCTCCCAGCAAATGTTACCAGTCTACCTGCCAACATTACGAGCCAAGGAGGAAAACTGCCCGATGGTAGTGGTCAAGGATTTACTGATTTTGGCGATGTGGGATATGGTGGTGCTTGCCCTCCTGTAGGGGATCAGCCTCACGAATATGTTTTTACGATTTATGCTTTGAATGTAGAAAGCATCCCTGCCGATAAGACTACTACAGGGGCTAAATTAGCTTTTTTGATTAAAGATCATATTTTAGCTGAAGCTACAATTATCGCCGAATATCAACGGTAGCGTATAAGTACCAATGCAAAATTATTTGTGCATTCTATATTCCTTTTCCCTTTTCCCTTTCCCCAATCTAAACTATCCAATTAAATTTGCACGACTACTTATTACTAATGCTATGCGATCGCAATTATCGATAATCGAAATGATTTGTGTTTATTGAACCTCTTCGATTAGTTGCTGATTTAAAGTTGTAAGATCGACTCCATATTGTTGAAACAGGTCGATAATAGAAGTAAGTATCTAAGCAAAATTAATTGTATATTTTGTTCCAAAACATTTTAGAATTCTCTTGATTGTCTCTTTGCTCACAACAACATTCCATTCTTGTCTGATTTTTTCTCGAACCGACCCCAGATTTTTAGGTGTTATGGCTGCCCATTGTTTGAGTTTACTTGAGGAGAGAGATAAGGTAGTGACCCAGCTTTAGTGCGGTTTTAAATAACCGAGGATACCACGGTCTACTACTTTCATCTAAGGTATCAGGATTTGATACCCTGATTTCAAGATACAAGGATACACCTGCGGATATGACTGAAAGGAATCCTTTAGGGCATATTAATCGTTAGTGGTCGATCTTCACTGTTACAGTCGAGCGGAAAGTCACCTTTCCACCCTCTGCTTCAAAACCGAGCATGAAGTAGGATAGGCTGCCAGCGAGTTATCTTAGTCGATACTTTTCCAACAACCCTCCTCCAAACGAAGCATGACCGTTTCCGTATCACTTCGCTTTCCAGTAACCTTTACTTTTT